>JBNKIW010000002.1:0-241923 GCA_050290865.1 Rhodomicrobiaceae bacterium | reverse complement strand
GTCGCGCAGGCTTTCGCGAAACGTCAGCTGCGCGAATGCCATGCACAGGTACTGATCCAGGTGCGAGAATGTTTTGGCAGGGTAGCCCGATGGGTAACGTGCCACACAGCGGCGGAACGTGTGAAGGGGCAGGAAATCCATAAGCTGGGCGAAGACCAATTTGCCGATGGGCATGGGCAGATTCCGGGATTGAAAAATCCCAGCTTCCCAAAATCACTTCGGAATCGGTGACACCCAAAAAATCCGTTTTCCACTTGTTTTTCAATAATCTAAGCCGACCTCCCGGCAAAATTGCCGGACAGCAGTGATGTGTAAATAGTAATTTACCGCTTATCTGTCATCATTCCATCATGTCCTACCGTCTATACCCCGGCAGCCCCCTCAGCGAAGAAATCCGCCGGACCGCCGCCGGGCAGACGGCCATCATCCTGTCGCGCCTCACCGCCCGCGCCAGCCAGGGCAGCGCCGTGCACGACGCCCGCCGCGCCGTCAAGCGGCTGCGCGCGCTGGCCGTGCTGATACGCCCCGCCATCGGCAAAGCCGCACATGCAAAATTGCAGAACCGCCTGAGATCCATCGCCCGGCCCCTGTCCGGCCTGCGCGAGGTGCAGGCGATGCGGGGGACCATCGCGAGCCTCGAACAATACGATCCGGCAATCGGAGGCGGACCGGTAGCGAACGCGCTGCGCGAGCTGCTTGAAACGCGTGGCGAGACCGCAAGCGAACATGTGGACAGCAATGCGGCGCGGCAGGCCCGGAAGGTCGCTCGCGAGGTTCGGGCCGTGATTGCCGGGCTGCCGCTCGATCGCGGAGATTTCAAGATCGTCGCGCAGGGCCTCGGCGACAACTACCGCAAAGCGCGCAAGGCCTTCTCCCACGCCTTTGCCGACGGGACCAGCGAAGCATTCCACGAATGGCGCAAGCTGGTTCAGCGGCACTGGCGGCATCTGCAGCTCCTGGGCGAGGCCAGCCCGAAGCGCATCCGCCCGCTCATCCGCCTTGCCAGAAATCTGTCGGAAACCCTCGGGAACGATCACGACCTGGACGTTCTGAGCAACCTTGTCAGGGCGGAGCGCGCCAGCCTCGGCCGCCGCAAGGACGTCAAGGCGTATCTGGCGCTCAGCCGCCAGCGGCAGAGAGAACTGCGCGAAGAGGCACGGCGACGCGGCAAAAAACTCTTCCGCCTGAAACCGCGTGCGTTCACCGCCCGTATCCGCCGACGCTGGGCGAGCGCCGAAGCCCGCGCCGCCACATCCGCCGCGAAATAGCGCCGCCGATCCCCTTGGCAAGCCAGCGCACGAAGCCAGGCAGACGCATCGCCGCCGATGGCTGACACGGGCGCCATTCCCGCACAACGGCACGTCAGCCGCCCGCCCCTTCCAGAGCGTATTCATACACACAGCGGCCGCCCACCCAGGTTCGCACGGCCCGTCCGCGCAGCACCTTCTCGTCCAACGGCGAATTCCGCGACTTCGAGCGCAGCCGGTTCACATCGACGCGCCACGGCATTTCCGGGTCGAAGAGCACGAGATCCGCCGGCGCGCCCTGCGTCAGGCGCCCGACAGGCAGGCCCAGAAGCGCTGCCGGACGGCTGGTCATCGCCGCCAGGAGCGGCGACAGCATGATCGAACCGTTGTGATAGAGCTCCAGCGCCGCCGCCAGCATCGTCTCCACGCCCAGCGCGCCGTCGGATGCCTCGGCGAACGGACGCCGCTTCATCTCCGCATCCTGCGGGTTGTGGCTGGAGACGATGACGTCGATAAGGCCCTTGCGCAGGCCGTCAACCATGGCCAACCGGTCGGCCTCCTCCCGGAGCGGCGGCTTGATCTTGAAATAGGTGCGGTAGGAGCCGATGTCGGTCTCGTTCAGCATCAGGTGATTGATGGTCACACCGCACGTCACCGCAAGCCCGGCCTCCTTCGCCTTGGCGATGATGTCGAGCGACCCCGCGCAGGAGACCGTCGCCGCGTGATAGCGCCCGCCGGTCAGCGTCACCAGCCGCACGTCGCGTTCCAGTATGATCGTCTCGGCCTCGGCCGGAACGCCGGGCAGACCGAGAGTGGAGGAAACTTCGCCCTCGTTCATGACACCGCCCAGCGCCAGATCGGGATCCTCAGCGAAATGAACGATCAGTGCGCCGAAATCGCGGGCGTAAGAGAGGATGTTGCGCATCATCTTGGCGTTGGCGACGCTACGCCTGCCGTCCGTGAACGCCACCGCCCCCGCCTCGCTGAGCAGACCGATCTCGGTCATCTCCCTGCCCGCGAGTTCCTTGGTCATTGCCGCCATGGGGTAGACGCGAACGATGGCCGTGTCGCGCGCGCGACGCTCGATGAAATCGACGAGCGACACATCGTCGATGGCCGGCTTGGTGTCCGGCAGCGTGACGATGGTCGTGACACCGCCCGCCGCCGCCGCGCGCGCCGCGCTCGCCAGCGTCTCCCGGTGTTCCTCGCCCGGCTCGCCGGTGGACACCTGCATATCGATGAGCCCCGGCGCCAGGACGTAGCCCTGGCAATCCAGCACCGTGGCGGGATCTTCACCGCCGGTGATGTGCGGACCGACATCGGCGATCAGACCGTCCTCGATGCACAGGCCGCCCTTCTCTTCGCGGCCCGAGGCGGGACAGACGAGGCGGGCGTTAACGAGGACGGCCGGGCCGGTTGAAGAGGAGGAATTGGCCGTATCGGGCATGGTCGGGCAGCTTCAGCTGTTGGGAAGGTGGTATGCGAGCGCCTGTAGCACGGCCATGCGCACCGCGACACCCATCTCCACCTGCTCACGGATGACGCTGCGCACATGATCGGCGACGGTGGACGAGATCTCGACACCCCGGTTCATCGGGCCGGGATGCATGACGAGCGCATCCGGCTTGGCGTATTTCAGCTTCTCCAGGTCCAGGCCGAAGAAGTGGAAATATTCGCGCGTCGAGGGCACATAGGACGTGACCATACGCTCGCGCTGCAGCCGCAGCATCATCACGATGTCGGCACCGGCGAGCGCGGCCTTCATATCGGTGAACACCTCCACGCCGAGGCGCTCGGGCCACGGCGGCAGGAGCGTGGACGGCGCCGCCACCCGCACACGGGCGCCGAGCGCATTGAGGCAGAGGATGTTGGAGCGCGCCACGCGGCTGTGCCGGACATCGCCGCAGATGGTGACCGTCAGCCCCTCGATGCGCCCTTTGCGGCGGCGGATCGTGAGCGCATCCAGGAGCGCCTGGGTCGGATGCTCGTGCTCGCCATCGCCCGCATTGATGACCGCGCAGTCCACCTTGCGCGCCAGGAGCTCCACCGCCCCCGCGGCGCTGTGCCTGACGACGAGGATGTCGGGCCGCATGGCGTTGAGGGTCATGGCCGTGTCGATCAGGGTTTCGCCCTTGTCGATGGAGGAGGCTTTCACCGCCATGTTCATCACATCGGCGCCGAGCCGCTTGCCCGCCAATTCGAATGAACTCTGCGTGCGCGTGGACGACTCGAAAAAGAGGTTGATCTGTGTCCGTCCGCGCAGGATGTCGCGTTTCTTGCCGCCGGCCTGCCGCGAGAACTCCGCTTCAGCATCCGCCAGATCGAGCAGATCGCTGATTTCCTCCGCGCTCAGCCCTTTGATGCCGAGGAGATGTCTGTGCGTGAAATAGAATTTGTGTGAAGCCGGGGCGATGCTCATCGGGCGTTTGTTATAATGGCGGCAATATTGCATCGCAAGCAGGATGATCTGAGGTGTGCAAATGTCGGAGAGCGACGGCAGAGGCCGGAGCTGGCAGTCTGGTGAAACACACGAGGTCCTGAATCAAAGCCCCCTGTTCGAGGACATCGGTCTCTACGCCACCGACCGCGCCCTCATGGAGGCGGTCGAGCGGGTCGCGTTCCACCCCGCCTATCACGAACTGATGGCACTGTCCTTCCGTGAGGGGCTGCCGCGGGCTGGGACCATCTGGCAACCGGCGGCGCTCCGGAGGCGGGGGTGCAGGTGGCGCGCGGGGCGCGGCTCTACATGATCTCCCAGGCCGAAGCGGGCCACATCTGCCCGGTGATGACCATGACGCATGCCTCCATCGCCACCCTGCAGCGCGACGACGGTCTTCTGCGCGCCCATTTGCCGCAGCTTCTCAGCCGCACCTATGATCCATCGGACAAGCCGATGGCCACCAAGACATCCATCACCGTCGGCATGGGCATGACGGAGAAGCAGGGCGGCACCGACGTCCGAGCCAACATGACGCGGGCCGAGCCCCTCGGCGAGGAAGGGCGCGGCGTCCCGGCGATCATCGAGATGGTGACGCTGACGCGGCTCGACTGCGCGCTGGCCTCGGCGGGGCTGATGCGGTTCATGCTGGCGAACGCGCTGCGGCATGCCAGATACCGGACAGTCTTCCAGAAACAGCTCATCGACCAGCCGCTGATGGCACAGGTGCTCGCCGATCTCGCGCTCGACGCCGAAGCGGCGCTCCTGCTCGTCAACGCCCCGCCATACATCGCCGAACCTTTCGTCGCGTCGCGTCTCGCCGGGGGCTGGCGGCAGACCTACGGCGCGGGCTTGCGCGGGGCAGGGCATAATGCCATCCTTGTCTGGGCGGCCGAAGGCCTTTAACGAAAGCACCATGCCGAAACGCCATTCAGAACCGGACAACGATCCCGCCGCCGTCGTAACCGCGGCACTCCTCGTCATCGGCGACGAAATCCTCTCTGGCCGGACGAAGGACACCAACATCGCCACGCTTGCCGGCCACCTGACGGGGATCGGCATCCGCCTTCTCGAAGTGCGCATCATACCCGACGACGAGGCGGCGATCATGGCCGCACTCGACGCGCTGCGGGTGGCCTATGACTACGTGTTCACCACCGGCGGCATCGGCCCGACCCATGACGACATCACTACCGACGCCGTGGCCAGAACGTTCGGCGTCACCGCCGGGATCGATCCGCGCGCCGTCGCCATGATGCGCGAACGCTATGCGGAGGCCGATCTCACGCCCGCCCGGCTGCGCATGGCGCGCATTCCCGCCGGCGCCGAACTGGTCGCGAATCCCGTTTCGAAGGCGCCGGGGTACATCATCGGCAACGTCATCGTCATGGCGGGCGTGCCGCGCATCATGGCCGCGATGCTGCAGGAGGTCACGCCACACCTGCGCACCGGGCGAAAGCTGTTGTCCTGCACCATTCACAGCCGCGAGATGGAAGGCAATGTGGCGGGCGTGTTCGCTGAAACGCAGGCGGAATTTCCCGACGTGCTGATGGGCAGCTACCCCTACTTCTGGGAGCATGGCATGGGCGTGCATCTCGTCCTGAGGGCGACGAGCGCGGACCGCCTCGCGGGCGCCGCCGGGTGCCTGAAAGAGCGGCTCAGGGCCGCGGGGCTACATTTCGATGAAGAGGCGGCGGAAGAATAGGGGGAACGCACGACGGCAAGCGCGGAGCAACATGTCGTGGTTCCGTGCGCCCTTGGTGCCCGGATGCCCCTGCAACGCGGCAACTTCCTATTGACCGGCGCGATCGCATTTATGTAGTCTCCTGACGCATCGCGGGTATGATGTAATGGTAGCCTGTCAGCTTCCCAAGCTGAACGCGCGGGTTCGATTCCCGCTACCCGCTCCATATTTGCCAATCATTTCAAGTAGTTACGATCAATCTTGAATTGGTCCGGCGTCCTTCAGAACCTTCCCCTACGCAGTGCGAACGGATATTCGCTCATACGCCGCGCTCGGCACCGGCCAGGGTGCGGAAAACACAATCAAGACGATGAAGACAGCGGCGCTACGTCATCGATGGCCAGAGTAACAGTCACGCCATCCGTGCGCAGCACCGCGCCTTATCGGTACATGTGGCGGCTGCCGGTCACTTGATCCGCGTCCAGGTCGGTCCCTGGCAGACGAGCCCGCCGAGAACGCATCCCTCCAGCTTGAGGTGCTGCTTGTCGAGCACCGTGATCGAACCGTTGTAGGTCTGGCCGTCCTTGGTGTTATAGAGCTTCCCCGACCATGAGGCGCCGCCGGACTTCTTCGCACCCTTCATGATCACGACGCCGACGACCGGGCGCGAACGCAGCTTGGGATTGGGATTGTTGACGTCCTTGCGCGACGGGTCCGTGACCTTGACGACCTTGGCGCAAAGCCCCTTGCCGCATTTGTAAACGCTGATGTGCGAGCCGTTTTCCGGGTGCCGCCAGATGCCGAAGGCGTCCCCCGCGGTCTGAGCCTGGGCGCCGGGCGAAGTCATAACAAGAAACGCGGCGCAGGCGAGCGCCGCTGTGAAGATACGCATGAATAGTCCTCCCCAATTCCTGCCTGCGCGGGCACGCCTCGTTGCGGACGAAGCGCCGCCAGACGACGCATCCTAGCATCGCCTTACGTTTACGTAAAGCATGCGGCCGCGCGCGACGCTACCGGCGGAAAACGTAGTACAACAGCAGCACGAGCGCACCGAACACGAGCCACGGCCATGCCCAGTGCGGCATGAAAGGTCCGGCGGCAACGGGCACGCTGATGGCTTTCATCGCCGCCCGCGGCAGGACCTGAGCCGCATCCCCGAGCCAGACGACGAAAGCAGCGGTCATTTCGTCACCCGCAGCCGATTCAGACCGGTGGCGATGTTCTCGAAAACCGTCACCAGTTCGGAAGCGGTGTCCGCCGTATAGAACTTCGATACGTCGGAGGCGCAATCACGCATCAACTCCTGCGTGGCCGTGCTCGGGGAGCCGAACACGACCGAATAGATGGTAATCGCGTCCCTGCCATCCGGCCCCTTGATGGCCTTGACGTTCTGGCACACGGTCCTGAACTTGGCGTTGAGCGCCGTCACGGCGTCAGGAAGGAGACGGGGGTGGTCCTGTTTCGAGTAGCCATAGGCGGAAAAATAGGACTCATTCAGCTCGATTTGCCGTGGGGTGCACTGCTTCTCGCAAACCTGGTTATCGCCATCGGTCATGATCACGATGGCCTTGATCGTATCGGTCTGCGTGTAGGGCACACCTTGCTTGAACGGGTCCCCCGGCGAAATCACCCGCCAGCCCCAGACCATCCCCTGAGGAAGCACGGTTTGCCCCACGGCTTCCATGCCGTCGATCGCGTTCGTGATCGTCGCCTTGACGTTGGTCAGCGGCTGTATCGCGCTAGGCGGACACATGGCGTTCGGCCCATGCGTGTTACCATTTCCGGTGACTTTACCGCCCGTGTATTTCTGCGGGTCACCCTGGTCGTCCGCGCCATGGATATAGTCGTTGACCGCGCCATGAGGCTCGTCGGGCGCAAAGAATGGCGTGAATAGCGTGTTTATATCGACATAGAGCGGATCGGGAGGCGTGTCGGTCACATCGTAAGGTTCCAATCGCGCAAGCACGCAGCCGCGCCATGTGATGCCCGGATTGCTCTCCCCCACCGCTTTGTACAGCGTGAACAGGCTCACGCCGTCGGCAAGTCTGATATTCTCGTTGTTCTGCGCTGTCGGATGCCCCTCATCGAGCCACCAGGCGCCGCGGACCGGCCCCACATTCACCGCCCCCATGAACGGCACGAGCCCGATCCTGACCAACTCCGACGTGGCATCGGCACCCATCAGTGTATCGACGAGCGAATTCGCGGCCGTCTTCAGGGCGTGCATGTTCGAATTCATCGATCCCGAATTATCCAGCACCATCACCACTTCCAGCTTGTTCTCCTGCCGGGTGGCCTGCGAGTTCACCGTGACGGTCAGCACATCGTAGCCCGCGACGCGCAGGAACGTCGTGGGCACTTCCGCAGTCGCCGTCACGTCCATCACGCCGTCGGCGCGCTTGGCGTGGTCCACGGCGTAGTCCTTCAACGTGCCGATCTTCTCGGTGTAGTGCGCGCGGATATAGGCTTCGGCCTTCGCCTCGGCCTCGGCGTCGGTGAGGCCGGGCAGCGTGCCGAGCGTCAGCGCCGCGGAATCGACGCCGCTCGTCAACTGCCTTTTGACCAAAAGCACTTGCGCAAAATCGGTTGCCACCGCCACGACGAGCAGCAACGGCACGACGAAAATGGTGAAGATCAGGAGAACGGCGCCCCTGTCGCCGCAGCGGAAAAGCCGCAATGCCCCAAGAAATCCGCGGACCATCTCGCCCCCCAAAGCGATATCTCTTTGCCGTAACCCCCTAATTCCCCTGCCAGACATACACGAATGGCGCTACGCTTCCAAGTCACCGATGCGCAGCCCCACCCACAGGCAGCGAATCAGCCCGCGTTGCACAACCGCCGCGTTCCGGCTAATACGGAAAACAGGTTTCAGGATGGGGATGCCATGGAGTACGTGACGCCACCATGCGGATGGCGCAGGCGGATGGGGCAGCTGCTGCGCGGCGTGCGGCGCTCGGAGCGCGGCGCCACGCTCATCGAATTCGCGATGGTGGTGCTGCCGTTCTTCATCCTGCTGTTCGGGATTTTCGAGGTTGGCTTCGTTTTCTGGGGGACTTACGAACTGGAGAACGCAACCGAAGATGCCGCGAGGCTCATCCGCACCGGCCGGGTTCAGAGTGGTGGCATCGACGAATCCGGGTTCAAAACAGAGATCTGCAACCGCGTGTCGCTACTGGCGAACTGCACCACCAAGCTGCGCATCGATGTGCAGAATTTCGACAATTTCGCCAGCCTCACTCCGCCATCGCCCTTGGATGGCGCGGGAAACCTCAAGGAAAGCGGCTTCACTTACGCCCCCGGCGGCGCGGAAAGGACCGTGCTGGTCACGAGCTTTTATGAATGGCCGTTGATCAACATCATTTCCGGCGTCAGCCTGTCGAACATGGCGAGCGGAAACCGGCTGTTGCGCGCCACTGTGGCCTTCCGCAACGAACCGTTCCCGGAATAGGAGGCGGGCGAGATGGTATTCCGCACACGATATCGCCGCCTGACTAGATGCCGTTTCCTCGCGCGCGAGAACGGAACGGCGCTGATCGAATTCGCGCTCGTCTTTCCGATCCTGGTCGTGCTGTTTCTCGGACTGGTCGAATTCGGCGAGGCGTTCAGCGTCAGCCGCAAGGTTGACAGCGTCGCTGCCACGACGGCCGACCTCGTGTCCCAGGTGGAGACGCTGACGAGCGCCGATTACAGCGACATCGTGCTGGTTGCGAACGAACTCATCAAGCCGTACAGCAACGCGCCGATGTCGCTCGTGATCAGCAGCGTCGTTGCCGACGACGCCAACGAGAGGACCGTGGCGTGGAGCTGCGCAACAGGCGGCGGTACGGCGCGCACCGTGGATTCCGTGGTGAAAGATCTGGCCGCGGGGCTGACCGAACCGGGCTCCAGCCTCATTCTGGTCGAGGCGAGTTACCAGTTCACGCCCGTCGTCGGACTGTACCTGCTGGGAACACACGACCTGAAGTCCAGCGCGTTCTTCCGGCCGCGCCTGACCTCATCCATCCCGAACGACGGTGCGTGCTGAGCAGCGCTGGCCGTCACGCGGGCGGCGGGCCGAAAACCATCACCGCATTGAGGCCGCCGAAAGCGAAGGAATTCGACATCGCGTAGGTCACCTTCTGCGCGCGGCCTTCATTCGGGACATAATCGAGATCGCAGCCCTTGCCCGGCTCGTCCATCCCGAGCGTGGCGGGAATGAAATCGTCCTGCATCGCCATGATGCTGGCGACCGCCTCGACACCGCCGCCCGCGCCGAGACAGTGGCCGTGCATGGACTTCGTGGACGACACGGCGAGCTTGTCGGCCTCCTTGCCGAAAACCTTGCGGATGGCCGCCGTCTCGTTGATGTCGTTGGCGGTCGTCGCGGTGCCGTGAGCGTTAATGTAGTCGATAGCGCCGGGTGAAAGCCGTGCGTCGTCGAGCGCGAGCCGCATGGCGTTCGATGGCCCCTCGATGTCGGGGTTGACCATGTCCGCGGCATCCGATGTCATGCCGAAGCCCATCAGTTCGGCGAGCGGCTTCGCACCGCGGGCGCGCGCGTGTTCGAGTTCTTCCAGGACCAGGATGCCCGCGCCTTCGGCCAGCACGGTCCCGTTGCGGCGCCTCGCGAACGGCCAGCACCCCTCCGGAGACAGCACGCGCATGGCCTGCCAGGACCGCATGGTGCCATAGGTGAGGCAGGCTTCGGACGCCCCCGCGACGCCAAAGTCCGCCATGCCGGAGCGGATCATCATCAGCGTCAGACCGACGGCGTGCGCCGCGGTGGAGCAGGCGCTCACCGTACCGAAGCACGGCCCCCGCAGGCCGAAGTCGATGCTCACATGCGCGGCGGCCGAAGAGCCGATGGTGCGCAGGAGCGTCAGCGGATGCGTGGCCGGCTTCTTGTGGATAAAGAGATCTTCATAGCCCTTCTCCAGCGTCCCCAGACCGCCGATCCCCGAGCCGATGACGCAGGCCGCGCGCTCACCGTCGGGAACCTTGCCGTCGAATCCGGCCTGAGCCATGGCCTCGTAAGCGGCGGCTCCGGCGAACTGCGAATAGCGGTCGGAGAGCAGCAACATCTTGGAGAGGCTGTGCTTCTGCGGATTGAAATCCTTCACCTCGGCGGCGATGTGGATGTAGAGATCCTGCAAGGGAAATTGCGTGATCGGGCCGATCGCACATGTCCCGTTTCGCATGTTCGTCCAGAATTCACTCACGCCGATGCCGGTGGGCGCCACTACGCCCATGCCGGTTACGACGACCCGCCTTGTCCCGTTGGGCCCCGTCATGGTCTGCCTTTATCTTAATCCGCCGGCTGGTTGCTGTTGAGGAAGAGACACCGGTCTAGGCGACCGCTGTCTTGGCTTCGATCAGCGCCTTCACGCGCTCGACCACCGACCCGACGGTCGCAAAATCCTGTACTTCCTCATTCGCGTTGTAGGGAATCTGGATGCCGAACTTGTCTTCGATATCGAACACGATCACCGCGAGGTCGAGCGACTCGATCTCCAGATCGGTGAGCTTGGTGTCCAGAGAAATGGTCTCCGGCGGATCCTTCATGTTCTTCTTCAAGATGCCGATGATCTGGCTGGCAACATCGTCCATAGTGCTCTCCCTGCCCTCGAATCGAGGCGAGTATACTCCGCATCCGCCGGATGCGGCTCATCGTGTTTTTCCAGATAGACGCAAAATGGCGGTGAGTCTAGGGCTTCCTCCCAGCTGAATTCGCATTGCACCGGATTGCGCGGCGGCCGATGGTGGAAACCGAGCGTTAAGATTGCCAATTCCGCCGAAAAGCCGAATAATCAGGCGCTTCGCGGCTATCCGACCGTGTCGAGGGAAACGTCTGGCGAATAAGACGATAGCGAATAAGGCAATAAGAGGAAAAGAATGGATACCGAACGCAACCAGCAGCAAGCGAATGGCGCCGCAGTGCCCCCGCCACCCGCCGGCGGGCCGCGCTATCCCTGGCTGAAGACCTACCCCGCCGGTGTCGATTGGCAGGCGCGGCTGACCGGCGTTCCCGTGCCTCATCTCATGGACGCGGCGGTGCGGGAGTTCGGCGGCAGGGCCGCGACGCTTTTCCTCGGCAAGGAACTCAGCTATGCGGAGATCGGGAACCTTGTGGATCGTGTGGCCGCCGGGCTGCAGGAGCGCGGCGTGACAAAAGGCGTCAATGTCGGTCTGTTGCTGCCGAACACGCCGACCTACCTGATCTTCTATTACGGTATCCTGAAAGCGGGGGGGACGGTCGTCAATTTCAACCCGCTCTACTCGGTGGAGGAACTGACGCATCAGGCGCGGGACAGCGGCATCTCATTGATGGTCACGCTGGATCTGAAGGCGCTGTTTCCCAAGGTCGAAGCGCTGCTTGCCTCCGGTGCGCTGACGCAGGCCGTCGTCTGCCCGTTCGCGGAGCTCCTGCCCGGCGTCAAGGCGCTGGCCTTCAAGCTGCTCAAGGGTAAGGATCTCGTGGCCTGGCGGCGTTCGCCGCAGGCGTCGAAGATCATCGCGCTGGACGATCTTCTCGCCAATGACGGCCGTCCCGCGCCGGTCGCCATCGACCCGGACAACGATATCGCGGTGCTGCAATATACCGGCGGTACGACCGGCGTCCCCAAGGGGGCGATGCTCACCCATTCCAATCTGACGGTCAACATCGACCAGCTCAACATGTGGGCGCCGGGGCTCGTCCGGGGGATGGAACGCATGATGAGCATTCTGCCGTTTTTCCATGTGTTCGGCATGACGGTGGCGATGAACTTCTCCGTCGGCATGGGGGCGACGATGATCCTTGTGCCGCGTTTCGAGATCAAGAGCGGGCTCAAGCTCATCCGCAAGACCAAGCCCACGCTGATGCCCGGCGTGCCAACGCTCTACACCGCCATCCTGAATTCGCCCGACCTCCGCTCCGACGATCTGTCGTCGCTGAAATTCTGCTTTTCCGGCGGTGCCGCGCTGCCGCTCGAAATCAAACGCCAATTCGAGAAGGTGTCGGGCTGCGACCTCGTCGAAGGCTACGGCCTGTCGGAGACCGCGCCGGTCGCCACCGCCAACCCGCTCGCGGGCGCCAATAAGGAAGGCTCCATCGGTATCCCCGTGCCCGGCACGCGGCTGTCGATGCGCTCGCTCGAAGATCCGTCCCGCGAGATGCCGCTCGGCGAGACCGGCGAGATCGCGATTGCCGGCCCGCAGGTGATGAAAGGCTACTGGCAGAGGCCGAAGGAAACGGCGGACACGTTCTCCGGGGAATTTTTCCGCACCGGTGATGTCGGCTACATGGACGCGGAGGGCTATACATTCATCGTGGACCGTATAAAAGACATTATCATTTGTTCAGGGTTCAACGTATACCCGCGCCGTATCGAGGAGGCTCTGTACGAGCATCCTGCGGTTGAGGAAGCGACCGTGCTGGGCGTTCCCGACGACTATCGCGGCGAGGCGCCGATCGCCTTCGTCAAGTTGCACGATGGGGTGACGGCCACAGCTGAGGATCTCATGCAGTTCCTGGGGCCGAAGCTGTCGAAGATCGAGATGCCCGCCAGGATCGAATTTCGTGAAGAGCTGCCGAAGACGATGATCGGAAAGCTGTCGAAAAAGGAACTGCGCGCAGAATTGAGGACGAATGCCCGCAAAACCTGAGACGATCGACGAGGAAACGAACCAGTCCGCCGGCGCGCCGAAGCTCTACAGCATCGGCGATCTGGCGTCCGAGTTCGAGATTTCCACGCGAGCTATCCGCTTTTACGAATCCAAGGGGCTGATCGGGCCGGAACGCGCGGGCGCCAATCGCGTCTTCACCAAGCGCGACCGTGCCCGGCTGAGCCTGATCCTGCGCGGCAAGCGGCTGGGTTTCAGCCTCAGCACCATTGCGGAGTATCTGCACCTCTACGACGCCGATCCCGGGCAGAAAGCTCAGACGCGCATGCTCCTGGAGCAGGTGGACGCGGCAATCGCAAATCTCGAGACCAGGCGCCGGGATATCGAGGAGACACTCGCCGAACTCGACAAGATCCGCAGCCAGTGTCTGGCCAAGGTCGGGAGCGGCAAGGCGTGACGCCTGTGCTCCGGCGCCGCTGAACGGAGGCGCCCGCCCCGGGCATCCGAACGCTGCCTAAATTTCCGCCATCTTCCCCAATAGTGCGTGAACGACATTCCGCATCCAGCTCTTGATGAAACGCTGTAACACGGGCGCAAATACTCGATTTTACGGCAAACGGAAACAAGACTTCGCACGGCGAACTTGCGGCGATGCTGCGTGTGAACCGCGTGGTTACCACCCTCGCGACAACGGGTGATTTATGGTTAGTTCAAATTTTATGGACAAATCTGCGAGTCCATCCGCACTTCCTGCCATCTTGTGATCGCAGTGCAACAGCCGGTTTTTTCGTGCTTTTTGCCACTGGTCCCGTCGAGGGCCTCCCGGACATCACCACCTGGAGACAGACATTCACACCCCTAATTCGAGCAGGGGCGCAATCGCCAAGTGTTATATCAGTCGCCCAGACCAAAGCCGGCAATTAGACACCAGAATAACGTAGGGAAAATTACGGACCTTCATCTTGCCATTAAGAGATACTGCTTACGGTTCTTTGTCGTGATCCAAGAGCAAATACGATGCTCACTCTTATAGAGGGGAGCGTCGGGCAGCGACATCATGGCGCACGCATGAATTCGTCGCCCGTGCGGTGCTCAGTAGGCGAACCCGTCTGTCTACTGCTGTACTTGAACTTCCGGCAACCCTGAAGTGTGCCTTGGTTAATGACAACTTTCAGGTTGTTGCGGGTTTTCCCTTACTCACCCTTAATGCAAGGAGTTCGCAGGGCGACAGCCCGCAGGAACGATTTGAGGGATCGCCGCCCTGGAAAAGCACGATCCCCCAAATGACCCCATCCGTGCAATGAATCACTGCTGGAGTGAGTGAATGCGTAAACAATTTAGTACGCTAGTCAAGAATTTTGCCCGCGATGACCGCGGCGCGTCGCTGCTTGAATATACAATCCTGCTCGGCCTGGTCACCGCCGTTTCCGTGACGATAATCAGCGCATTTGGCACCTGGATCCTCCAGCAGTGGCAAGCCCTGGCAACTGCGCTCGGCATCACACTTCCCGCCTAATCATAGCGAAACATAAGGCCGACACCGAGGCTGGAGACGCGCCATGCGTATGAGCAACGTCATGATGCTTGCAGTCGCGCTTGTATGTGCGGTGCTTGCGGCGTTGCTCTCGCGCGCTTGGCTCGCAAGTCAACCCAGCGCTCCGAAGGCTGCGGCATCATCGCGTGCGATCGTCGTTGCTGCGCGCGACCTCAAACCCGGCGATAAGCTGAATAAGGCCGCGCTGCGCACTATGCCCTGGGCGGGCGAGACACTTCCCAAGGGGGCATTCCTCAGCGTGAGCCCGCTCGTCAAGCCGGGCGCGCCACGCACCGTACAGGCGCCCATCGCGGAGAACGAACCGGTGCTTGAATACAAGCTCACCGGCACCGCGCAAAACCCGCTCGCGGCCAAGATGGGCGAGAGCATGAACGCGGTCACCATCCGCGTCAACGACGTCGCCGGTGTCGCGGGCTTCGTCCAGCCGGGCGATTATGTGGATGTCTTCCTCACCTACAGCGAAAAGGCGACCGACAGCGGCGCGCCGGTGAAATCGAAGCCGGGCATCGTCGTGCTGCTGCAGAGCGTGCGCGTGCTGGCGGTCGATCAAATGACGGAGCGCAAGGCGAAGACCTCGCCGCCGAAGGCCGTGACCGTCGAAGTCACGACGGAGGACGCGCAGAAGCTGATCCTGGCGGGGAATGTCGGGCAGCTTTCCCTGGCGCTGAAGCGTGTCCAAGACAGCAAGGGCAAGACGCGGCCGGTTTCCGCGGCGGATTTCCTGCCCGGCGAAGGTCAGCTGAAGGCGCCAGGTAACTCCAGTGCGGACTCGCCGGGCGGGCCGGTCGTCACCGTCACACGCGCGGTCGAGCGCAAGCAGTACCGCGTGACACCGGAGCCGCAGAGCGGTGCTGGCTGGCGGCATGAGTATTTGAGGCATTAGCTCTGGCCGCCCCGATGGGTGGCGTTAAAGATTTCTGGGGTATTCGAGGGGGATGTGGGGATGTTGACTTTGAGAGCTGGCCGCGACCGGCACGAGGCGGTGGGAACCGCCGGACGCATGCGGGCCTTGCGTAGCGTGGCGTTGGCGGGCATCGCGGTGCTGCTGGGCGTAACCGCGGCCGACGCCGGACCCAGGAAGCCCGTCGTCACGCCGCATTCCATCTATCAGGTGCAAACCGAGGCCGAGCGCATCGACGTCAAGGTGACGCTGAACAAGACCGAGACGATCAAGATCGGCGCGCCATTCTCCGAGGCGCTCATCGGCAATGCCGAAATCGCCGACGTCGTGCCGCTCACCGACCGCACCATCTACCTCGTCGGCAAGAAGGTCGGTGTCACGCGCCTGTCGCTCTTGAACAAGGGCAAGACGGTGCTCGGCATTATCGACCTCGAGGTGACCTACGATCTCACCGGCCTGCGCCAGCGCATCAGGGAGAACCCTGGCAGCAAGGGCATCAAGGTGTCATCTGTGAACGGCAAGATCCTGCTCTCCGGCACCGCCGCCGATGCCCCGGCCATGGCCGCCGCATTGACGCTTGCGAAGCAGATCGCGCCCGCCACGGATATCACCAACGCCATGAGGGTCGCGGCGCCGCAGCAGGTACAGCTCGAAGTGCGCTTCATCGAGGCCGACCGTTCGGCGACGCGCGCGCTGGGCGTGAACGCCACCGTCGTCGGCAACAAGGCGGCGGGCTTCACCGGCGTGGAGAGCAATATCGGCGGCATCGGCACCGATGATAGCGGCGATTTCGTCAACGGGCTCATCAACAACGCCGCGGCTGGCCTCGCAACCAACGCGGTTCCATTCGGCGCGATGATCGGCCGGGTGCTGGCGGGCGGCACCTCGGCGGACATCTTCATCAAAGCACTGGAGGAGCGCGGGCTGGCGCGGCGGCTTGCCGAACCCAATCTCGTTGCGCTCTCGGGCGATACGGCCAGCTTCCTCGCGGGCGGCGAGTTTCCGTTCCCCGCCTCGGCGGACAACGACAAGATCACCGTCGAATTCAAGAAATTCGGTATCGGCCTCGCTTTCACGCCGACCGTACTCTCCAGCGGCCAGATCAATCTGAAGATCGAGCCGGAGGTCTCCGAACTCGACCCGACCAAAGCCATCCGCGTCAGCGACCGGGTGGTGATCCCCAGTCTCGTCGTGCGCCGCGCCTCGACGACAGTGGAATTGCGCGACGGGCAGAGCTTCGCGATCGCCGGCCTCCTGCAGGCGCGTAACGTCAAGAACACGCGCGGACTGCCCTGGCTCAACGACGTGCCGATCATTGGCGCGCTGCTGCGTTCGACCGCCTGGGAGAAAGACGAAACGGACCTCGTGATCATCGTGACGCCGCGCCTCGTCAAACCGCGCGCGCCGGGTCAGAAGATGGCCACGCCCCTGGACAAGAGGCTGCCGGGCAACGACGTGGACCAATTCCTGCTGGGCAAGCACGAAGTCAAGGCAGGCAGGCCCCGGCCACAGACGGGCCACATTATCGACTGGAAGCCTGAAGAGCCGGTCACCGCTGGATTCAAGGAGACGCGCTGATGAGGACGGCCATGAAGCATATCGCGATCGCTGCACTTCTGAGCCTGGGCACGGTTGGCGCGGCTCACGCCTTCGACGACGACTATCTCGACCGGCGCGACACGCTGACCGAGGGCGCGGGCGACGCGCAGGCGACCAACGCCGTGACCCAGACGCTCGATCCCTGGCCGCCTTATGCGCGCAATACGGACATCAAGGTGGACGGCAAGCGCGCGGAACTCGGCATCACGCGCTACCAGCAGAACAAATCCATCAAGCCGCGCGGGCTGACGGCTTCCACCGTACCCGGCGAGGGTAAGAGCGGCGGCGGTGGGGCGGCCACGACGAAATAGGAACTAGTACGCCTCAGCTAAGAAGTCCTGACCCATTTGCCGCGAGTGCTTTCAGGATTTCTCGCGGATCAGGCGTACTAGCAACCGATTGAATCTAGTACAGCTTATCCGCGAGCCAAGTTCGGATAAGCGCGTACGGCAAACGGGGTACGAATTTGGCTCGCGGGCTGTACTGGGACGGCGCACGAGGCCTAAAGGGGATGGGCGTAATTTGATTAGGCAGGCGAAAGCAGGTTTGAGCCATGGCGTTTACCGAGGAGCTGCGGCCTCAAGCCGGTGCGGGGGAAAGCCGTGAGCCGGTTAAACTTGGTTCTGCCACTATGACCAGAAGAAGTGCTCTGCGCTCAGATCAGCAAGTCGATGTGCTCCTCGTCACTCATGACGCGGAGCTGAAGGAGCGGCTTGCCGCCGGTTTTGGTCAGAAGAAGCATTTCCAGCTTCGCACGATCAAAGGCACCGCGCCGGATGTCGAGTCGATGACCGGCCTCGCTCCGACACCCGCCATCGTGCTCATCGACCTGAAGACAGCGGGTGCCGACGACCTCGCGGCACTCGACCGGATCAAGCGCGGCAAGTTCGCCAAGACGCCGGTCATCGCCATTTCCAGCTATCTGGATCAGGACATCGTCCGCCGTCTCGTGCAGATCAAGGTGGACGACTGGCTGCCGAAAGACAGCAGCTTCACCGACGTCTACAAGTCCTGCGAGCGCGTCCACCGCGTGCCGACGACCGAATACCGGGCGCAGGAGGCGGAGGTCTACTCGTTCTTTCCGGCGGCAGGCGGTTCGGGCAACACGACGCTGGCCATCGAGACGGCGTTCCTTGTCGGGCGAGACAAGCGGCAGATGGAGTCCACCTGCCTCGTCGATCTGAATTTCCAGGATGGATCCATCGCCGACTATCTGGACATTGCGCCCTCCTTTCGCATCGACGAACTGGCCAACACGCCCGGGCGTCTCGACAGTCAGCTCATGGACGTCATGCTGTCGCGCCATGCCTCGGGTCTGGCGGTGCTGGCGACGCCGCGCATGCCGGCCAAATATATCGAGGTCAGCGAAGGGCTCGTCGGCGCGGTGCTCGGCATGCTGTCGCGGTCCTTCGACAACGTCATCATCGACCTGCCGAAGAACTGGTATCCGTGGATGGACAACGTCATCTGGGGATCGAACAACGTCTACATCGTGACGAATTTCACCGTGCCCGCGCTGCGCCACGCCCGCTACATCCTGGACGCCCTGACGGCCAAGATCGTGAACGAGGCGAGAGTCGCGGTGATCGTGAACAGATACCGCGAGCGCCTGATCGGATCGGGCCTGCGCAAGAGGGATGCCGAGCAGCTGCTGCGCGACTGGCTGGCCGGTTTCATTCCCGAAAACGGCGATCTCGTGCAGGAGGCGATCAACCGGGGGATGCCGGTTTCGGAGGTCAGCCGGTCAAGCAAACTGGAGAAGGCCCTGAGGCGCATCGTCATCAACGGCAAAGACGGCGCTGTCGCGGGCAAGGTTTGAGCGGCCTGGTGCCGATCGGAAGGGTGATGAGGCTGGGACATGTCGAAGCGATTTCTGCCCGATGACGGCAAGCGAGGTGGCGAACTGCCGTCCTTCGACCCTGAGCCGCGGCCAGTTGCGCCGCTGGAGCGCCGTCTCGCCGAACTGGGCACGGAGAACAGCAAGCTCATCCGCCAGGAGCTGATCGAAGCCAAGGTCCGCCTTCACCGCAAGCTGATCGACGACCTCAACCTCGCCGTGCTCGAACGCCTGTCGAAGGAGGAGTTGCGCAAGCAGGTCGCCGACATGGTGAGCGACTATGTGCGCGCGGAGCGCATCCTTCTGAATGCGCGCGAGCTGGAGGACTTCGCCACCGAGGTTCTGGACGAACTCACCGGCCTCGGTCCCATCGAGCCGCTGCTGAAAGACGAGACCGTCACCGACATTCTCATCAACACCCACGAAAAGGTGTATGTCGAACGCTACGGCCAGCTCGAACAGGTGCCAGTGCGCTTCAAGGACGAGGCCCATGTTCTGCGCATCGTCAACAAGATCGTCAGCGCCGTCGGCCGCCGCGTCGACGAGAGCCAGCCGATGATCGACGCGCGCCTCGCAGACGGTTCGCGTATCAATGTCGCCGTGCGCCCGATCGCGGTCGACGGACCGCTCGTTTCCATCCGCAAATTCGCGGAAAAGGCGTTCGAACTGGACGGTCTCGTTTCGGTCGGCACCATGACGCAGCGCATGAGCGAGCTGCTCGCCGGAGCGGTGCGCGCGCGGCTCACCATCCTCGTGTCCGGCGGCACGGGCAGCGGCAAGACCACGCTTCTCAACGCGCTGTCGACGCACATCTCCCACCGCGAACGCCTGATTACCATCGAGGACGCCGCCGAGCTGCGCCTGCAGCAGCCGCATGTCGGACGCCTGGAAACGCGCCCGCCGAACATCGAGGGCAAGGGCGAGATCCGCCAGCGCGAGCTGGTCAAGAATGCGCTGCGCATGCGTCCCGACCGTATCATCATCGGCGAGGTGCGCGGCGAGGAAGCCTTCGACATGCTTCAGGCCATGAACACCGGTCACGAGGGTTCGATGGCGACGATCCATGCCAACAACCCGCGCGATGCGCTCGCCCGTCTGACGCAGATGGTGTCCATGGCGGGCCTGAATATGAGCGAGGCGAGCATCCGCACGCAGATCACCTCCGCGATCTCGATCATCGTGCAGTTGCAGCGCTTCAGCGACGGCCGCCGCCGCGTCGTCCGCCTGTCGGAAGTCACCGGCATGGAGCGCGACGTGATCCAGATGCAGGACATCTTCAAGTTCATCCGCACCGGGACCAGCACCGACGGGCAGGTCCGCGGCGAGTTTCGCGCCACGGGCCTGAGGCCCAGTTTCATGGAAGATCTGCAGGTGAAGGGTTTCACCTTCCCCGCCGATTTCTTCGATCCGGGGCAGATTCTATGAGACCTGACCAACTCGTTCCCGTCCTGATCTTCGTCTCCGTTCTGCTTGCGGTGAACGCCGTCTACCTCATTCTGTCGTCGCACCGCTCGCTGCGCCAGCAGGTGGACCGCCGCCTCGGCAATGCAGAGCCCGAGACGCCCGGCCAGAGCGAGCTGACGCGCATCCGCCGCGATCGCAGCCTGTCCGCCGAGGGGCATTACACGCTGCCGTTCATTCCCCTGAACCGGCTCATCCTGCAGTCGGGCGTGACGATCGGCGTTCACGGCGTGCTTTTCTCCATGGCGCTCCTGGGAACGGGCACGTTTTTCGTCGCGCTGCTGGTGGGCACGGGGCGGCTGCTGGCCGTGGCCCTGGCGTGCCTCGTCGGCTTCGGCATACCGCTCCTGGTGCTGAAATCGCTTCGCGACTCCCGGCAGCGCAAATTCGAGACGCAGCTTCCCGATGCGCTGGACGTGTTCGTCCGCGGCCTCAAGGCGGGGCACGCGGTTCCCGTGGCCATCAGCACGGTTGCCAAGCAGATGCCCGACCCGGTGGGGGGCGAATTCGGGCTGACCGCCGCCGAGCTCACCTATGGCCTCGATCTTGAGACGGCGATGGTCAATCTGCGGTCCCGCGTGGGGCAGGCGGATCTTTCGCTCATCGTGCTCGCCGTTGCGATACAGGCGAAGATGGGCGGCAACCTCGCCGAAATCCTCGCCAATCTCGGGCGCGTGATCCGCGACCGCTTCAAGCTGCGCCGCAAGGCGAAGGCGCTGTCAGCGGAGGGGCGCTATTCGGCGATATTCCTCAGCATCATGCCGGTGATGCTGTTCGGCATCCTGTGGGTGATCGCGCCGACCTATTACGGGCTGGTCTGGAACGAGCCTTACGTGAAACCGGCGCTCGGCCTCGCGCTCTTCTGGATGCTTGTCGGTGATGTGATCATGTATCGAATGGTGAAGTTCAGCGTCTGATGCAAGAAATACTGAACACGATATTTCCTGGCCAGAATGGCGCGAACGGGGTCGCCCTGTTCGGGGCGGTCTTTTTCGTGTTCATGTTCATCTTTCTCCTGGTGCTGGTGGTCAGCGACATCGTCAAGCGGCGGACGGACATCCGCAAGCGCGCCTCGCTGGAGCGCATCACCAGCGCGGACGATGTCGCCCCGGAGCAGGACTGGGAGGTCATGTCGCGTTCGCTGCGCTTCCAGAACGCCATTGCCAACGCCTCGCTGCTCTCAAGCGTCGAGCGCGGCCAGAAAGCCAAGGAACGCGAAAGCGAGGCGTCGAAGCTCAGCCGCGCCCTCGTCAGCGCCGGGTTCTTCGGTGCCAGCGCCGCGACGTGGTTCCAGGCGATCCGTTTCAGTCTGGCGGTCACGCTGCCTTTCATTGCGCATACGCTCCTGACGCTGTTCGAGGTGTCGCTGACGCCATCGACGAAATTCACCGTGCTCATGGCGGCGCTGGCGGCGGGCTATTTCCTGCCCGGCCGCTACCTGCTTCAGCGGCAGCGCATGCTGCAGTTGCAGTGCCGGAACGGTTTCCCGGATTTCATGGACCTGATGGTGATCTGCACCGAGGCGGGGCTCAGCCCGCGCGCCGCGATCGACCGCATCAGCCGCGAAATCTCGCACACCTACCCCTATCTCGGCGCCAACATCTATCTGGTGAGCCTGGAGCTGCGCGCCGGCTCCACATTGTCCGACGCCATAACCAATCTCTGGCGCCGCACCAATCTGGAGGAGGTCGCCAGCCTCGGCTCCCTCCTGCAGCAGACCGAGCAGCTCGGCACCAGCATCGGTGACGCGCTGCGCGTCTATTCGGACGAGATGCGCGACAAGCGTCTGTCGCGCGCCGAAGAAAAAGCATACGCCCTGCCGGTCAAGCTGACGCTTCCGCTGGGGCTCTACGTTTTCCCGGTCATGCTGGTCGTCGTCGCGTTGCCGGTAATCGTCAGAATAAAGAACGCTTTGTTTTAATCTTATGCCTCGGGGGGCCACAATGAGAGGAAATCTCTGGAAATCAGCTGCGGTGGCGGTGCTCGCGCTCGTCAACAGCGGATGTCTGCTAACAGATGGTTCGGAGCCGGAAACCGCGATCGGGAGCGGCATCACGGACACGTCCTCCTTCGGCAACGGGCCGGAGCAGGTGTGGCTGGACAAGGGCAAGTCTGCCTATCGCAACGGCAATTACGGCCGCGCCGAACGGTATTACCGGCAGGCCATCGAGGAGCGGCACGACAATGCCGAGGCGTGGCTGGGGCTGGCGGCGTCCTATGACCGGCTGAAGCGCTTCGACCATGCCGACCGGGCCTATGCGGCGCTGGTCAAGATCACCGGGCATACGCCGACGGTGCTGAACAATCTGGCCTATCACCAGATGCTGAAGGGCGACTTCCGCACCGCGCGCCAGACACTGAACGCCGCCGCCGCCGCCGCTCCGCAAAACCCCTATATCCGCAACAATATGGATCTGCTGGAGCGCTGGGAAGCCAAGGCGGGCCGGTCCGGCTGACGAGACGGGCGCGCGGGCGGCAGAGGCAAAAAAGGCGGGGATCCTGATCCCCGCCCTCTTCTCACGTCACCGGCCGCCCCCAGTCCGCATTACGCGCAGCCGATGGCAAGTCGTGGAATTTATTTCAGCGCGGCGCCGGTGCCGTTGAGGTTGTAGTTCACGCCGAGTTTGACGGCATCAACCGTCGGCGAAATTTCGGCGTTGGTAGTCAAGTACGGCCAACTATAGCTGTTATTGGGCTTTGCTTCCACGTGCTCGAAGGAAGCGCTGCCGAAATCGAAGTGCTGATATTCCGCTTTGAGTGACAGGGACGGACTCAGCTTATGCTCTACACCCGCGCCGAGCGTCCACCCCCACATAGTCTTGCTGTGGCTGAAATCATATCTGGGTTTTTGGTCGTAGTACTTGCCATCGTACTGGGAGTTATAGTCCATATTCAGAAACGCGGCGCCGCCCTTTATGTAGAAAAGAGTTTTGTCAGCCGCATAGCCAAGACGCCCCGTCAGGTCACCATACAAACCGCCAGATAACTCATACGCAGCGCTCAAATTTCTCTGCAGCGCAACGGCCTTGCTCTCAGATAAACTGAGATATCCGAGATCGCCTTCAATGCCGTACACGATGCGCCCGCGTTGAATGTTATATCCAATCTGAGCACCGCCAATCAGTCCCGTTGTGCTCAGGCTGCTCTCCACGGTTGGATCGATTGGGAACTCGTAAGTATCCGTCACATCGACATCACCCCACGCGCCGCCGATATGTCCGCCAACATAAAGCCCGCTCCACAGCGCCGCCGGCGACCAGTACGGCCCGTCCTTGAGGCTGCCCGGATAACTGAGATCGGCCGCCTGCGCAACGCCGGCCACACCGAAACACGCTGCCAGAACAGCAGCACACGCAACTTTCCGCATAATACTCCCTCAATGTTTGCCCAAAAAAATTGCCCCAGCCTAGCCCGCCCCCGGGCTGGCCATGGCCCCATTGTATGGCATGCCCCCGCGGGAGTGGGATGCGGCAGTGTGGCGTCTCCCACTGAATGTGTCATCGCTGTGGCGAATAAGTGACAGGGATCCCGCGCGAGCCAAGAGCGGCGGCCCGCGGCGTGCCAGGATCGGTTCAATTTGCGACACCATTTTCAGCCTTAATTCAACGGGGTGTGCGATGAGGAGTTGACAACCAAAGATCAGCGACGAACGCGCTCAACGCTTCAAAGCGGGAAAGGCATATCTCATGCCGCTATCCATCAGACACACTCTCTTCATCATCATCGGAGTGCTGCTGATGTGCTCGGTGGCTCAGGGGGCGTTCATGCTCAGCAGTGCCGCTGAGGGTGACACCGCCGTCCAGACCGTCGCATGGCTCGCCATCGTGGCGGGCGCCGCCGCAGGAGTGGCCGGCATAGGGTTCGCGGCCAGCGGGATCGCCAATCCCATCCAGGCGATGACGGAATCCGCGAGTGCCATGGCAAGAGGTGAGCGCGACGCGAAAGTTCCTCATGCCGAGAAGAGCGATGAGCTCGGCGGTCTGGCCCGGAGCTTGATCAGGCTTCGCGACAGCCAGGCGGAGTCGGAGCAACCGGGAGGCCAGAAAGCGGCGATCCAGCAGGAGGCTGCGGCGGCGAAGAACCAGAATTTCGCTTTCCTTCAGCTTGGCTCGGACATGATCGGCGCCGTCAACGATATCGCCATGGACCTCACCTTCCTCGGCCGCAACACGCGCGATCTCACCGAACGGGCGCAGATGATCGCCTCGGCGACCACCGAACTCGTGGCCTCGGTCGAGGAGATCACCAGCAACAGCGAAGGCGCCGCCCACAACGCCGCGGCCGCCGACAATACCGTTGGCAGCGGCCGCAACGCGATGGGCCGTGTCGATACGGCCATTCAGAACATCGCGGTCGCCGTGGACGATACCGCTTCCAGTGTGGACGGCCTGAAGCAGGCTTCCGAACAGATCGAGCAGATCCTTACGGTCATCGAAACCATTGCGCACCAGACCAACCTTCTCGCTCTCAACGCGACGATCGAGGCGGCGCGCGCGGGAGAGGCCGGGAAGGGTTTCGCGGTCGTCGCATCCGAGGTGAAGGGGCTGGCGACGCAGACCTCGAAATCGACCGAGGATATCTCTCAGCGCATCGGCGCACTGCGCGACGGCATGAACATGATCCTGACCAACATGGAGCGCTCGAAAACCGCCGTCGGCGATGGCCAGAGCGCAATCACTGAGGCCGCCGGGGTCATGGACGAGATTGCCGGACAGGTCACCGACGTGTCCGAGAGGATGCAGGGGATCTCATCCATCCTCGGACAGCAGAAGGAAGCCACGCTCGAAATCTCGCGCAACATCGAGCAGGTGGCCAGCACCGCGACCGAGAACGAGAAGCGTCTCACCACGGTGTCCGAGGTCCTGCGCTCGAATAATGACCGGTTCTCGGCGAAAGCCAAGACCTGGCATGCCGAGGGCGACCCCCGCTCGCTGTGCGAGATGGCGAAGATCGACCACGTGCTGTTCAAGAAACGCGTCATGGATGCCGTGATGGGCTATGCCGCGTGGCGGGCCAACGAGGTCCCGGACCATCACGGCTGCCGTCTGGGAAAATGGTATGACGGCGTCAGGGACCCGGCGGTTCTTCGGATGCCGGCTTTCACCGGGATCATCGCGCCACACGAGCAGGTGCACAGCGCAGCCAGGATGGCGCTCGAGGCCCACGAGACAAACGATACGGCCGGAGCCATGACCGCGCTCGCCAGGCTCAATGAGGCGAGTTCGGAGGTGGTCACGCAGCTCGATCGGTTCTCGGAAGCGCTGACGGCACAGGAAACGCAGGGCGGAGGCCGCAAGGCAGCCGCGTGAGGCGGCGTTTGCGCGGCGTCGGCGCGAAAAAGGTGCCCGGCCCGGACGTCCTTCGCCCCTCGCACTGCGCCTATCTCATGGTCCAGAAGAAGAAATCGCGCCAGCCCTGCACGATCAGCGACGACGGCACGCCCATGTCGGACGTGAAGCCGGAAATGACACCGAAAAACATCGTGGCGAATTCGCGGGAGAGCAGAAACAGCGCGAACAGGAGCCAGATCGCCATATTGGCGACGCCGTCGAATTGATCGCGGGTCTGCGGCGAAAGGAACACGGACAGGGCGCGGTAGCCGTCCAGCGGCGGGATCGGGATCAGGTTGAACACCACCGCCGAAACCTGAAGCCAGACCAGAAAAGCGAGCGTCGGCGCGACGTTGCTCTGCATCACCGTTTCGAATTGCAACGCGAAGGCGAGGAGGAAGGCGAGAAGCAGGTTCGTAGCGGGGCCGGCGAGTGAAACCCCGATCGACCAGTATTTGCTGCGAAGCCGGCTGTCGTTGATGTACACGGCGCCACCGGGCAGCCCGAGGCCGCCGAGCAGGAGGAACAGGAGCGGCATGAGGATGGAATACATCGGGTTCATGTAGTGGACCGGGTTCAGGCTCAGATAGCCCTTCTCCTTCACACTCGTATCGCCGCCGAAATAGGCGACGATGGCATGTCCGTACTCATGAAGGCACACCGAGAAGACCCAAAACACCGTCACGAAAACAAACGTCACCAAGCTATCCCCTGTCCCAGACCCCGTTCCCGCTGCATATACTCATCCCCAGCGGACCTTTTTGCGGCGGCGCGCAGGTTGATCGCGTACGACGCACAGGAATTTCTTGTCAACCAATACGTGCAGGTGTTATCCTGACAAAACAGATCAAGAACCAGATGGCGGCGTTGCGCCAGAAGCGTTTCCGGGGCGTTAACCGTGATCATCTGTCATTGCAACCGCATCGGGCATCGTGAGATTGCCCGCGCCTGCGCCGAACTCGCCGAGGCGACCCCCGGCGCGCCCGTGACCGCGGCGGCAGTATATGACGCGCTCGGCGTCAGACCGCACTGCGGGCGCTGCGCGGCACTGGTTGCGCAATTTGTCCCTGGGGCTGACGAAGCCGGCGCCCGTGCCCGGACCGGGGACGAGGTTCAAAGCGCTGCCCCGTCGTCACAAGAGCTTCCCACCGCGTAACGTCCCGCCATTCTCCTGTGCGCACAAGCCTGCGGCAGCGCAATCACAGGTTGCAGATCTAGCTCCATCCTGTTTCATTACGCGCTGCCGCCACTGGCATTCCGCGCCGCACAAGGGAGCATCCGCACATGAAGGGGAAGGCCGAGGTCATCAACGCGTTGAACAACGCCCTGCAACTCGAACTGGGGGCCGTCAACCAGTATTGGCTGCATTACCGGCTGCTCGCCGACTGGGGGTACGCCAAGCTCGCCAGAAAGGAGCGCGAGGAATCCATCGAAGAGATGGGCCACGCCGACCGGATCATCGATCGCATCCTCTTCCTCGAAGGCCACCCGAACCTGCAGACCGTCGCGCCCCTCATGATCGGCGAGAACCTCCGCGAGGTGCTGGAATGCGATCTGAAGGGTGAGCACATCGCGCGCGACACCTACACCGCCGCCCGCGAGTTATGCCGGACGCAGGACGATTATGTCACCATGGCGCTGTTCGAGAGCCTCCTGAAAGACGAAGAGGGGCACATCGACTTCCTGGAGACCCAGATTGATCTGATGAACCGGATTGGTCCCGAGAATTACGGCCTGCTCCAGTCGGAGCCGGGCGCAAGCTGAGGCGCTGCCCCTTCAGAACATCAGCAAGCCCCCTCGCCAGCGCCGCAGAAGCACGAGGCTTGCCACCACACCTGCGGCGCCCAATCCCGCCATGACGAGATAGGCGCGGCCGTCCAGGGTGCGATAGAGCGGCCCCACGGCGAGATTGACCAGCCCCATGGCCACCCCCATGGCCACCGATGCGTAAAGCCCCTGCACCGACATCGCCAGGCGTTCCGGCACGGCCTCCCGCATGAACTGCATGGCGCCGATATGCGCCGCGCCATAGGTCAGGCCGTGCAGCGCCTGGAGCGGAAAAAGGATCGCAAGCGGCGGGTCCATTGCCGTGAAAGCCCAGCGCAGCACCGCCGCGGCGGCGCCGACCAGGATGAGTTGCACCGCGCCGGTGCGCCGGATGACCTGCCCGGCATAAGCGAACAGAGCAATCTCGGTAATAACGCCCGTCGCCCAGAGCATGCCGATCACCAGCGGCGAAATCCCCTCCGACTGCCAGTGCAGCGTCCCGAAGATGTAGTACACCGAATGCGCGCTCTGCACGGCTGAGGTTGCGCCGAGAAACAGCCAGAGATTGCTTGAGCGGACAAGCTGCACGAAGTCCGCAAATCTGATCCGCGGAACGGCACGCGGCGCCACCTCGCGCGGCGGTTTCGTTTTGGGAAGCCAGTTCACCATGACGACCACGCTGCACGCAGACCCGATGAACAAAGCGATCGCCGCCGCCGGCCCCCACAAGTCCACCGCGGCACCGCCGGCCAGGTTCATCACCACGAAGCTGATCGACCCCCACAACCTTATCCGCCCGTATTCGCCGCGGCCGTCGCGTGCGCCGTTCATCGCCACCGCCTCCGTCAGCGGTACAATCGACATCCAGAACAGCGTGAACATGAAATAGGCCATGCCGATTGCGGCAAAACCGGAAACGAAGGGCAGCGTGAGCGCGGACAGAAAGCTGCCCCAGGCCAGGATCTTCAAGATGGTCCCCGGCTGTCCTGCCCGGTCGGCGGCAAAACTCATCGCCGGGGTGAACACCGGGCGCAGGATGACCGGCATGGCGTAGATCACGGCGATCTGCCAATCGTCGAGCCCCCGCCATCGCAACCACACCGGCATGAACGGCATGTTGCAGCCGATGATGAGAAAGACGGCGATGTAAAAGCCGGCGAGGCGCAGAGTGAAACTGCGTGCGCGCACCCAGGCGCGCATTTCTTCAACACTCTGCACGGCGCGTTAAACCAATCGCTAACATATTGCTCCCATAGTCCGATTGTGAACTTCGTCATTCGCGAGCGGCACGCAAGGCAGGGCGGGCATGGCGGCCGGAAAAACGTCTCGCATCCTCGGCAACACCTGCGCTCAACGGACTTCTCGGCCGGACCATACCGGATTACGAGCTTGCTGGTGCCCTTCACGAATCCGAAGTTCGCGACAGACCTCGCCGCGGCGTGAGGGGGACTTCGGATTTCAGGACATTAGCGATGCCACAACAACTGCCAAATATCGCCTCGCTCACCGCGGATTACGACGCTATCGAGAAAGCCATACGCGAAACCAGCCGCGGCCGCTGGTTTCTTTCCGCCTATCTTGAGCGCAACCGCTCGGCCGAAACACATATGCTGCTGGATGCCATCGGCAGGCTGGAATCGGCAATGCGTGAAAGTGGCCATACGGTGGACAAATTGATCCCCATGGAGACGCTGGCAACCTTGCGCGAGGATATTCTGGACGCGCGCCAGGATATTGCGCGGGCAAAACGACGGGAAGGTTCACCGGGCTGGCTTCCCCTGCCGCGCTTTACGTTCGACAGCCTGCCAGCGGCAATCGCGGAGGAGACGCGCGCGGTCAAGGCCGCGGCGGCGAGCCTCGACACGGCAGCAGCGGCACTGCGGGCCGCGGGTGTCTTCCAGGGCGTGGCGCGCGAGATTGCAGAGCGCGCGGATGACATAAGACAGGCCTGCGAGGCGCAGGACGCGGCAACGCGCGGCATGAGCCGGATGGCGACACTGCTGACGGAGCTTGAAACCGAGATCATGGGCACGCTCGACGGAACCCCGCAGGAGGGCGACAGGGCCAGACATGGCACGGCCGAAGTGCATCTTCTGCCCGCCTGCGAACCCGGCAAGCTGAGCACGATCTCCATTCCGCCCGAGGTCATGGAGGAACTGACCGCCGCACTCTCCGCGGGCCTCGGCGATGGCAGCGGCGAGCCGCATTAGCAGGGCGTACGCATCGCTGGAAACTGTTTCAAATATATCACGGTAGCCCAAAAACTGCCGCCCGGTTGCGGCGCGTCGGCCTCATAGACCATATCGTGTCGGGCCGGAGGATCCCTTCTGTGTCCGATCGTTAACGGTCCCGGGCCTGGAACGAGCGCATCACCCTTCTCAGAACTCAACAACTGCGCTACCCTGCCGCAATGCTGGTGGCTGCCCTCCGAGGCGGGCACGAAGTTTCGTCCGGACGGGTGGCACACCCTCGGTTCAGTAAACAACGGGTCGCGGCACCCTCAGTCGACTAATTGGGCACAATGACTCCAGGACAAATCAGACTTCTGCGCAACAGCTATCCTCAGATCGAGCCGATGGCCGAGCAGATTGGTGCTGCGTTTTACGACAAGCTTTTTGGAATTGCTCCCGAGACCAGGGTACTTTTTGGCGAAGACATGTCAGCCCAGCACGCCAAATTCATGAGCGTCGTGAAGGAACTCGTCAGTCTGCACCTCCGTTCGCTTATTTCGCTGCCCGTGACCATGCTCAACGACAGTGAAGCCGCCTTGCCCGCGATCCACATGCTTGGCAAGCGGCATGCGCATCTGGGCGTCGAGCCCAGGCATTTCGATCTCATGCGAACGGCGCTGCTGGACACGCTGGGCGAAGTGCTGGGCCCGAATTTCACGCCCGACCTCCGCGACGCATGGCAGGCGGCCTTCGAACTGATGGCCAACGTCATGATAAGCGGCCTCAAGAATGCAGAAGTAGCCGGTCCCCAGTTTCTGGAGCGTCTGCCGGACGAAGCTGCCGACGAGACTTCCGCCACTGATTTCTTTGCCTCCGAGCCGAAGGAGACCGCCCCCACGCCGCCGCCGCGGCCCAGTTTTTTTGACCGTATCTTCCGGCGGACGTGACGAACGATTCGGACGGCCGCCGCGTGAAGTATATGGCCACCGCCCGCCGATCATCGTGCGTCTGCGGACGATGACGCCTCGACAAAGTGAAGCAATTTGACACACAGCAAGACATTTTGCCGCAATATTTCCTATAAATTCGGTCGCCAGAGCGACACAATCACACTTCTCAGCTCCAATCATCCGCGCTAAGCTAAATTTGGCACCGAGGGAATGTCCATCCGGGATAATACCGGCACACAATCCGAATAATTTCGCTTGTCAGCGCCTTCGATGCCCCAATGCAACGGACCCGGCTGGTCCACTACTGATTGTGAAGGCCATGACACCAGCACAGATAAGGCTTGTGCATACCAGCTTCGCGAAGGTTGCTCCCATCGCCAAGCAGGTGGGAGAGAAATTCTACAACAGGCTGTTTGCAGCTGCGCCCGAAACCAGAAAGCTGTTTGGGGACGACATGTCCTATCAGCATGAGAAGTTCATGGGTGTGGTGGCCGAACTCGTCAACCTCCACCTGCGTTCTCTTATATCATTGCCTGTAACTCAGCTCGACAACGCTGAGGCGGCAATGCCGACCATACGCAAGCTCGGCAAAGAGCACGCACAATGGGGTGTCATTCCCGCCCACTTCGGCCTGATGCGCAAAGCGCTCATGGACACATTCTACGAAGTGCTCGGCGACGATTTCACGCCGCAACTCCGCGACGCCTGGCTTGGCGCCTTCGATGTCATGGCCAAGGTCATGCAGAACGGGCTTCTGGATACCGGCCCGGTCTCGCAGGATTTCCTCGACCGTCTTGCCGAGGAAAACGACGGCGAAGCGCGCTGCCCGGTCTATCACGCGCGCTAACAATAAGCTCAACGGTGAGGGCACACAAGACCCTCGCTTCCCGTTGCTCGTCAGCTTCCCCAATCTGCATGACCGGCACCAAACCCGGCCTGCGCGGAAACACTCTGTTTGCGCAAACGCGTTATCTTTATAGCGCCCGTTCGGCGGCATAGATATCCGGCGATATACGGCTAAGTAATCCTCCTTTAGTTCTGACCGCAGCCTCTGCTCCGCGCCAGCCGTCAGAATGCGGCGTGCCGCCTTCGCCTTCGACATCTTCTCCACCAATTGCATGTTATGCCGCCCGCTGAGCGCCCGCGCTCCACGATTCCTCCGATGTCTTGAATAAAAAACTGCGGAGAATCACTGTAAGACTTCGGGAATTGCTGTCCGACGGCAGCATCGCCGCTGGCGAACGCGAACGAAACACGGCCGCCCATGACCGAAACTGCGCACATCCTCTCGGCGGACACGCGCTTTCCGGCGCCGTCGCTTGCGCCGGACGTCAAAGATGGGATGTTGCGGCTGGCGGTTTCAGGCCGCTGGACGGTGCGTGAAACCGCCGAACTCCATGCCAGGGTTCAATCGTTGCAGATCCCGGCGCAACGCAGCCGCATCACGGCTGCGGAGGTCGATCTCAGCGCCGTCGAGGAACTCGACACGGCGGGCGCCTGGCTCATCGATCTGTTGCGCCGCGAGCTCGAAGGAACCGGCATTCCGGTGCGCCTACGTACCGTTTCGGAAAAGCAGGACGTTCTGCTCGGCGTGGTGCGCGACGGTGCGGCGCAGCCCCGGCCGGAGCCACGCCGGGAGAAGACCGTTGCTTCCTTCCTGGCGGAATCCGTAAACGCTCTGCTCGAGGCGCTGGCGGACATTTCGCGGCTCACCGCCTTCCTCGGCGCCGTTGCCGCCTGCGCGGCGGGCATCGCTATCCGGCCCTGGCGTTTCCGCTGGATTTCTTTCGTCCATCACATCGAACACACCGGCCTGCGCGCCGTGCCGATCATCTCGCTGATCTGCCTCCTCGTCGGCGCCGTCATCACGCAGCAGGGCATCGTGCAGCTCAGGGCGTTCCAGGCGGAACCGTTCGCGGTCGATATGCTCGGCATTCTCGCGCTGCGCGAGGTCGGCATCCTGCTCACGTCCATCGTGGTCGCCGGGCGGTCCGCGTCGGCCTTCACGGCGGAAATCGGCTCGATGAAGATGCGCGAGGAGATCGACGCCATGCGCACGCTCGGGATCGATCCCGTAGAAACGCTCGTGCTGCCGCGGATCGCCGCGCTGATCGTGGTCGTGCCGATTCTGGCCTTCATCGGCGACCTGATGTGCCTGGCGGGCGGGGCGGTCATGGCCCTGATCTATCTCGACGTCGATCTGGCGGTCTACATCCAGCGCCTGCACCACACCATCACGCTGAAGCATTTCGCCGTGGGACTGGCGAAAGCGCCGCTCGCCGCGCTGATCATCGGGCTGGTCGGCTGTCTCGACGGTCTTAGCGTGAGCGGCAGCGCCGAGTCGCTCGGGCGGCATGTGACGGCGGCGGTGGTCAAGGCGATCTTTCTCGTCATCATTTTCGATGCCCTGTTTGCGATGTTCCTGTCGGCGGCGGGGTTCTGAAACATGAAACACGCTCCCACCCCCGCCATCCGTATCCGTAACCTTTCGAAGCGTTTGGGCCCGCAGGTCATTTTCGACCGGCTCGATCTCGACGTGCACCGCGGTGAGGTGCTCGGCGTCGCCGGGGCGTCCGGAACGGGGAAATCGATGCTCCTGCGCAGCATCATCGGCCTCGTGCCGCCGGACGAGGGCCACGTCGAGGTCTTCGGGCGCGATATGGCGACGCTGGACCGGCGCGGACGGCGGGAGATCGAATACCGCTGGGGCGTGCTGTTTCAGGATGGCGCGCTGTTTTCCTCGCTCACGGTGCTGCAGAACATCCAGGTGCCGATGCGCGAGCAGCTCAAGCTGCCGAAAGCGGCCATGGACGAACTGGCGTTTCTAAAACTGGCGCTGGTCGGCCTCAGTCCGGATGCGGCACACAAATATCCCTCCGAGCTGTCGGGTGGCATGCGCAAACGCGCCGGTCTGGCGCGGGCCCTGGCGCTCGATCCGGATATCGTGTTCCTCGACGAACCGACTTCCGGGCTCGATCCGATCGGCGCGGCGGCGTTCGACCGGCTCATCCTCCGCCTGCAGCAGACCCTCGGATTGACTGTCTATATGGTGACACATGATCTCGACAGCATCTTCGCGATCTGCGACCGGGTCGCTGTTCTGGCAGATCAGAGGGTCGTCCAGACGGGAACGCCGCAGGTGCTGGCGAGCGAACCGCGCCATCCCTGGGTCGAAGATTATTTTGCGGTGAGGCCTTAGTGAGATGATGTATAGTAGGATGAACTATAGCGAAGGTTCATTTGCGGCTCATAAACCCCCATTCGCTTCATGTCCACCTTGTTGAATACACACCCTGCAAGCTTCCGTTTCACCGCATGATTGGCGTCAAGTGCGTGAGTCACGACGTGACGTGGCGTCCCTCCCCACTCGATCACGAGAATGAAGGCGTCCACGATTTCCGCAACCGCATTCGCGTCAACGACCGGAACCAATGGTGGCAGATCCAGGATTATCCAGTCATACGCGGCGCTCAATTGACTGACGAATTGTTTGAACGGCTTCGAATTGGCCAGGGCTGCCGACTCCGAGGCACTACAGCGATCACCATTGCCCAGAAATTCGAGGCCGGTTTCGACATCGAAGAGTAGTGCCTCCGAAAGCGGCAAAAACCCCATCACGACCTCTACCGCGCCAGGGATGTTGGCCGGCGCCAATTCGCCGCTCAGCGCGGCGCGCCGGAAATCCGCATCGATTAAAATCACCCGTTCACCGGAGTCGGCCAGAAGCTGGGCGAAATTGGCTGAGAGGGTTGATTTTCCTTCATTCGGTACGGTGGAAACGAAGCCGATGATGCGCCCGCCCGGTTTCGATGCAGCCCTTTCCGCGACCAACCGTATCGATCGCATCGCATCGGTGAAGCGCGACAACACGGAGTTTATTGCCAACCGCATGACAGGGTTTTGCTTCTGTACTTGCCGATTCGCCGGCAGATCCTGCGGTACATGTTCCTTCAGTGTCCCAAGACGCGTGCTGCGTTCACCGCGATGGCCTTGGCTGATGACTGGTACGATGCCGGAAAGAGGAACGCCCAGTTCCGCGCGCACCTGGCGCCGGGTACGAAATCCGGGCTCCAGCCGGTCCACGAGAAGGGCCGCGGCGAAACCTAATACCAAGCCCAGTACCGATCCGACTGCGAGGATCAGCTTCTTCTTCGGCGAGCTGGGGCGAAGGGGCGGCGTCGCAGCAGTAATCACGCGGGCTTCGCTGGTCGGGAACTTCTGCTGCTCGGAGGCTATGGCATGCCGGCCAAGAAAGTTCTCCAGCAACGACCGGTTCGTGTCGGCCTCGCGCTGCAGGTCACGCAACTGGATCGAGGCTTCGTCGGTCCTCACATTGGCGCGTTTTGCGGCTTCGAATTCCTTGATCAAAGCCTCCATACGGGCCTTGGCGATCTCGTATTCGTTGCGGATGCTCCCTTCCACCGAGCGCAGTTCCGCCAGAATTAGCTCTCGCACCTGCTTTATTTCATTGTCGAGTTGAGCGACCGCGGCATGATCGCGACCGACACGATTCACGACATCCCCCTTGCGCCGGACGAGATCTGCGAACTGATCGCGCAACCTGTTCATGCTCGGATTCCCGATCACGTCGGTCAGCGCTGGGGCTTGAATATCACCGGCAGCAACGACGCGCTGAATCTGTTGCCATTTCGCGAGAGCGTCGGCAGTCTGAGTGCGCGCAAGCGTGAGGCGCGCGTTCAGGTCGGTGAGCTGCTGATCGCCCACCGTCTGCTCACCGGCGCTGACCATATTGTGTTGCGCGCGAAAACTGGCGACCGACTGCTCAGACACCATCTGTTTCTTACGGAGCGCCTGAATGCGCTTGTCCAGCCAGACCCTCGCCTGTTGCAATGCATCGAAGCGCGCCTCAATCTGGTCTGCCAGATAGGTGTTCGCAATGGTGTTGGCGACGGTGGCCGCGAGAACGGGATCGGTGGCCTCGAATTTGACTTGAACGACGTAGGTGAGGTTGACACGTTCAATCGAAAGGCTATCGACGAAGCCTCTCAAGACCTGCCGTTCGCGTACGGAGGCTGGAGGAAGTGGTGTTGTCTTCTTTTCGAAGGATAACCAGCCTTTTCTATTGAAGACGTCATTGTTTACCAGATCAAGCTTGCGAATGACGGCGAGCGCAATCCGCTCGGATTTGAGGACCTCCACCTGACTGTCAACTTCAGGACTGGCCACGGGTTGCGGACGCTCGGACTGCTGGCGGTCCCCCAGCATATCTGCGTGCCTTGCGTCGATCAGCAAGAAGGTGGTCGCGGTGAAAATGGCGGGTGAGGTGAAGGCATAGGTGGCCGCCGCCGTCAGAACGCCGAAAAGAACCGCCGCGATGATCTTCCAGCGGCGTTTCACAATCCCGGTCAGCTCGACGGCTGCGGACTCCAGTTCGGGTTCAAGTGAACCATCTCCTCCGGATGCTCCAAAGTTGCCAAAATTCCCTGGTGATGTCGGTTTCATCGGCCTCACGACCACATTGTCAGTAACCATTTCGTCACCATGAAATCCAGCGCTGGGACCTCCCGGCGGAACATTGGCCACGCCTGCCCGCAGGATCAGCCCACCCGCACAGCAGTGGATTTTCCCATGGTGAGCTGACCTATATTCCGCGCGGGTATCCCGACCATGACGGCATCGGCCGGGACGTCCCTCACAACGACGGCGTTAGGTCCGATGACGGCGCCATCTCCAATTGAAATGCGGTTTCCCAGTATCTGCGCCCCGGGACCGATATAGACATTGTTGCCAATGATCATTGGCCCTCTTTCTTCATCCGAAAGCTCATTATGCCCCAACGTGACGTGATGTAAGATCTTCACATTGCTCCCGATTATCGCGTCCGGGGCAACGAGGACACCAAATGGATGGGGCAGCATGAAATTCTCTCCGATCTGAGCTTCTTTCGGAAACACGCAGTGAAAAAGTGGCTGGATAACCAGTTGATTGATAGCGCTGAGAATGCGACACGCCACACGCCGTAGCAAGAAATTCTCGCTCGTATACGTATATCTATGAACCCTGTGATATTTTATGATCAGGCGTGACGCCAGCGGCATGACATTGTTGTACATATTTCTAGACATTACGAGTATAACTCTACATAATTTCTTGTTATAGCTTCAAGTGAAAACATATCTTTGATGAATGCCGGTGTTTGCTTGTGTGCGGCGAAGTTGCTCCGGCAAATCATTTCGGACACCGCTTGTGCCGCATGTTCGACGTTCCCGGGCTGAATGAGCATAACGCCCTGTGCGGCGAATTCCCGCCAATGCCGTTCAAAAACGCCGACCTGTGTCGTGACCATTGGAACGCCGGCCAGCAGCATTTCGAGTGGGGCGAGACCAAAAGTCTCCGAGTGAGACAAGAACATACCAATATGAACCTGAGATACGCGGGATATCAACTCCTTCCTGTCAACCAGTCCCAGAAATCTGACCGCGCTGTGTAGTTCATTGTCACGAATATAGCGCGTAAGCGCACGATAATAATCGTCATTTTTATTAAATCGTCCGGCGAGCCACAGCTCGATGTTCGGAAATTGCGGGAGCAGAGAATGAACAACTCGGAGCGTATCCAATACCCCTTTGCGCGGTTCAATGTTTCCAATTTGCATCAGGCGAATTTTGCCGTCCGGTGAATCGATGCGCCTGTTGCAGTCGAATTCGGTATCGATGGCGTTGCCGATATACGCGACCGGCTTTTGGAAGCGAGCCTGAACGAGCTTTTCAATCTCTTCTGACACTGTGGTAAGCACATCGCTGGAAATAATACTTTGTGGTTGAACGATCCGGAGATGCACGAAGTCCGACACAAACCCGACACGCTTCATCGCAATTCGCTGGTACGAGTGAAGGCTCAGAATTTTGCGGCTGCCTGGAGCCTTCCGAATATACCATTGCGGAGTATGACTGTGAACGACATCCGGCACAAACCGTCTCGCATAGCGCCGTACCAGTAATTCATGCCGCACAAGCTTGGGAAAGATCTGTTTGCGCCCCGGCCCGTGTCCCACATTATGCCAATACAGGGTCATATTCCCGGAAAGATTATGCTTTTCTCCTTCGGGGTGCGCGTCATTGGCCGGATTGAACCCGACAATAATATAATCATGGTCTCCTCCGTATTGGAGCAGTCCTTTTAATTGGCTCTGACAAACGCTATCGACGCCGCCATAACTTCGGGTTCCGTCAAGAGAGGACAGAGCCATAAGGATCATCACCCTCTTCCTAGCAGCCATATGTGCCGGCCTGTCCGTGGAAAGCTTGGCCATGTCTAGCTCCATCATCACTGGCGCGTGGACGCCGCAGCCCGTAAACGGTTGCAGCAAATATCGTCAGCGCTGGCGTCTTGGTGCTCAGTGAGTTGTTCCCGCTAGCAAGTATTATGAAGCTGATCGTAGCGAGGGTTAACAAATCGCTCTGCGCAGAGCGCAGCCCATACAGGAACCACAGTAGAGAACACGAAAACACGACAAACATCGGGATGCCCATGCTAATGAGCATGATAACCCAGAAATTCTCGAGATACCGAAAAAATGTGTACTTCTCACGAAGCAACAGCACTCCGTTCTGATGGATACCGCTCCATATCTGCGCAAAACTTAGAAAGTCAAATATTCGAAAGATCTCAATTCGGGCTTCTGCGCTATCGTCGATGTAGGCTCGTCCAACGAGACGGGCACCGAATTCAGTTCCCAGAACCAAGAAAGCCAATACGCCACCAGCGAGAAGAAAGATGAACTGAGTGGCAAGCAGCAGCGTAGAGATACGAATTTGTCTCCTCTTCACTAGGATCGCCCCATAGACCAGCAGCGATGCAGCAAGGTTGAATGTCCCCACTGCGAATCCGCCTCTGGTTCCGAATGCCAATAGGGAAACGATATAGGCGCCGGAGTACGTGGTCTTGCGGATGCCGCTCCACGGCATCGCGAACAATAACGGCAGTGTCGGCACCGTAATCAGTGCATTCGCCAACGGATGGCCAAAAAAAGCTGTAGCACGAAAATAGTCGGACCCGCCCAGAGCACCATGGGGCAGCAGATGCGTCTTGGCCAGGAATTCGGCGATGGCAACGAGCGAGTTGATGAACACCACCGTGAGGACCATCGCGGAGATGCGATACCGTCGCTCCGGGGAGATGTGGGCCAGGAGCATGATCACGATTGCCGCCATTGCCAGCGTATCCACCAGGTATGCCAGCCCCCCGACTCCGTATTTCAGCAAGCCAATCATGGCGATAGTCATGACTGCCAGGAAAAATTGCGCGGCCCAGCCATTGCTCTTCAGTTGCGACGCGATGAACGCAGTGGGATGATCGGACATCAGCTTTACGCCCAGCGCGAGCATCAGGAGATAGCTGGCCGGGTGAATCTTCAGGAGCGGAGAACCGCCAGGGTTTGAATACGGGTAGGCGAAATCGAGAACGTCACCAGGCAAGAAAAGGTAAAGCAATAAAGACGCATAGATAATATAATCAAGAGTAAATTTGTTCATCATGGCGGCTTAGCGTCTGCCGAATATTACGAACAGTGGAGGAGACGATGCCAGCAGACGCTTCGCCAACATGGCAGTTTTGGTGGCACAATCGCCGAAATTGAGGACAAGTGCGATGCCGCCGATGCAGAGGCCAGCTGCCCCCAGCTTTGCAATGAGCGCCAGAAGGGAGGGCATAGCCGGCAACACTTGAAGAATAGCGGCCATCACGACGGTTGCGACCACGATCTTGCCGATATCCAGCAACGGCAGCGGCAACCGCACAGCGTGGAACGTCAGCGCATAAGCGGCGATCAGACACACACCCTCGGTCAACAAACTCGCAACAACCGCGCCAAGGATGCCATAAGCCGGAATGAGCATCACGTTGGTAATCGCCATCACCGCAAGACTGAGGACCGATATGTAAAGGCCGAAATGCAGCTTTCTCGCCAGGAAATAACTGTGAACGACGAAGTGGACACGCAAGCCACTGAAGAATGCACTTATCGCGAGAAGGGGTATCATCTGAACAGCGGTGCTGCGAAACTTCTCGCCCAGGAACAGCGTGGAGACTTCGGGTGCGATAATGGCGAGCCCGGCGGCGCTCGGCAGGCCCAGGCCGAAAATCCAGATGGCGTTATGCCTGAGCCGCGCTTGCAGGGCTTCCGGCGCTTCGGTTTCCTGGACCTTGACGGTGATCGGCTGCGCTGCAGCCGCGATGATCATGAAGATTGCGGCGATCGCCTGCTCCGCGAGAACTTGGCCTGCGTTATACAGGCCGACCGCGCCTGCTCCCATAAAAGCCAGCAGCAGGAAGCGGTTGAGCCGGGCGCTGACGAATGCCAGGCCGCTTGCCACCATGATCGGCCAGGAAAACCTGACGACCGCAACCATGGTTGAGCGGCGCGCCTGTGTGAAAGTGAGCAGACGCCGCGTCGTCCGCCAATCAGCAAGAAGTGTACCGGCAATGCCTGCGGTGATCCCCATGACGGCCAGCGATGGATCGGCGTAGCGCATGACGATGCCGATGGCGAAGGCGGCACTGAGCAACGCCTGCAGCATGTTGAATATTGCGTAGCGGATGCTGTTGATCGCCGCCATGTGCACCCGCAACACCAACTGTTGAAGGCTGAAGAAAAAGAAGTAGGGCAGAGCCACCAGCAACGCTGTCTGTTGAGGTCCGCTCTCAAGGGACAGGCAGAGGATTGTGGCCCCCACGGCGCACAGGACAATCGCAGGCAACAGGAAAAGCACCCCGCAACTCGCGAGCAGTTGATCGATTTCTTCCTCGCTTCGCCGGGCGGCATAAAACCTCATGATACCGGCCGTCAGCCACTGGCCGAGAAAGCCATCCAGCACGAAGGCGATCGCCACGGCCAGGGCGAAGTAGCCGTACTGCTCCGCAGACAGCACGCGGGTGAATATGCCGAGGTTCAGCAGACCGACGGCCGCCGGGACAATTCGAGCCGGTGTATATATAAGAATGTGCTTCAGCATAGGCGCACGGCGCCCTGGCGCTCAATAGCCGACATTTTTACAACACGCTTATCCGAGTGATCACGGAAGATTTTCTGACTTCTGCCGCGGGAAGCTTCCATGCCACCGCATGACTGTCCATGCGGGTGCCAAATTGCTCCGACACGGATACAGTTTCCAAATGCGCAGGAAGCGGCACTCCGCTTTCTTCTCTGCCAGTGAAGAACGCGAGTTCCAATTGCGGCCGACCGCCGAGATGAATCCGGACGCGCCCGCCGTCTCCCGCCTCCGGAGCGGCGTTCGGCGCGATGATGAAACGCCCGCTGGCCTCCAGTGGCTCAGCCTTGGCCGTTCCCTCGAGGCGGTCAGCGATCAGGTAGCCGGTTTCGTCCCCGTGAACCGAGCGCACATGCACCAGGCCGAATCTGCGTCGGTACCCGTCGTGTTCGGCTAACACCCGCCAGTTCTCCGCCCTCTCCTCGCAGGACAGCAATTTGCAGCGCGCCTTCTGGCTCCAGTTGAACGGCCCAACCATGACGCTTTGATCTGCGCCGCCGAGGCAGAGCGTGTTGTGAACGCGGGTGCCGCGGAAATGATCTCGCCATTCGCCGCCGGAATGATAAAGGTAGGTGCCGGCATCCGCGATGATCGGCTGTCCATCCAGATGCAGCCAGACAGCGAGCGCGTCGGCATGACCGTGCGCGGCGATGGAAAGATAGCCGAGCGGGCCGTGGTCGAATAGCAACATCGCGTCTCGTCCAGCCGGGCGGGTTCGGGCCACAGTGTATCCGCCGGCAACAAAGCGGCGCACGCCTTGCGGTCCGCGGGCACTTTCCGCCGGCACGCCAAACAGGACTTGCCGCAAATGCGGTTCGGGCTGCGGGGGGGCGAGGTCGCTCCGGTTCAACATTGCAGCGAGGCAAGCCAGCACGGAGCTGACATAGTGCCGCTCGTGCGCGAGCTGTGAGGTGATCACACGGCCTTCGTCGTCGTCGCCGAACCGAGGCTGATTGCCCTCGCTATCGGTAATCCAGCGCAGGAATTCACCGGCCCGGCCAAGCCGTTCCCGCGGTTTCGCCGGAAATGGATTGCCTGCGGCCTCCGCCACATGCAGACAGAGGAGATACATCTCCAAGGTAAAAGCGGTGTAAGTCGGCGATTGCTCAGCGCCGACACCGTCTTCGTGGAATTGCCGCGAGGATTCCCTTATCAGGGTTTCGCGGCCGTAATCCCGCCAGGACGTAGCCCCCGGCAAATCAGGCGCGAGTGTTCCGAGCACGAACAGCGCGGTTGCTTCCGCGATAAGGTGATTGTTGGCGGAGGAATAACGTGACGGGTAGCGCTCCAGCCAGAAGGCGTGCGCCAGCAGGGTATCCCGGATCTTGCGCTTTTGGGCGGGATTGAATGCATTCTCACCTAAGCAGCCGATTACAACCAGGAAGCTGATGACGCGGAGCGCCAGCTCAATCCCGGATACCCAGTGGATGCCCAGAAACGGCGGATTGGTGTCGATCCAGCTTTCGATTTCGGCCACACAGAAACGTGCGGCCGCGTTGTCTCCGGTCGCATGAGCGAGTGCCGCGATAGGTTGGAGATACTGGAGCCGGTTCAATTCCGCGGTGTATTTCACGTCGCCCAGCATGCGCTCGTGGCGCCATGAAATATCGAAGCAATAGCGGTCCTTAGCCCATGCACGGCCGCTGACTGGATCGAGATGCCATTTCTCGGGGCCAGCGACACCAAGCCAGGTCGTGCCGAGCATGACATAGCGTCCGTGACGCGCCGCCTCCAACACATCCCGCCAATTCTGCAGCAAACCCTCATCGGGCTGCACGAGACGGCCACGCAGCGTCGCCAGTCCTGGCAGCGGACCTTCGCCGGCATCGAACAAACGCACGTCCGCCGATCTGGACGCTTTGCGCTTGGCCATTTCAGAAAGGCGGTGCAGCATTTCCGGCGTGCTCATAGAGCGCAGCCGGTTCCAATACCATGCGAGCTTAATCTGAGCTGCGTTCATGCCACACCGTCCTTGCGGTCATGAGAACCGGGGCATCTCTGCCTTCTGCTCCCCCGATCCCCCAAATTTCCGCCTCTCCTCATTGCTGGCTGATGCTGCCATCCGGAATTTCGGCACTAGGCTTCGCACGCCGTTCTTTTGCCGCAAACGCGCGCTCATACGCGCTCAATAATTTTGGCACTTCATACGGCCAGGCGAGCTGCTCACACACGCGGCGCCTACCGGACACACCCATGGATTTGCGGCGTTCCGGATCGTCGATCAATGCCAGCAGCTTTTCCGCCAGATCGACGACATCGTTCGGCTTGGCGTACAGCGACGCGTCTTGCGCCGAGAAGCGTCCTTCGGTGACGTCGAATTGCACCATCGGCTTACCCAGCGCCATATATTCCATGATCTTGTTCATGGTGGACTTGTCCGTCATATCGTTCACGCGCTCGGGATTGATGCAGACATCGGCCGTATTGAGCATGGCGAGCAGCGCTTGGTCGCTGGCTCGGCCTGTGAAGGTGACGTAATCGTCAAGTTGCATTCTCGTGGCCAGCGCTTTGACCGCTTCAAGCTCGGGGCCGCCGCCGACAATGCCGAAGTGAATGTCCTCACGCCCCCTTTTGCGCACGATATGGTCCACGGCGTCGAGCAGCAGGTCGATGCCTTCCGACTCGCTGATGACCCCCACATAACCGACCAGATATCTGCGGCTCTTCTTGAGCTTCTCATCCGGGGGCACAATGCGCAGCCGTTCCAGGTTTGGCCCTGAGCGAACGACGAAAACTTTCTCTGGCGCCATGCGCCCGCGCTCGATAGCGGCGGCACGGTATGAGTTGTTGGTGGCTATCGACACGTCAGCGACACGGAACGTGTAATACTCGAACCAGCGCAGCAGCCGATAGAAGAAATCTTTGCGTCCGAACTTCGATATGTAGAGTTCGGGATTGAGATCGTGATGGTCGAAAATAAAGCGTTTGCCAAAGAACAATTTGAAAGGCAGGGCGACAAGAAATATCATGTCTGGAGGGTTGCAGGCGTGGATAACATCGAAGCCACGCTTGAAAAATATTTTCCAGGCAAGCCAGGTCTCGAAGAACAGAGTGCTTCCATATTCGAACAGATAGCCGAGCGCGCCCCGCGCTTCAAGCGGCAGCGCGTGACGATAGATATGAATGCCGCCGATTACTTCGTGCTTCGCGCTGGCGCCTCTGCCTTTCGGACAGATCACCGTCACTTCATACCCCGCGGCGGCAAGCGCGTTCGCCTCGTTCCACACGCGGCGATCGAAGGGAACAGGCAGATTCTGCACAATGATCAGAACCCGTCGGGGGCGCGTGGCGTTGCTCATTCAGATCACCCAGTTGATGCCGTCGTAGCGGCTGTTAAGACCTTGCGTGTCTTTGAGGCGAACCAGATCGACCAGAAGCTGATCGGAGCGCAGCCGCGACGGCACGGTTTCGAACTCCTCGGCATGGTTGCCGATGACCACCAGTTCGCTGCGTTCCAGCACCGCGTCCAGACTATCCATGAGCAGGTTGCTGATGTGCGGGATAACGTTCAGTATATAGTTGCGGTTCGCGCCGTGGAGCGCGGCAAGGATGACGTTGGAATCGTAGAGCCGTAGATCGTATCCCTTGCCAATCAGTCGTTCGATCAGTTCGACAACCGGGCTTTCCCGAAGATCGTCGGTGCCGTTCTTAAAGCTGAAACCGCATATGCCAATGCGTTTCTTTCTTTTACTTGTTATAAGATTTAGCGCCCGCTCAACTTGCAGCCGGTTGCTGTCCATGATGCTGCCGAGCAGCGGCAGGCGCAGATCGAGTTCCTTGGCACGATACACGATGGCCCGGGTATCTTTCGGAAGGCACGAACCGCCGAAAGCGAAAGCTGGCTTCAGGTAGTGGGGCGAGATGTTCAGCTTCCGGTCCAGGGAGAAAATCTTCATCACCTCGTGACTGTCGACACCTTGGGCCTTGCAAAGGTTACCTATTTCATTACCGAAGCAGACCTTGAGAGCGTGCCACACATTGCCGACATATTTCACCATCTCGCTGACTTCGGTGGAAGTGATGACAAGCTGCGCGTCGATCCCTGCATAAAGCGAGGCCACCACATCTGCCGCCTCCGGATCCGTGGCACCAATGACGGTTATCGGTGGATTGAAGAAGTCGTAAACGGCCGTGCCTTCACGCAGAAACTCGGGGTTGTGCGCAAGCCTGAATGTCTCGCCCGCCCTGCCGCGAGTGGCGTCTTCGAGGATCGGCGTGATGACCTTGCCCAATGTTCCTGGCAGCACAGTGGAACGGATGACGATTGTATGCTTCTGGCCTTTCCTGGCGATTGCAGCGCCGATCTGACTGCAGACGTGTTTGACGGCGCTGATATTCAGGTCCCCGTTCTCAAGGCTTGGGGTGCCGACGCAAACGAGCGAGAGGTCAGTTGCCAGAACAGCTTCGTCGACATCAAGCGTGGCGCGAACACGATTATTCCCCACTGCTTCGGCAAGCATGGCGTCGACGCCAGCCTCGACGATCGGCGTCAGCCCGCTGTTTATCGCGTCAACCTTGTTTCTGGCGATATCGCCCCCAACAATGATATGCCCCTTTTTGGCCAAGCAAGCCGCTGACACCACGCCGACATACCCCAACCCCAAAATGCTGACTTTCATCGAATTACCCATTAAGTACTGTTACAATAATATCTAAAACAGGAAGCAATGCGTTGCCGTCAGCTCGTTATAGTTTCGCTGCCGGAAAGGTTGGTTTTTTTGATCGCCTTAGATCTCTGAAGTCATCAGCGGAGGCGTGGAAAACTTCTCATGCGCGCGCCACTAATGCGCGTTCTCCCCCTTCAGAACCACCGAAAATGTCATCAAGATAATCTTTATATCGAGCCAGAGCGACCAATTGCTAATGTAATGCAGATCATACTCCACACGCTTCGCGATCTTTTCGTGCGTGTCCGTTATTCCGCGCAAATCATTGACTTGCGCCCATCCAGTAATACCGGGCTTAACCTTGTGCCGAGCCGCGTAGCGCTCCAGACGCTCGTAATCTCTATTGTGCCGCACGACATCCGCATACTTCTCATTCATCGGCACGGCGTGAGGACGCGGCCCGACCAGCGACATATCTCCGCGCAGCACGTTGATCATCTGCGGCAGCTCGTCGAGGCTCGTGCGGCGCAGAATACGGCCGATCGCCGTAACCCCCTTGTCACCCACGACGACCTGGTGCGCGCCGTCGCGCTTCACGTCCGTCATCGTGCGAAACTTGAGGACGCGGATCACATTGTTGTTCAGCCCGTGTCGCTCCTGAACGAAGAAGATCCGGCCAGCACTACTGAGCTTGATGAGGGCGGCGATGACCAGCATCAACGGCGAAAAGATGATCAAGCCGGGGATCACGAAGGCAAGGTCAATGGCCCGCTTGGCCACCACACCCCAACCGGTAATCGGGTGACGCTGTATGCTGTAGAAGGCAGCCTTGCCGATATAGCTGATGGACGGCCGCTTCACGCGCAGCGCCATCTCTCCCGGGCAGAAGTCGATGTGCGTGGCCAGGGGACTGAGCTCCAGCAGGATCTCCTGAACATGATCATGATCATAGGTAGGCAACACGATGATGATCTGATCGAGTTGAACCGTCCTGCCCACCTGCAGCAATTCCTGCAGCTTTGTTGACTTCCCCTCGTCGGTCCATTTCGGAATGGAAAAGACGCCGACGATGTCTACATCAGGCGAGTTGTGCTCGATATATTTGCGCACGCGCGTACTGTACGGCTCTACGCCGACCATCGCTACTCGGCGGTTGAACAGATTACGGCGGGCGAGCCGCGTCAGAGCCGCATTCGCAAGTGCGCGATAGCTTATCGTAGCAAAGACGCAACTTCCAAACCAGATTAGAAACCACCCACGTGAGTACTGATCGGTATTTCTTAATAGAAATGCGATCACCAAAAGTATGATGAAGGTTATTGAAAACGCTTTGATTATCCGCCTTATCGAATAGCCTTTGGTTATATCGTCTGGATTATGAACACCCAAGGCTCTCATAACGAATAAATTCAAGACACTTCCTATTACACCAACTCCAAGATAGGATATATCCGCCACAGTTGAGCCCACATACATATCCACATAGGTCAACTTAACAAGAGCGGCGCAGACAATAACGATGATGAGTTCACCAAGGGCAATTAAATCACTCACAATCACCCTAGACAAGCGGCGTCGAGACGCGTTCTCTGCGCGTGAGGAATACTCGTCCTTATCATGAAAGCTCTCTTGAGCACTTGACGACAAATATGTCATGAAAAGTTCTGATTTCTCAGCCCTATTTGACTTTAGTTTTAAACAATTATGTTATAATTATGTAGAGCGATATTATATAACATAGGAGTAAAAGTAGTTCAATCCCAAACGCAGTGCGCACAAAGATAATATGACAAAATGACATTGGCTATAAATCGAGCAACCATTATCATCTGCCCAGGCATGACAGGACTATCTGTGCTCAGATTGCAACGTTCATGATGATAACTTACATCACCGACGCCGCAATTGCAACCAAAGGTGGAAGCGCTTTGAGCTGTGTTGATATCATGTTGAAGTTTGGTGCTCACATATGCGTTTATTTGACAACACTACTTCATGAAAGCATTAGCGCTCCGGACGCCCCCGTGGTCTCAAGCCAAGAGCAGCAATCGCCTCCGGTTCGATCACTCGCCGTCCGGCGGCGGGGTTGACGAACCGTATCGAACCATCCACCGGGTCTGGTCTGGTTGTCTTCCCCTCCAGCCGCGTAATACCGAACAGGTCCGAGAAGTCCCAGATCTCCCAGCCAATATCACTCCTATCCAACGCAGCACGGACATCTCCAATCCAGCGGTAGCGGGATGCCTTATCAATACTGGTGCGTCGCACACCGAACTCGCTGCAGATCACCGGCACGCGGTGCCTTTTGCTCCAGACCTCCGCTTCCCGGATGTGGTTCGCGATGCGGGCCACACTCCAATCTGCCGCCCTGTATTGCGCCAGTTCGCTCGCCGCCTTCGCTTTGTCCGGTGCGCCGGGTGCATAGTCGGCGGCCATCCTGTCAGCCAGACGCGACGGATAAGGGAGGGCGCGAAAATAGCGGACCGCCATGCCCTCGAAGCCCTGCCGAACCCCCTGATGTGTAATGATGTAGGGCTTGTAGAAGTGGAATGCGTATATGATGCGGCTGTCCGGCAGGGGGAGCATCTGCAGGAGCCCCTTGATCGACGAACCGCGCGGCGCACCGACGACGAGCCAGCGATTGGGGTCTTCTTTCCGCACTGCTGCCACAGTACGGATCATAAGGTCTCGGTAGCGCGCATTCCCATGGTAATATTGCGGTTCATTGAGCAGTTCGAACGCGAGCGTATCAGGACGGTCCTTGTAGCGGCGCGCAAGGGCGGACCAGAGGGCAACGAACTGGTCTTCGGCCCAGACCCGACCTTCAAGGGTTTTCATGAACCTGCGATACGGATGGATATCCAGAATAACCGCCAGCTTCTGCCCTTCTGCCATTTCCAACGCGCTGTCGAGGCGAGAGAAATCCAGTGCCGCGGCCGAGGTGGGGTTGCCAGCGCCCAGTTTGAAGCCTAGCGCTTGAGGGACAACAGGCAGGCGCACGTGATCGAAGCCGGCCTCTCTGATATGCGCGAAGTCACGCTCGAAAATCGGCTGACGCCGGGCGTTTGCCAGCCAATTGGACAGGCTGACCCCGCGATGAAAACCGTGCGCCGCACGTCCGTCCGCTGCAACCTGAGCGGGAGACGCGACCCCTGCAAGCAACGCAACTATAACAAGCACAAAGCGAAACATTTTTACAAACCCAATAACTGATTACATACGCTTACTAATACTACGCTTCGCAAAATCCATAACATTTCGCACAAGATATGGCAATTCCGAAACATCAATCGAAAATTTAGGGTGTATTCACCTGGCCTTATGAAGCGCAGTTCCACCGCGGTTGAAGTAGCAGCCGCGAGATTGAACAAATTAGGGACGTTTTGCTCTGCCTCAATCCGTGCAGCATATTGTGTCATGCGATCTTCGTACCCCGGAGAAACGTATGGTGTAGACCCTTCGCAAGTTATTGATTACATAACAGTTTATCCTCGACAGTCTCGCAGGAGCGCTTGCGGCAAACGCGGTGCGAACTTGCTTCGGGCTGTACTAGCGACCCCTTTGGTCAGAATGGTCGCGATTGGTCATGATACCTCGGTCGGCATCTGCCACGCGCCCACAGGATCGCACTTTGGTTGGCGCCGTCGGGCGACAGTCGAAATCATCGACGAGGATCTCGGGCGATCAGGCGGCGGTATGGCGCGTCCAGGATTTCGCGCGGCTCGTCGGTGTCGGCAGAATCGCGGTGTCGGATTGGGAGCGCGACGCCAACGTGGTGCCCGGCGCGGTTGAAATCGTCGCGCGTGTGCTGCAGGTGCAGCCGCACATATTGCCGGTGATGCAGGGGTGGCGCGATCAGGCCGGGACGCGGTTCACGAAGGGAAGCGGCGGCAATGATCGGAGGGAATGCGCAGGTATCGATGGAGCGGGTGAAGGGAATCGAACCCTCGTCTGGAGCTTGGAAGGCTCTCGCTCTACCATTGAGCTACACCCGCGCAAGTACCGGCATTCTACGTGGCGCCGCTCCTCTTTGCAAAGCCAAAGTCTGCGCCGCTCGTTCACCTTCAGGAACGCTCAATTCATGCGTCCATCAGGAGGCGGATCGCGCGTCATTCTCGTTCGGTGAAAGCTTCGCGGGGCGTACCAGCGCGGACGGCACGCAGCCACATAGCTTCCATGTGGCTGGTGATCCAACTGACAGATATCGCCCTTTCTTATATCCGCTCGGCCATCATTCCCGACTTCATGCGCCAAGAAGTATGCACCCTTATGTGTGCGCTGATCAATAGTACGCTTGACCGCCAAGAAATCCTGTGAACAGGTGCGGCAAGTGGTTGAGGAATTCTTGGCGGGCTGTACTAGACGAGAACCATGGAAACCAAGGCAAATCATCTGGTCATCGGCGGCTTCGTCCTCCTCGTGCTGGGCGTAGCCTTCGCATTCGTCTACTGGATCGAGGCGTTCATGAACGGCGGCTCGTCGAAGCGCTACGACGTTGTCTTCTCCGGGTCCGTCCAGGGCCTCGGCGAGGCCAGCGCCGTGTTCTTCAACGGTCTGCGTGTCGGCTCGGTGAAGAAACTGCGCATCGTGCCGGAGGATACACGCAATGTCCGCGCGGTCATTGCCATTGCGCGGGACACGCCGGTGCGCGAGAATTCCGCGGCATACATCGCTCAGCAGGGCTTGGCGGGAATGGTGGCGCTGGAGATCTCGCCCGGCACACCGGACGCTCCGCTCTTGACCGCGAAGCCGGGCGAACGCCCGCCGGTCATTCACGCCGGGACGGGCGGCGGCACCGTGGGCGGTGGCGGCGGTGTACCCGACGTGCTCGCAAAAGCAAACGTGCTGTTCGCGCGGCTGAACGAACTCATCGCCGCGAACGCGGATGTCGTGCACCGGACGGCACTGAATATCGAATCCTTCACCGCCATGCTTCACGCCAATAAGGAAGAGGTGGCTGCTCTGATCAAGGAAGCGCGCGTTCTCTCGGCGCGTTTCAATACGCTGGCCGACAAGCTGGACCGCACCGCAAACCAGTTTTCCACAGCGGTGTCCGGCGATGGCAACTCTATCGTTGCCCAGGCGCAACAAGCAGCGCAATCTTTTCATAATCTGGCGCAGAAGCTGGATAAATCCGTCGGCAACGAGGCGAGCGCGCTGACGCGCCAAGCTCAGCGCAGCATGAAGGAATTCGAGCTGTTCATGAGGGATGGCAGGCGCTTGGCCGCGAATCTCGACCGCGTGCTGCAAAAGGTGGAGCACAACCCGTCCAGCCTCATTTTCGGCGGCAGTCAGATGCCGGAATATAAACCCGGCCAACAATAGGGTTTGACAGCGCTGCGGGCCGAGATGTTAACCTCGCAGCGCGATTCCGGACGTTAAAAGGAGCGGCGTTGCGCTATGAGCGTCTTGTCGTTGTTGCGCGTGAGCGTGCTGTGTCTTGGGTTCGGTGGCTGCGCCATGGCCGGCATGACGAACGGCCCGGCTCCTGCGACCTACACCATCAACGCCCCCGATACGGGGGATCTCGGGCTGAAGCGCTGGCCGGTGCAACTCATCGTTCAGGCGCCCACGGCCGGGCGTGCCATCGATACCGACCGCATCATGGTGTCCTCACGCAGCGGCCGCATCTCCTATTTCGCCGACGCCGCATGGAGCGACCGGCTGCCGCGGCTGCTGCAGTCGCAGATCGTCGCGGCCCTGCAAGATTCCGGGGCATTTCGCGCCATACTCACGACCCATGACAGGCTGGACGGCGACTATGTCCTGGCGATCGACGTGCGCAGTTTCCAGATCGAGGTCGCGAAAGAGGGCGGCACGGCGGCGACCGTGGCCATTTACGCGCGGATGATAAACGAGAAGCGCGGCAATGTGCTGGCAGCAAAGGAGTTTTCCGCGCGGGTGCCGTCCGGCAGGGACGATCCGGATAACGGCGTCGCCGCCCTGCAGACCGGCTTCAGCCGGACGACAGGCCAGATGGTGCGCTGGGCCGCTTCACTTCGCCGCCGCCGGCTGGCTGAGGCAAATTGACCTCGCATCTCAGATCAGGCCCCGTATCCCGGCAGCCATCCGGCTGAGCCGACCTTTTCCAGCTCGCCATTGGCCATCCAGAGCCACATCTCCTTCACCACCTCGCGCGACAGACCGCGCATGTGCCACGGTCCCTTGTCCTCCGCGGCATTCTCAAGCAGCAGCAGACCGGATGGGTAATATTTCAGCCGCCAGCCCGACTCGTGGATGATCGAGACTTCGGGGTGGCTGTCGACGCCGCCCCAGGAGAAGGAGGCCAGCAATTGCTCCATCTGCGCGGGAGTGGGATTGTGGATGGTGTTTCCGAAACGGTCCAGCGCGACATAGGCCATGGACTTCCGCAGACCTCCTTGGGCACCAACTGAAGACACGATAATCCGGCTTCGCGAAAAGAAGCACGGCCCGGGGTAATCGGACGCGGGTCCGCCCCCATCAGGACATCAATTTAATGCAAAGCCCGTGGCGCCGTGAAGGCGGCGACATGCCGCTGCCGCTAATCTTGCGAGCCGAGTACGAGCGCCCAATAGGTCTTGAACTGGGTGTTGGGGTTATAGGCCATCGCAATGCCCATCTCATCGGCGTCCGCCAGGAGGAGATTGGCGTTGTGGTCGCGGCTTTTCTGCCACCCCTGCAAGATCTCCTGCAGCGTGCGCTGTCCACGCCCGACATTCTCCGCCGCCCGGCGGGCCTGATAGCCGGCGCGCTGCACGCGGTCCCACGCATCCGAGCCGTCCGAGCCGTAGTGGGAGAGCCGGTCATTCTTGGCCAGATCCTTGGCATGCTTTGTCGCGGCTTTGGTCAGCTTGGGGTTCAGCTTCACGGGGCGCAGCCCTTTTTGCGCGCGGTAGATGTTGAGGAGGCGCTGGGCGTCCTGAGGGTTCAGGGCCTGTACGGGGGTATTGTCCGTGGTGGTGGTCCTGATCGTGCTGTCAAGGCCGATGCCGGATTTCACCGAATCCCAGATACTGCCGATCGAATTGGAAAAACTGGCATGCTGCACCGGTTTCTGTCTTGGCGCGGCCTGCGGCTGGTCAGCCGCATCCCGGTTCGCCAGCGAAGTGAACATCGACGACGGTGGCGAGATCGCACAGGCAGGCAGTGTCAGCACGAGCAGCAGCGACGCGAGAACCCGAACCATCCATCTCCTCCTTGCGGCCTGAACAGTACCACGCACGCAAAAAGCCCTCACCGCAACGGGTCAAATGAAACCGGATACCGGCAATCCCCGAAACGATAGCACCTGCGTGTTTAATGGCCCCTTAACCCATTCTCGTATGGCGTTAACGGCGTTTACACGCACGAGCGACAAGCCGCTGAAGAATGCCGTGAGCGCAGCCCCGTTAAGCGCTTGCACAATCTTTAAGATAATATTGACAGCAGTATGGCCGGAAGCCGCGGCTATTTCTGCCCGGCAAGTTCATTAAGCTGAGCCTGGATGGCGGCGAGTTGGGATTTCAGCTCGTCGATCTCGACGTTGCTCGGCTGCGGGGCTTCGGCCTGCTTGGGGGCTCCCTTTGCGGCAGCCGACGCGGACGCAAAGCTGGTAAACGGCGCGAACATGTTCAGCGCCTGGCCGAACACGGCCAGATTTTTCAGTGTCTGCTCCTGCATGGCCTCCAGGGCGGCACTGCCGAACGTATCGGCAAATTGCTGACGGTATTTTTCCTGCTCGCGCGAGAGGGTGTCCAAACTGTATTCGAGGTAGCTGGGGACGAGCCGTTCCATCGAGTTGCCATAGAAACGGATCAACTGCCGGAGGAACCCTATCGGCAGGAGGTTCTCGTTGCTCTTGCTTTCCTGCTCGACGATGATTTGCGTCAGGACGGAATGCGTCAGATCCTCGCCGGTCTTGGCGTCGTAGACTTCGAAGTCGTTCTCGCGGCGCACCATCTCCGCCAGATCGTCGAGCGTCACATAAGCGCTGGTGCCGGTGTTGTAGAGGCGGCGGTTGGCGTATTTCTTGATGATGACAGGTTTGGGCCTGGCTTCTCCTCCCGCGCCTCCCCCGTTGGCCGGCGGAAGGTTGCTGTTCAATGCATGGTTCTTCGTCGACATGGCTATCCGATCCTGGCGCGGCCCGAATGTGGCGTCCCGCATCTCCCCCCGCCTCTACCGCGGGCGCAATAAGGCAACTGCGAGATAAAAGCCACACTGGATTCCTTTGGTTTGCTAATGTCCTTTTGTTCTTCGAACAACCTCAATGGACCTGCCGCGAAGGGCGAAGGCAATTCAAGAAACGGGGCACTGGTACAGCCCTTCGCCAAGTTCACACCCCATCTGCCGCGCGGCGCTCAAGCGAACTTGTTTCGGAAAAGATGCACTCGATTCAATAACTTGCCAGTACGCCTGACCCACAGAAAATCCTGCAAGCACTCGCGGCAAGTGAGCCAGGATTGCCTGCGGGGCGTACTAGTGCGCTGCAGCAAAATTACCATGATAGTTGTGCGCAGCACCAGCGGTTTCCCACAGCTCCGATGATAGCGTCACATAGCAACCCGTTGATGCAGAGCGTTTCCTCGAAAGTTTGTCTTCCTTTTTCGCCGATTCGCGCCATGTTACGACAAGAACGCGAAATCGAGAGCCAGTGGCGATTCTGCTTTTTTCGCTCCTGGCAATTAGAGGAGACCAATCCGGATGAGTAATCAAGAGGCAATTGTCATTGCCGCTGGCGCCCGCACGCCGGTCGGCTCCTTTAACGGCGCATTAAGCAGCGTGCCTGCCCATGAGCTTGGACGGACGGTCATCCAGGAAGCCCTGAAGCGGGCGCGTGTCGATGCCAGCGAGGTATCCGAAGTCATCCTCGGCCAGATCCTGACCGCGGGACAGGGCCAGAACCCGGCGCGGCAGGCGGCTATCAATGCCGGGTTGCCGATCGAGACGCCGGCATGGCTGGCGAACATGGTGTGCGGTTCCGGCCTGCGCTCCGTCGCGCTCGGCTATCAGGCCATCCGCAATGCCGATTCCAGCATTGTCGTCGCTGGTGGGCAGGAGAATATGAGCCTCGCGCCTCACTGCGCCCATCTCCGGCAAGGGCAAAAAATGGGCCCGCTCGAATTCGTAGATACGATGATCAAGGACGGACTGTGGGACGCCTTCAACGGCTACCACATGGGCGCGACGGCGGAAAACGTGGCGCGCCAGTGGCAGGTAACGCGCGAGGACCAGGACCGCTTCGCCGTTGCTTCGCAGAACAAGGCGGAGGCCGCGAAAAAGGCGGGCAAGTTCAAGGACGAGATCGTCCCCGTGGTCATCAAGAGCCGCAAGGGCGAGGTCGTCGTCTCGGAGGATGAATATATCCGCGAGGGTTGCAAGATCGAGGATCTGTCGAAGCTGCGTCCCGCCTTCGATCCGAAGGGCGGCACGGTCACGGCCGGCAACGCCAGCGGTATCAATGACGGTGCGGCGGCGGTCGTCCTCATGAAGGCGTCGGAGGCCACCAGGCGCGAACTCATACCACTCGCGCGCATCGTCTCCTGGGCGCAGGCCGGCGTCGATCCGTCGATCATGGGCACCGGCCCGATCCCGGCTTCGAAAATGGCGCTGGAGAAGGCCGGCTGGTCCGTGGGCGACCTAGACCTGATCGAGGCCAACGAAGCTTTCGCGGCACAGGCCTGCGCCGTCAACAAGGGCATCGGCTGGGATACGGCGAAGGTCAACATCAATGGCGGCGCCATCGCCATCGGCCATCCGATCGGCGCATCGGGGACGCGCATCCTGGTGACCTTGCTGCATGAGATGAAGAAGCAGGACGCCAAGAAAGGGCTCGCCACGCTCTGCATCGGCGGTGGCATGGGTGTCGCTCTCTGCGTCGAACGCGATTAGAGGCGTGCTTCCAACTGGCCGCCCCTCTGCCCGCACTGCCTCCGGCGGCGTATCCGTAAGAATACGGATGGTCACAATACGGTGAACTGCGGCGCGTACAAATGCTTCGTCGCCGGAGTTCAAGGTTGCCCGTTCAGGCTCGCGCGGATGCATACCGCTTGACGCTGAGCAAAGGCAACGTCCGCCAAACAGGCGGAAAAGGCTTGTTCGCCTTATTTCTCAAAGGTCCCGGCGCGGAGACGTGCCTGGGCCTTTTTTCTGTGGAGAGCACGGTTTGAGCGGCGTGAGGAAAGGTTCGGCTTCTTAAATGCCCGGCAAGTTGCGCGGGATGAGTCGCGCGTTCGTTGCTGGTATTCCTGCGGCAGATATTTCATAATGTTGACTGCTACGGTCGCCTTTCACAATGACGGGCGGGCGGATGGCCAACAAAAGCTCGCATACGGAGGAGGTCCATGGCACGAGTTGCGGTGGTTACCGGCGGAACGCGCGGTATCGGGCACGCGATTTCGATTGCACTGAAGGAGAAGGGGTTTCGTGTCGCGGCCGTCTATGCCGGCAACGACACCGCCGCGCGCAAATTCCAGTGCGAAACCGGCATCCCGATCTACAGATGGGACGTCAGCGACTACGACGCCTGCACATCGGGACTGAAGCGCATCGAGGGAGAGGTCGGCGCGGTTGACGTGCTCGTCAACAATGCGGGCGTCACACGCGACGCCATGCTGCACAAAATGACGCCGCAGATGTGGCACGACGTCATGCGCGTCAATCTCAACTCGCTCTTCAATATGACGCAACCCATCATCGAGGGCATGCGCAGCCGCGCCTGGGGCCGGATCATCAACATCTCGTCCATCAACGGCCAGAAGGGGCAGATGGGGCAGGTCAACTATTCCGCCTCGAAGGCGGGCGTGATCGGTTTCACCAAGGCCCTGGCGCAGGAGACCGCGCGCAAGGGGATAACGGTGAACTGCGTGGCGCCGGGCTACACCAACACGGAGATGGTGTCGGCCGTACCGGAGAAGGTGTTGGAAGGCATCATCGCCCAGATCCCCGTCGGCCGGCTGGGCAAGGCCGAGGAGATCGCACATTGCGTGGCGTTCCTGGCCTGCGAGCACGCCAGTTTCATTACCGGCGCGACGATCACGGCGAACGGCGGGCAGTATATCGTGGGCTGAGCCATTCAAGGCGAGGATGGGGTCGGCTCAGCTCGATGCGTGCGCCAGCACTTTGCGCATGACGCTCGGCAATGCCGCACCCGCGAGGGTATCGCGCGGATACCAGCGGCACCTGTCTGGCGTTGGTGTTCGCACGTCTTGCGCGCACCAGATGTGCAGCGTCAGGTGGAAATGGGTAAAGGTGTGTGTCACGGCGCCCGGCACACGCCGCCATCGCCCGGGAACCGGCGCCGCCTTCACCGCCGCACGCTCGCCCGGCATCGCCGCACCCCAGTCCGTCGACGGCACTTCCAGCATCCCGCCCAGCAATCCCCTGGGCGGCCGCCGCCGCAACAGGACCGCGCCATCCGTCCGCACTGCCACGAAGGCCGCCCCGTAGCGCTGCGGCCGCTCCGCTTTGGGTACCCGAACCGGGAGCGACGCCTGCAATCCGCGCGCCTGCGCGGCGCAGTGCTCGGACAGCGGGCACGCTTCACAGGACGGTCCGCGTGGCGTGCACACCGTCGCGCCCAGATCCATCATCCCCTGCGCATGGTCGCCGGGCCGTGCCTCGGGCGTCAGCCGCGCCGCCAGCCTCCGGATTTCGGTCTTCGTGGCGGGCAGCGGCGCCTCGACGGCGAAAAGCCGCGCCACCACCCGCTCGACATTGCCATCGACCACCGTCGCAGGCAGGCCGAAGGCGATGGCCGCGATCGCCGCCGCCGTGTAGGTGCCAACACCCGGCAGCGCGCGCAGACGCGCCTCATCCGCCGGAAACCGCCCCCCGTGCTCCGCCACCACGGCTTTCGCGCAGGCATGAAGATTGCGGGCACGCGAGTAATAGCCGAGCCCCGCCCATTCTCCGAGCACGGCGTCAAGATCCGCCGAGGCCAGTGCCGCCACATCCGGCCAGCGCGTCAGGAACCGTCCGTAGTAGGGAATGACGGCCTTCACGGTCGTCTGTTGCAGCATGATTTCCGAAAGCCAGACATGGTACGGATCGGCCTGCGCACCCGGCGGCGCGCGCCAGGGCAAACGCCTCGCGGCGCGGTCATACCAGCCGAGGATGGCGCGGGCGATGGCGCGATTTTCCGACGGCCCTTCGGCCTGCTGCATCGCACGCGGAATTGCAGCTTTCCTCACCTCTATACCAGTCCAGCTTGCTACAGCCCCCGCGGCGGGAACCGCAACGCATTCAGAACGCTTTTCGGTGGAAAGGCAATCTCGTCGTATAAGCATCGGCGCGACGACAGACGATATCCCCGCCAATCCCTGCGATGCCGCGCCTCAGCAGTTGCACAGGCGCGCAGACGCGGCTATTCATGGCGAAAAGGGCCGCGGAGCTTCGCGGCCTCCTTCTTTTTCGCTCTTCCGCGAAAGGTGAGATATGAAAGTCGATGAGGCCACGGTGCGCCATGTCGCCCGGCTGGCGCGCATCAAAGTCAGCGCAAAGGACGTCAAGACTCTCGAACGCGAGCTGTCCGGCATCCTGGAATGGGTCGAGCAGCTCGGTGAAGTCGATACCACGACGGTCGAACCGATGTCGCGTGTCGAAGGCTTGGCGCTGCCGCGCCGCGATGACGAGATCCTCGACGGCGGATATGCCGACGCCATCGTGAAGAACGCTCCCGTAAGCGACGACCATTTCTTCGTGGTTCCGAAGGTGGTGGAATAGGCGATGAGCAAAGCATCTTCGAACAGCGGAGCGAAGGGCCCGGGGGATCTGCCCAGCCTCACCCTCGCCGAAGCGCGCGACGCGCTGCGCAAAAAGGAAATCACGGCGACCGAACTGACCGAGGCGCATCTGGCGGCGATCGAGCAGGCCAACGAAGCGCTGAATGCCTATGTGGATGTGACGGCGGACAAGGCGCTTGAAGCGGCGGCGGCCTCGGACGCCCGGCTCGCCAAGGGTAAGGGCCTGCCGCTCGACGGTCTCCCCATCGGCGTCAAGGATCTCTACTGCACACGGGATGTGCGGACGACGGCGTGCTCGCGCGTCCTCGACGCATTCCGGCCGGTCTATGAAGCGACCGTGACACAAAATCTGTGGAATGCCGGGGCGGTGATGCTTGGCAAACTGAACATGGACGAGTTCGCGATGGGCTCCTCCAACGAGCACAGCGCGTTCGGCAGTTGCATCAATCCCTGGCGGCGTCAGGGCGACTCCACGCCGCTCGTTCCGGGCGGCTCGTCCGGCGGTTCGGCGGCTGCGGTGGCCGCCCGTATCGCCCTGGCCGCGACGGCCTCCGACACCGGCGGCTCGATCCGGCAGCCCGCCGCCTACACGGGGACGGTGGGCATCAAGCCGACATACGGCCGCTGCTCACGCTGGGGCATGGTGGCCTTCGCCTCGTCGCTCGACCAGGCCGGACCGATCACGCGCACCGTGCGCGACGCCGCCATCATGCTGACGCACATGGCGTGCCACGATCCGAAGGACTCCACGTCCAGCAATCAGAAGGTGCCCGATTTCGAAAAAGCGCTGGCAGGCAAGGTGAAGGGCCTCAAGGTCGGCATCCCGAAGGAATACCGCGTCGAAGGCATGTCGGTGGAAATCGAGACGCTCTGGCGCCGCGGTATCGAGTGGTACCGGCAGGCGGGCGCCGAAATCCACGAAATCAGCCTGCCGCATACGCGCTACGCGCTGCCCGCCTACTACATCATCGCGCCCGCCGAAGCGTCGTCGAACCTCGCGCGCTATGACGGCGTACGCTACGGCCTGCGCGCGGAAGGCCGCGACCTCATCGACATGTATGAGGAAACACGGTCGGAAGGATTCGGCAATGAGGTGAAGCGCCGGGTCCTCATCGGCACCTATGTGCTGTCGGCAGGCTATTACGACGCCTACTACATCAAAGCACAGAAAGTGCGCACGCTGATCGCGCGCGACTTCGAAGAGGCGTTCAAGACCGTGGACGTGGTGCTGACGCCCGCGACGCCGACGGCCGCTTTCGGCATCGGCGAGAAGGGCAGCGGCGATCCGATCGAGATGTATCTGAACGACGTCTTCACGGTGACCGTCAATCTCGCCGGACTGCCGGGCATCTCCGTGCCGGCCGGATTCTCGAAAGACGGCCTGCCGCTTGGCCTGCAGCTCATCGGCCGCCCCTTCGACGAGGGCACGATGCTGCTGGCCGGTCAGGTCATCGAAGATGCCGTTGGGGTTCCGCCGAAGCCGGAGGCATGGTGGCTGAAGGGCGCCGGGCCGCAGCAGCCCGTCTCCGGACGCGCCAAGGCTCCGGCCGCCAGGGCGGCGCCTGGCAGGGGCAAGGCAGGGGCCAAGCCGAAGAAGTCCGTGAAGAAGAAGTCCTGAGGAAGTATGCCGATGCCGCGTCTGCCCGCCGATTGCGAGACCATGGATCATGTGCGCGCGGAGATCGACCGGCTCGACGACGCGCTGGTGGACCTCATCGCCGAGCGCTTCACCTATGTCGAGCGAGCCTGGCAATTGAAGACACAGCCGAGGGACGCCACGGTACCCTGGCGCATCCAGCAGGTGATCGACCGTGTACGCAGGCGCGCCGCGGAACGGGATCTGCCACCTGACCTCGCCGAGGCACTGTGGCGGCAAATGATCGGCTGGTTCGTCCAATATGAGGAGGAGAAACTGTCGCAGCGGCAGGACGACGAAAAGCCTTGAGTAACCGTTCAGATACAGCGGGTGAAAAAGGGGAGCCTTCCCCCAAACGGGGTAAGTATGAATACGTAATTTTCTCTTGTCAGGTAATCACCTATAGGCGCATGTAGGAGCCTTCGATATGCAGGAGGCGGGGCCGCCGGTTCGGCGGCGGCGCTTGTCGGTTCGAACTTTTCCGATGTTTATGGAGTACGGGAATGTGGGGGATGCGGCGCTTGCCGAAGCCATGAGCTCTGGCGGATCAGGGCGGGCGCAGCGGGGCGCGTTGGATAAGACATGGGGTGACCACCATGAGGACGGAAGTCAGGCGCGAAAATCTGATCGAGGGCGTGACCGGTCCGTGGGAAGTCGTTATCGGCATGGAAGTGCATGCGCAGGTCACGTCGAAGTCCAAGCTGTTTTCCGGCGCCTCGACCGAATTCGGGGCTGAGCCCAACAGCCACGTCTCACTCGTCGATGCCGCCATGCCCGGCATGCTTCCCGTCATCAACGAGGAATGCATCCGTCAGGCGGTGCGCACCGGCCTCGGCCTCAAGGCGCAGATCAACCTTTACTCCGTCTTCGACCGCAAGAACTATTTCTACCCGGACCTGCCGCAGGGCTACCAGATTTCGCAGTACAAGCACCCGATCGTCGGCGAGGGCCGCGTCATCATCGACATGAAGGACGGCTACAGTTTCGACGTCGGCATCGAGCGCCTGCATCTGGAGCAGGACGCGGGCAAGAGCCTGCACGACCAGCATCCCGACTACTCCTTCGTCGATCTGAACCGCGCGGGCGTGGCGCTGATGGAGATCGTTTCCAGGCCCGATCTGCGCTCCTCCGACGAGGCGAGGGCCTACATCACCAAACTGCGCACCATTCTGCGCTATCTCGGCACCTGCGACGGAAATATGGAGCAGGGGTCGATGCGCGCTGATGTCAATGTCTCCGTCCGCAAACCCGGTGATCCGCTTGGCACGCGCTGCGAAATCAAGAACGTCAATTCCATCCGCTTCATCGGCCAGGCCATCGACTACGAGGCGCGCCGCCAGGTCGGCGTGATCGAGGATGGCGGCACGATCGACCAGGAAACCCTGCTGTTCGATCCCAAGACGGGCGAGACCCGCCCCATGCGCAGCAAGGAAGAAGCGCACGACTATCGCTATTTCCCCGATCCCGATCTCCTGCCCCTGGAGTTGACGCAGGATTATGTGGATGGCCTCTCGCAAGCGCTGCCGGAGCTGCCGGATGAGAAGCGTGCGCGGTTCATCGACGATTTCGGCCTGCCGGCCTATGACGCCGGCGTCCTGGTGGCGGAGCGGGAGGCGGCCGAGTTTTTCGAGTCCGCCGCCAAAGGGCACGACGCCAAGATGGTGGCCAACTGGATCATGGGCGATCTCTTCGGCGCGCTCAACCGGCTGAACAAAACCATCACCGAAAGCCCGGTGAGCGCGCAATATCTCGGTGAGATGGCGAGCATGATCACCAAGGGCGAGATTTCCGGCCGGATCGCCAAGGACGTGTTCGAAATCATGCTTGAAACCGGCGAGCCCCCCGCGAAGATCGTCGAGGAACGCGGCCTGAAGCCCATCACCGACACCGGAGCCCTGGAAAAGGTGATCGACGAGATCATCGCCGCCAATCCGAAGCAGGTGGAGCAGGTGAAGGCGAAGCCGCAGGCGCTGGGCTGGTTCGTGGGACAGGTCATGCGCGCCACCAAGGGCAAGGCCGATCCGGCGGCGGTGAACGCGCTGCTGCGGGAGAAGCTGGGGGTTGCGGAGTAGCGGTCGGCGGCGCACGCGGCTAGTACAGCCGTCCCCCCGTGTTCCTCATGTGCTCAGGAAGACGAAGAACAGCGCGAAAACCCCCAGCACGACCAGAATCGGCCAGAACTCGGCGGGCGGTGGCGGCGGCGGTTTCGGCGGGTCTTTCTTCGTCACGGCCGGATCCTGGCGCGGCAGGAGCGGCAGGCACCCCTTCCCGGCACAGACGCCGCAGGCGACGGGCTGGATGACGGCCTTGCCATCCTTCGAAAAAATGACATGGTGCTCGCCTGTTCCCTTGCAGTGCGGGCACTGGATTGAGCGGTCATCGGCCATAGGCTACTCGTCGCGTCCTTAAAAATCGGGCAAGTTTTAATAAAAACCCAGATGGTTGTGATTGTCTTAAGATCGGGGCGGGGCGACGCGGCTTGCTTCACAGCGCGGCAAAATGCACACAGCGGCCTGAGGTTCCTGTGCGGGGCGCTCAGCGGATCACGATGGCCGCTATTACGCCCCGCAGGAAATCCTGCCCCACTTGCGGCACGTGCTCACAGGATTTCCTGCGGGTCAAGCGTACTAGCAAGCTCTTGAATCTAGTACAGCTTATCCGCGAGCCAAGTTCGTATGAGCCTGTGCGGCGAACGGGATACGAACTTGGCTCGCGGGCTGTACTGTGGCAGCGGCGGCCTCATGCGCATGTGCGGCCTGACCGGCATGATCGTCGTACGGCCGATGGGGCGGCCTCCAATCCGAACCGGTGGCGTCCGACTTGCCTATAAAAGCATCCAGCGGGACGGAATAAGACCGGATGCAGAAGCAGTCCGGTGCCCAGGCGCGTCGCACTTCCGCCAACCATCACTGCCCGTCAATATTCCGGTAGGGCTCCGGCATGCGTCCGCGCATTCCGGCGAACGCGCCGATCGCCCAGCCCAAATGTTTACCGCCATCCAAAGCCAGCCTCTTAAAAGCCGTCCGGCTAAAGAGAGCTGCAAACGGCGCCAGAACGAGGCTGGTGATTCCCGAAAGGAGACGCCCGACACTCTTCACGAATACCAGCGCAAGCGCCGTGCTCGATTGTTTGAACGCGAGTCTGCTGGCGATCGCTCCGTTACGGTAGGAACGTTTCACCTGCCAAACATAGGTGGCTCGCTCCGCCGGAACGGTCTCCATGACCTGAGGGCCGCTGGCCCAGACAATCCGCGCGCCCTCGCGTGTCGCCCGGCGGAAAAAGTCCACATCCTCGCCACCCGTAAACTGCAGAGATTCGTCGAAGCGTATCGCCTCCCCCCCTCTACTTGTCGCTGCCAGCCATGAAGCAAACGCGACATTGCCCGTCGCGGCACTCTTGAGCCGTGTTCCGTCGGGTCCGCGAACCTTCTGCCGGTTTTGGCTCCAAAATCCGCCCGGCCATTCGTACACGACCGGCCCCTGGATCACGTCGCCGGATTCTTCCTCAATGGCTGCGATCATACGCGGCAGCCAGTCCGGCGCCAGCCGTTCATCGTCATCCACGCAGGCGATCCAGTCCGCACCGAGCGAAAGCGCCACATCCAGCGCCCGGTTTCGTGCCATCGGAATACCGCGACGAGGTTCGTGTTCGTAGTGTACGAGAAACGGAGCGCGCTTCGCAAAGCATCCGACGGCTTGGTTTGCGCTCGGGGTGCTATCGTTGTCGATCACCACGAGACAAAAACGCCAGCCGTCCGGCACCCGCTGCGGCAAAATGGATTCGAGGCACGCAGTTAGCATCACCGACCGCCGTGCCGTGCACAGAGTAAGAGATAGCACGCGGTGCGATGAACGCGTTACAACTTCGCTCAGAACCAGCCCCCTCTTGGCCTCCAGGAACTCCAAACTCTCCGCTCAGCTCTCGATATGCCTCCCGTCTATCTATCTCTGGTTCTTTTGTCAAAGTAGGAAACTGGGTCTAAATCCCGCGGCTTGCGGTACCCCTCCACCGACGTCGCTCCTCTCACGCCAGAGCCTTTTTCGCTCACTTCCCCGCTCCAGCGGCGGACGCCCTGCCGAGCGCCCCCGCCAACGCTTCAATGACGGCGTTCAGCAGCAGACGGCCTCGGCCGGTGACGGCTACGGTGTCCGACGCGCGGCGTATCAGCAATCCTTCCCGGACCAAGGACGCCACCGTACCCTCCCGGACATGACAACCGGTCCGCGCCGTCAACGCGTTCAACGAAAGACCCACCGTCAGCCGCAACCCCATCAGGAGCATCTCCTGCGCCTCTTCCCGCGGCGTCAGCGGCTCGCGCGCCGCCAGCCCGTGCCCCTCGGCCTCCACCTGCGCCGCCCACGCCAGCGGATCGTGCGTCCCTGCCAGCGCCAGCCGCTCGCCTCGGTGAACGATGCGGCCATGCGCACCCGGCCCTACCCCGGCATACTCGCCGTAGCGCCAATACAAGAGATTGTGCCGCGACTCCTCGCCAGGCCGCGCGTGGTTGGAAACCTCATACGGGGGTAAGCCCGCCGCCGCGCACATGTCCTGTGTCAGCTCGAAAAGCGTGGCCGCCTCCTCGCCCCCGGGCACATGCAGCCTGCCCGCCTGCTCCCGGACGTGGAACGCCGTCCCTGGCTCGATGGTGAGTTGATAGAGCGAGAGGTGCCCGGCGGCCAGCGCCAGCGCTTCGGTCAGCTCCGCGCACCATTCCGTGGGCGTCTGGCCGGGGAGGGCATAGATCAAATCGAAGGAGACGCGCGGGAAATGGGCCTTCGCCACCTCGATGGCAGCCCGCGCCTCAGCCGCTCCGTGGATGCGGCCGAGAAAACGCAGCGCATCATCCTTCAATGACTGCACGCCGAGCGAGACACGGTTGACGCCCGCGGCGCGGTAGCCGGCGAAGCGCTCCGCCTCGACGCTCGACGGGTTGGCCTCCATGGTGATCTCGGCATCGGGCGCGACCGGCCAGTGCCCCGCCACCGCGTCGAGCAGCCGCCCCACCGCCGCCGCACTCATCAACGAGGGCGTGCCGCCGCCGATGAAGATACTCGACACCGTGCGACCCGGCGCCAGCCCGCCGTAGAACGCCAGCTCGCGCAGCACCGCCGCCTGCCAGCGCTCCTCGCCCGGCCCCTTGGCGACATGGGAGTTGAAGTCGCAATAAGGGCACTTGGCGGCGCAATAGGGCCAGTGGATATAGATGCCGAAAGGATCGCTCATGCTCCGGATATATCGTGCCGATCCGCGGGATGGCCAGGCAGAAATCCGAAGAATGCGGGCGAACGGAACCAGGCGCGCTGGCCTCCCCCCCGCTCAAATTCACTTGTTTCCTCATCTCGCCGCGCGCATTTCTCAACAGATATGATACTTTCGCCGCCCAAATCGACCGAGAGGCATCGGATGCACAGCCGGAATGATCTGACCGCCACGCCGCCAGGCGGCCTCGACCGTGCGGCCCTTCTCAATCTCGCCGACGCGGCGCTGCACCTTGCCGCCCGCGCGGGTGCGCAATATGCCGACATCCGCATCGGGCGGAACGAGCGCGAATTTCTTTTTGCGCGCGAGGACAAGCTGCAGGCGCTGGATTACTCCGTGGACACCGGCTTCGGCCTGCGCGTGCTCGTCAATGGAAGCTGGGGCTTTGCCGGAAGCACCACGCTGTCAAGCCAGGAACTGAGCCGCATGGTCACGCTCGCCATGGAGAACGCGGCGGCCAGCGCCACGATCCAGGCGACGCCGATTAGCCTGGAAGATATCCCCGCCGCGCAGGCCGACTGGGTCATGCCGATGAAGACCGACCCGTTCGCGGTCCCGGCCGATGAAAAGGCGGCGCTCCTGCTCGCGGTCAACGCCGCGGCGCTCAAGTCTGGCGCGGATTTCTGCAACGCCTGTCTGACCTTCCTGCGCGAGTACAAGCTGTTCGCCTCCAGCCGCGGCAGCGTCATCACCCAGACGCGGCTGCGCTGCCACCCGGAGTTCAGCGCCATGGCGGTGGACAAGGAGACCGGCAAATTCGCCCGGCGCAACAGTCTCGCGGCACCGCGCGGGGCGGGCTGGGACTATGTGCTGGCCTGCGATCTCGTGTCCGAGGCGGCGCTGGCGGGCGAGCAGGTGCGCGAGAAGCTGGCCGCCAGGCCGGTCGAACCGGGCCGGTACGATCTCGTCATCGACCCCACGAATCTCTGGCTCACGATCCATGAAAGCGTCGGCCACTCGACCGAGCTCGACCGTGCGCTCGGCTGGGAGGCGGATTTCGCCGGCACCTCCTTCGTCACGCCGGACAAGCTCGGCACACTGCAATTCGGCAGCCCGCTCATGACCGTCATGGCCGACCGCTCGCAGGAGGGCGGCCTGTCCACCATCGCCTATGACGACGACGGCGTGGCGGCGAGCGACGCCGAATTTCCCATCGTCGAGAAGGGCGTCTTCAAGAACTTCCAGATGGCGATCGGGCAGGCGGGCTATATCGGACAGCAGCGCTCCAATGGCTGCGCCTTCGCCGACCGGCCCACGGCGTTTCCGATCCAGCGCATGCCCAACATATCGCTGATGCCGAACCCCGACCCCTGCTCGCTCGACGATCTCATCGGCGGCATCGACAACGGCATCTACATCCTCGGCGAGGGAAGCTGGAGCATCGACCAGCAGCGCGACAACTTCCAGTTCGGCGGCCAGCTTTTCTACGAGATCAAAGGCGGCAAGCTCGGCCCGATGCTGCGCGACGTCGCCTATCAGAGCCGCACGCTCGAATTCTGGAACGCGCTCGACGGGCTGGGGGACAAATCCACCTATTTCCTCGGCGGCGCGTTCTTCTGCGGCAAGGCGCAGCCGATCCAGGTGGCGCCTGTCTCGCACGGCGCGGTGCCGTCGCGCTTCCGGAATATTACGGTCCTCAACACCGAACGCGGGGATGTCTGATACGTTCTCCAGCAGAACGGTCGTGATCTTGGAGTTGCCTCCTTACCCGCAGTCGGCTGCCGCTTAATTCGTTGCTCATGAACCACTGCTCGCATTTTTCCGATGGCGGAGTGTCTGTCATCGCGTTAATCACTTGCTTTCGTCCGTACCAATATTCTAAAGGATGGTGCGATTGTACGATGATGGGGGTTCAACATGCATAAATTTGCATCTGCGGCGTGCTTCGCGGCTCTTCTGGGCTATTCGGGTGGGGCGATGGCTGCCGATCTTGGTTATGGAAGCGTGAAAGATGCGCCGGTCGCGCGGAGTAGCAATTTTTCCGTTGACGTAGGCCTGGGAGTGGTGTCCGGAGAAGCCAACGAATACGTCTACAACGGCGACGGCTCAAAACTGAGCCAGCTGATCTGGAAATACGACAACAATCTCGTCTTGAAGGGCGGTGCGGAATGGACGCCAAGCCGCATCCACTGGTTGGCGTTGGGAGTCAAAGGCAGCATCAATCTCAACGACAGTTCCACGATGGATGATTGGGACTGGGGCGTCGAGGATTGCCCAGGCGGTATCTGCCATTCCCATCATGAGGACACCCGGCTCGAACGCAAAACCGAAGTCGACCTTCATGCCTCCGCCACCTTCGTGCGTCAGGGTAATTTCACACTCGCCGGCCTCGTGGGTTACAAGTGGGATTATTCAAAGTGGCAAGCCTACGGCGGGACGGCCAATTACGCGACGCTGCCGGCGGGGCTCGGAATAACGTACGAACAATGGTGGGAAACACCGTACATCGGCCTGCAGGCCAAAGCTGAGCATGGCCGGTGGTCGTTCATGGGTAAAATAATCGGTTCTTGGTGGGCCGATGGTCATGATGAGGACAACCACCATCTGCGCGGACTTCTATTTACGGAGGAATTCGGCAGCAGCGATATGATCGGCGCTACTGCGCAGCTCGGATACAATGTGCAGCGGGGCTTGTCGGTTACGCTCACATATGAATACCAAGCCTATGATTTGGCGAAAGGGTCGACGACAATTACCGATTACGAGGAGGGTGGGACTGCCGTTATCCCTGGCGATGTGGCTGGTGGCGACAACACCACGCACACAATTATGCTCGGTTTGGACTACAAGTTCGGCGAATCTGAAGAGCCGCTGAAATAACTTCAAGAGACCGATCCAGAGAGCCTCCGGTCAAGTGGGTCTTCGTGGGAAAAGAGCGGGCCCAGCTTGATCGGAGTTTTTCATTCCAGATCTCGGCAAGCTCGCGCCGATGCTATACGGTGCCGCCTAACAGGGCTGCATGCTCGGATTCTGGAACGCGCTCGACGCGCTTCCGCGACATTACGGTCCTCAATGCCGAACGCGGGGAGGCCTGAGCCATGATGCTGACACCGGAGGAGATCAGGGAAATCACGGATGCGCGGCTTGGGCGTTCGCGCGTCGACGCCTGCATCGTCCATGTCAGTGGCGGCGACGGCCTGAACCTGCGCTTCGCCCGCAACAGTGCCACCACCAACGGCGCCGACAGCGAGGTGAGCGTCACCATCGTCTCGCAGGTCGGGCAGCGCTCGGGCTCCGTCACGGTTCACAGCCTGGACACGGGCGCGCTGGACGAGGCGCAGGCGCGCTCGGAGGCCATTGCCCGCGTGGCGCCGGAGGATTCCGAGCAGATGCCGCCTCTCGGGCCCCAGGACTATGGCGAGGCGGGCGCGGCCTATGACGCGGCGACGGCGGGCGTCAATGCCGCCAACCTTGCTGCCGCGGCAAAAACCGTCATCGGCGAGGCTGAAGCGCAGAACGTGGACGCCGCCGGGTTCGCCAAGGTGGAGAGCGGCTTCCACGCCATGGCGACGAGCGCGGGACTGTTCGTCTGTGACCGCGAGACCTCGGCCCGGCTTTCGGCCACGGCCCGCAACAAGGCCGGGACATGGTCCGGCTGGGCTGGCGCGTCGGAATTCCGCTTCGACCGTCTGGACGCAGGCACGCTCGCCCGCCGTGCGACTGGCAAGACGGCTCAGGAGAAGGCGCCGGTGGATCTCGATCCCGGCAAATACACCGTCATCCTCGAACCTGCCGCGGTGAGCGAGTTGCTGCAGTGGCTTCCCCGGTCGCTGGATGCCCGGCAGGCGGACGAGGGCCGCAGCTTCATGAGCCGCAAGGGCGGCGGCAACCGGCTCGGCGAGACGCTGTTCGGCGAAGCGGTGACGATCACCTCGGACCCGCATGACCCGGTGGTGCCCTCGGCGATCTACGGCGGGGAGGGCCTGCCGCAGCGGCCCACGGTGTGGGTGGAAAACGGCACGGTGAAGAACCTGAGCTGCTCGCGTTACTGGGCGCGGAAGACTGAGCGCGAACCGCTGCCGGGGCCAGCCTCGCTCATGATGCGCGGCGGCGGCACCTCGATCGACGATATGATCCGCGCAACGAAGCGCGGCATCCTCGTGACGCGGGTATGGTACACGAACATCGTCGATCCGCAGACGCTGCTGCTCACCGGCCTCACGCGCGACGGCAATTTCCTCATCGAGAACGGCGAAATCGCCGCTCCCGCCCGCAATATGCGCTTCAATGAAAGCCTGGTCGCGCTGCTGAACAACATCATCGCCGTGGGGCCATCCCAGCGCGCCCATGGCGGGGATATCAGCGACCGGGCAATTTCGGTGCCGCCGCTGATGGTGGACGGCTTCAGATTTTCATCGAGGTCGAGCGGAATCTGAGAGAAGCCACGCCGCTTCGGGCCCCCGCCATCCTACCGACGTCGTTCCATCCGTACACTGTGGCAGGGGCGCCACAGCGTGCCGCCTGCGCGCTATTTCCGGAGTCGCATTTTCCTTGTTCGGACGAAATCGCCATGTCACACAGGGCGCGTTGCGTAATTATCAGGGGGGGCGACGACCATGCGTTTGGGGATACTTCTGGCTTCGTGTGCGATTTTGGCGGGGTGTTCGACAATTACCCAGGGAACCACGCAGGCAGTGGCGGTGACGACGCCGGGGGCGGATGGCGCAAGCTGCGACCTGTTCTCTCCCGCCTTTGGAACACAGACGATCGTGACCCCGGCGACGGTGACGCTTGAGAAGAGCCAGCACGACGTGCAGGTGAGGTGCAAAAAGCGCTGCTTCAATGAAGGCGCCGGCGTCATCCCGTCAACATTTGAGGAAATGGCGGCGGGGAATATCATTTTCGGCGGTGTCGTCGGCTTGGCCGTGGACGCCAGCAGCGGTGCCATGAACAAATATGCGCCGAACGTGCAGATTACGATGACCCGCAAGCCGGGGTGCAGGAGGTAGCACAGCCGGTCGGCGGGCGCTGCCGGGCATTCCGCGGCGCAGGTTCCCGTTCCTTCACGGTGCCGCCCGTTCGAGCCAGCCGCGATAATGCATGACGTGCCCGATGATGGGGAAGGCGACGCCGATATCGAAGACGAAGCGGCTGCCGTCTCCACTCTCCAGGCACTCGATGGATGGTGTTGTCCGACGCGGCAGCGGCAGGGCGAGGAAGCCCCACCGCAGTAGCGACCAGGCGAGCGCGTCCTCGCCCGGCGTCAGACGGAAATACAGGCGGAATGGGCCGAAATGCTCGACCAGCAGCCCCGCATCGCCGCCCGTCCCCGCCGCCATGGTGCTGGCATACCGGCGCGCGGCGAACCGCCGGTCCCACTGTTCGCGGCCCCTGCCGTCGGGGTGAAACGCCACCGTCACCGGCACATCGCGGCCCGGCTGCGGCAGCCCCGCAAACCAGCACAGCAGCGAGGCGGCCGGATTGGCAGCGGCGGTGATGTCGGCCAGCCCGGCGGTCTTCACGCTCTCACCAAGACTGTGCAGATCGCGCACCGGCGCAGGCAGGCGCTCGAAATCCGCACCCAGCAGGCGCTGAAACGGCGATGTCGTCATAGCGGCAGCTCCGCGATGAAGTCGGGCACCCACAGCGCCGGGCGGTAGACCATCAGCGCCACGATCAGCACCATGGCCGTGAAGGCAGGCCAGCCGAGCGCGAACCACCAGCCGAAATAGCGCATATATGTCGGCGGCAGCGGTTCGCCCGATGCCACGGCCGCCTCCGTTATCTGCTTCATGCGCAGTTGCAGCCAGACGACGGGCAGCCAGCACGCCCCGGCGATCGCATAGAGCACCAGCGTCCACACGATCCAGCCGCTGACCAGCGGCCAGCCCTTCAGCCAGGCCAGCCACACGCCCGTGACGGGCTGGAGGATCACCGTGGGCGTGGTGAACAGCCAGTCCGCCAGCACCACATTGCGGTTGGCGACCGCGATGGCGCGCACGTCGCGGGAGAGATTGCTGGCGAGCCCGTGGAAGGCCGTGCCGAGGCCGGTGCCGAACAGCAGGATGGCGCTCATTATGTGGATGATGCGTACAAACCATTCATCGAACATGCCGGTCCTCCAGGGCCATCATGACCAGTGTTGCTGCTGCGATGGGCAGGTTCTTCAGAAGCGGTGCAAAGGGGTGGAGCCAGTATTCGGCGGGTAGCCGCGCAGCCAGCAGCGTAAACGCGGCCATGGCAGCGAGTTGCGCCGCGCCGACAGCGACCGGCCGCCAGCCGATCAGCGGGAGTACGCCAAGCAGCGCGTCGAGTGCTGCGGCTCCAAAGAGCGCCATATCGGCGGGGGCGCCGGTCAGGCCGATCTGCGCCATCAGTTCGTAGCTTTTCGCCAGCGGATAGAGGCCGAAGGAAAGAAGGCCGGTGGCGATCCACATGAGCGCTAGCGAGATGCGCAGGAGCGGGCGCAGGAAATACAGCCGCGCGGCTTGCCGGTCCGCACTGTCGGCGGGATCGAGCGCCAGCGCTTTGCCGAGTGGCCGTGGTGCCCTGCCGAGGATGTGCGTGACACCGTCCGCACTGGCGGTATTGCCGCGGCGAAGCATGGCAAGCGTCTCGCGATTGAGCGGGCTGCGCCTGAAGACGCCGCCGATGGCCGCCATCCCATCGAGCAGGCGTGCAGGCATGCGCAGAGAGAGGCGCGCCGGGAAGGCCAGCCAGCGGCCGAGCGCCGCGGCGACGGCGTCGATGTCCATCGGTTCGGGGCCGGTGACATCGAGAAGACGCGGCGGCGGCTGGCGGAGTTGGGCGCGCTGGCGACGACCGTCGCCCACGACCTGCGCAACCCGCTCAACATCATCGCCATGGCGGTGGCAGGTGTGGAGCCAGCGGTTCGCAGCGAAGTGCGCACACAGATCGAGCGGATGGAAGCCCTGGTACGCGATCTGCTCGACTATGCCAAGCCATGGCGCATCGAACCCGCCGGCGTGCCGCTGGCTGCTGCCGTGGCGGAGGCGGCGGGCGGGCTGACGGTGGAGAACGGCGTTGCCGCCGGCCTCGAAATCCGCGCCGATCCGCTGCGGCTGCGCCAGGCCCTCGCCAATCTGCTGGCGAATGCGGCGGCGGCGGGCGGGCGTGTCGCCGTGCTGGCGGAGAGCACGACGGGCGCGGTGCTGGTGCATATCTGCGACGACGGCGCGGGCATCCCGCCCGATATCCGCGCCACGTTGTTCCAGCCCTTCGTCTCGCGCGGTCCCGGCGGCACCGGCCTGGGCCTCGCCATCGTGGCGAAGGTCATGGCGGCACATGGCGGTAGCGTGGCGTTGACCAGCCGCCCCGACTGGACCACCTGTTTCACCTTGAGGTTTCCCGATGAGCAATAGCTGCATCCTTCTGGTCGACGATGAACCGGCATTTCTCCGGCTGGCGGGGGCGTGGCTCGCGGCACAGGGGCATGAGGTGTTGACCGCGGAAAACGCCGCCAGCGCGCGGGATCGCTTCGCCGCTGCCCGGCCGCATCTCGTGCTTCTCGATCTGGTCATGCCGCCCGAGCGCACTCCTGAGGCCGGGCTTACTCTTATTCCCGAATTCTGTGAGGTGCCGGTCATCGTGCTGACGGCGCATGCGGAGCACGAACTGGCGCTGCGCGCGGTGGCGGCGGGGGCGTGGGATTTTCTCGCCAAACCGGTGGAACCGGATCTGCTGAAATTCGCCGTGTCGCGGGCGCTGGCAAAGGGCGCACTGGAGCGGGAACTGGCACAACTCAAGACGGCGCGGACGGAGAACGACGGCATCGTGGGTGTCAGTCCCTCCACGCAGCGGCTGAAGGATCTGATCCGGCGCATCGGCCCGGCGGAAATCCCGGTCATGATCCTGGGGCCCAGCGGCACGGGCAAGGAACTGGTGGCGAAGGCGCTGCACACGGCCAGCGCGCGGGCGGCCGGGCCGTTCGTGGCGGTGCATTGCGGGGCGATCCCCGCGGAGTTGATGGAAAGCGAACTGTTCGGCCACCTGAAAGGCAGTTTCACCGGCGCGCATCAGGATCGGGCTGGCCTGCTGGCGGCGGCGGATGGCGGCACCCTGTTCCTCGATGAGGTTGGCGAGACACAGCCCGCGATGCAGGTGAAGCTGCTGCGCTTTCTGCAGGAGGGGACGTATATGCCAGTCGGCGGACGCGAGCCCCGCCAGGCGGACGTGCGCGTGATTTCGGCCACGCATCGCGATCTGGAAGCGATGGCCGCGCAGGGCGAATTCCGCGAGGATTTCTTTTACCGGCTCAAGGGCATGGTGCTCAGGACGCTGCCGCTGGCGGAGAGGCGGGAGGACATCGCGCCGCTCGCGGTCCACGTCCTGCGCGAGGCAGGCCCCTTGCGGTTCTCCTCCAATGCTCTCGCGTGGCTCGCCGCCCAGGACTGGCCGGGGAACGTGCGCGAGTTGCAGGCGGTGATAATCTGCGCCGCCGCACTCGCCGGTTCTGGCGGAGGCGGCGTCATCGGTCCGGACGATCTCGCCTTTGCCCGCCACGGCGATGCTCCCAAGCCGGAGCAGGCGCCCGCCGCCCCCAGCAATCTCGCCGAAGCGGTGGCCGCACTGGAACGGCGCATGATCGCCGCGGCGCTGACCGCCGAGGCGGGCAATCGCAGCGCAGCGGCGCGCCGGCTCGGCCTGTCGCGCGTGGGGCTCATCAAGATGATGGCCAGGCTGGGGCTGAAATAGCTTGGCGAGCAAATCGGGCTGATCCGCTCAGCCGGATCATTTACCGCCTTTTCCCGGTCAACGAGATGCTCTAACTTGTTGGGGCAACGGTCATCTTTCCGGAGGGCCGGTTCCCGTTCCTTTCGCAAGCGCTTCAGGCATCGCCGGGGTCCGGATCATTCGGCGCGATGGGGGCTCCGGGCGCGCAACGGGAACACCGCAAAGAGGGGGAGAGGCCGCTGGACAAGGGGATCGTGACGGCGTTCGAGCGATTGCGTCTTGGGGCACAGAGGCAACGCTGTGAAGACTGGCGACCGCGCAAGGAAAGGCTGCGCGCACTTCGCCATGCCTTCGCCGAAAGACGCCGGAACCTTCAGGACGCTCTCGCCGCCGATCTGGGCCGGGCCGCCACGGAGACCGATGTCGTCGAATATCTGCCCATTCTTGGCGAACTCGACGATGCTGTCGCGAATATCCGCAGATGGTCCCGGCCGCAAAAGGCGTCCGCATCCCTTGCTTTCCTGGGCACGTCCGGCGAGATCATCCCGCAACCCAAGGGGCTGTGTCTTATTCTTGCGCCGTGGAATTATCCGGCGAGCCTGATGCTGGGGCCGCTCGTGTCCTGTATCGCGGCGGGGAATACGGCGGTGCTGAAACCCTCGGAACTCGCGCCGGCAACCTGCGGCTACCTCAAGGAGCTGACCAGCGCGGTGTTCGACTCCGACACGATCGTGGTCGTCGAGGGTGGAGCGGAGACGGCCGAGGCCCTGCTCGCCCAGCCTTTCGACCACATCTTCTTCACCGGTTCGCCGGGGATTGGCCGGATCGTGATGGAAGCGGCAGCGAAAGGGCCGACTTCGGTGACGCTCGAACTGGGTGGGAAATCCCCCGCGCTCGTGCATGAAAGCGCGCACATTGCCGATGCGGCGCGCAAGCTCGTCTGGGCCAAATTCGTCAACGCCGGACAGACCTGCATAGCGCCCGACTATGTGCTGGCCGAAGCGGCCATCGCCGATGAGCTGAAAGCTGCTCTCACCCGGCGCATCCGCGAGGTGTACCCCGCCGAAACCGATGAAGGCCGGCGCGGCTGCGACTTCGCGGCCATCATCACGCCGCGTCATGCCCAGCGTCTGCTCGACATGATCGAAGATGCACGCGAAAACGGTGCGAGCATCCTTATTGGCGGCGCCGGAGATGCCACATCCCGCTTCGTCGCGCCAACGCTGATCGACAACGTTTCCTCCAGCATGCGGCTCGGCCAGGAAGAGATCTTCGGGCCGATCCTGCCCGTTCTCACTATTCCCGGCCTGGCGGCAGGCATCGCGCATGTGAACGCCGGACCGCCGCCGCTCGCCGCCTACATCTTCGCCCGTGACAAGCGGGCCGCCGAACGCTTCATCGCGGAAGTGCCCGCGGGCGGTTCGTGTGTCAACCATGCGCTGATCCACTTCGGAAACGAAAAGCTGCCCTTCGGCGGTATCGGTCCGAGCGGCATCGGGCGCAGCCATGGCAAGGCGGGCTTCGAGGCGTTCTCGAACATGCGCGCGGTAATGCGCGACCGTTTCAGTCTGACGCATCTGTTTTTTCCACCCTACACCGCCGCAGTGAAGACGCGGGTGTCCGCCTTTCTGCGGTTGAAAGGGGGCGCCTGACGAAGGGAGCGCGGCCGGAGGGGCGCCGCGGGAAGGGGCACTGGTGGACAGGAGTACAAATGAAAAGGACGGGGGCCTGGCTGGCGGTCTACGCGCTCGAGCAGCTTGGGGTCAGATGGACGTTTGGCATTCCCGGCGTACATAACATCGAGCTGTACGACGAGTTGCACAAGTCGAAGAAGATCACGCCGGTCCTGGTGACGCACGAGGTGGGCGCCGCCTTCATGGCCGATGCGGTGAGCCGCGTTTCCGCAGGCGACATCGGCGTGCTGGCTGTCGTGCCCGCCGCGGGGCTGACCCATGCCGCCAGCGGCATCGGTGAGGCCATGCTCGACGGTATCCCCATGCTGGTGATCACGGGCGGCGTGCGTACCGACACCGACAAACGCTATCAACTGCACGAGATCGACCAGCTTGAGATCGCGCGTGGCCTCACCAAGGCGGCGGTCCGCGTTGAACGCCACGCCGATGTGGTCCCGACGCTGTTCGCAGCCTGCCGCATCGCCACCAGCGGCACCCCCGGCCCGGTGCTGATCGAGTTGCCGGTCAATATCCAGCTCTTTCCCGGCGAGAAGGGGGAGTTGCCGCAATGGCAGCCGCCACCGCCACGCGTGCCGGACAGCAAGCTCGTCACTCGCGCCGTTGACATCCTGCTCGCGGCGGCACGCCCCGGGATCTTCGTTGGCTGGGGAGCGCGCGACGCGGTCGATCAAACCGCCGCCATCGCCGAAATCCTGGATGCGCCGGTGAGCACCACGCTGCAAGGACTGGCGGCGTTCCCCGCCGATCACCCCCTGCACGCCGGTTTCGGCTTCGGCGCGTCCGCTGTTCCGGCGGCGCGAAATGCGTTCCAGGACTGCGACGCGCTCCTGGCCGTGGGCACGCGTTTCGGCGAGATCGCGACCGGCAGTTTCGGCGTCACCGTGCCGGAGAACCTGATCCATGTCGACATGGACCCGGCCGTGTTCGATGCCAACTATCCCGCGCGGGTCAAGATCGAGGGGGATGCTTCCGCCGTGCTTGCAGCACTGCTCACCCAATTGCGGATGCGGGAGAAAGAGGCCGGCGGCATGCCCGCGTCGCCGGTGGCGGCCCGGATCGCTCGCGACAAGCGCGCGTACCATGCCGAGTGGCTGGCCTATGTCGGCAATGGCCGCGTGAGTCCGGCGCGCTTTTTCGACGAATTGCGGCGGGCGACACCGGACGATGCCATCGCCGTCGTCGATGACGGCAATCACACCTACCTCACGGCGGAGCTGTTCCCGGTGCATCGCGGCGGACGGCTGATCGTGCCGACGGACTTCAACGCCATGGGGTATGCGGTGCCCGCGGCGATTGGCGCCAAGCTGGCGTGTCCGGAGAGGGAGGTGTTCGCCATCGTTGGCGACGGCGCTTTCATGATGACCTGCATGGAACTTGTCACCGCCGCGATGCACGGCCTGCCCATTGTGTACTACGTCTTCCACGATGGCGCGCTGTCACAGATCGCCCAGGCGCAGGAGATCCCCTACAACCGCAAACCCTGCGCCACGCTGGGACGGCTGAATCTTCGGAGGCTGGCGCAGGCGACGGGCGCCGCCTATGTCGATCTCCCTCTCGACAGTGCGATCGAGAGCGGAATTGCCCAGGCGCGGGAGCTGGCCGCTCAGGGCCGGCCGGTCGTCGTCGATGTGGCGATCGACTATTCCAGGCGCACGGCGTTCACGGAGGGTACCGTGAGGACCAACTTCCGCCGGTTTCCGCTGGGGCAGCGTCTGCGCATGGCTGTGCGCGCCGCGCGGCGCAGGGTGACCGGATGAGTTGTGGGACAGGCATGAAGGTCACGAAAGACACCGGCGCCGCCGCTTCGCGCTGCACGATCATGCAGCGTTTCTGCCTCGTTCTCTTTCAGAGATCGCCCCCGGGTCAACGGCTTGTTAACAAGGCTCTGCGAAATCAGGATTGACCCAAACTATCCCATTGAATTTACCCGATTGATTGCCGTCTGGCAGCGGGCTCCCGCCTCTCGTCGACCGATCGCCCCGATGTCCACGAAAGTGACATATTGCGTTCGTAACGGGGAGGGCATCAAAAACGAGGGGGACGGAAAAAGTGAGCGACACACAAGCGGTCAGTCCGCAACAGGATTTTGGCGTGGGGGCCGTGCTGAGCCGGTCGTTCAGCGTCTTGTTCAGCAATATCGTTCCGTTTACGCTTACAGCGCTTGCCGCGCTCCTGCCGCTCGTCGCCATCGCCATCGTATTCACGGTCCTGATGGCCGGCTTCCAGACCGGACGGCTCGACCCGAACTTTTCCCTGTCGGTGGTGGTGGTCGGCATCGCGGGATCGGTGCTCTTGTCGCTTGTCTTCTACCCTGCCGCCGGCGCCGCCATCGTCAACGCGACCTTCCAGTATATGCGCGACGGCAAGGCGCGGATGTGGTCCTCGATCAAGCGGGCCTTTGCACGCGTATTCTGGATCATATTGCTCCTCCTCATCGTTTTTTTCGTGCTGGGCTTGATCATGATCGCCGCGGCAGGGCTCACGGCGGTCACGGGGAAAGGCCCGGCGTCTTTTCTGGTCTTCATCCCCGCCTTCATTCTCGCCGTCTCCGTTGCCCTGATCTGGTTCGTTGCCATTCCGGCTTGTGTCGTCGAACGCCTGGGGCCGATCCGGAGCCTGGCGCGAAGCCAGGCGCTGACGGCAGGGTACCGCTGGAAACTCCTGGCGATCATAATACTCACGTCCCTCGTTTCGGTCGGCATGAGTATCGTCGGAGAACTCACTCAGTTGGCGGGTCTTGCGGTCTACGTCATCGTGTCCATCATACTGCAGTCCGTGTTCCTGGCTTTCTGGTTCGTCGTTCCGGCGGTGGTGTATCACGACCTGCGCGTGGCCAAGGAAGGCGCCGATATCGGGAAGATCGCCGCCATCTTCGACTGATCCGCGGGCTGGAGGGGATATGAGCGCGTATTTCTGGTGTCCCGCCGGCGTGCTTGCTGGTGTGTTCGCGCTCGTTCTTCTTGCCCATCCTCTGCGCGCGCAGACGGCTGAAGAAATCAGATCGGCGGCCACCGAGAGTGTCGCGAAGCTTGGCCTTCAGACCGATCTGCCGCGCGCTCCGCCAAGCGAGGAATGGGACCTGCCGTGGTGGCTCAAGTGGCGATCAGTGCCCAGCGGCAACGGTTGGGTATCCGCGCTCGTTCTGGCCCTGATCGGGGGCGTGCTTCTCTACGCCTTTCGCGACCAGCTGCTGACATCCATGCACCGCGGCGAAGCATGGGAAGAGGCGAATGCCGCCGCCGGGGAACGCCTCACGCCCGAGAGCGCCGCCAGGACGTCCGCGACCGCCGACGACCTCGCCCGGCAGGGCCTTTTCCGCGAAGCCATGCATGTGCTTCTGCTGCGCGCGCTCACGGAAATGCGACAGCGCCGGAACGAGCATTTCGCGGATTCGCTGACCAGCCGGGAAGTTCTCGACTGCGTGCGGCTCCCCGAGGTTGGCCATGCCTCGCTTCGCGACATCATTGCGCGGGTGGAATGGACCTATTTCGGAGAACATCCCGCTGCTGCCGAGGACTACACCGCCTGTCGCGCGAGCTTCGGCCGGTTCGTTGAAGCCCTGCAGAAAGCGCCCGCATGAAGCGCCCCGCACTCTTCTCGCCGGTTCTGCTGGTCACGCTCGTCGCCGTCGTGCTCGGCATGCTGCTTCTCGGCTTCTACATTCAGCTCCGCAGCGATGAAGAGGCCTATGTCATCGACGCGGCGGGGCCGGGCAGCCACTCGTCCTCGTCGCTCGGGCATGCGGGGCTGGCCGACATCCTCGAGCGTCTCGGCATTCCCGTCGTCAAAAGCGAAAAGGGCTCCCTGGCCAAGGCGGATGGCGGTCTGCTGATCGTTGCCGAACCGAAGTTCCAGTTTCGGGCTGGCGCAAAACTGCGTGCTCTGCTCAAGGCGGAGAAAGTCCTTCTGGTTCTGCCCAAATGGTATGGCCCGCCGCAGTTTTTCGATCGGGGCCGGATCGTCTACGCCTATGAGCGCAGCACCTTCAATGCGCTGAGACTGCTGCGACTCGTCGCCGGGAAAGGGAAGGTGAAACGCGTCGAATCCGTTCCTGCCTGGACGGTCAACCGTTTCGGCCGCACGCCCCTGATCGAGCGCCCCATCCAGCTCATGGAGTCGGCGGACATGCGGCCGCTGATCGCGGCGAAGGCCGGCGTTCTCCTCGGCGAGATCACGAAAGGCACGCAGCGCATCTGGGTGCTGTCGGACCCGGACGTGCTCGCCAACCACGGCCTGGGCAAGAATGGCGAGAAAAATGCCGTGCTCGCCGTCGAACTGATCAAGTTCATGCGCATGGGACACGGCAAGGTGGTCTTCGATGAAGAGATGCACGGACACATCAGACCGGCCTCCGCGGCATCCGCGAAGAGGCTCCTGGAATTCCCCTATTCCGTCCTCGGCGCGCTCGGCCTGATGGCCATTATCCTTCTGTTGTGGGCGACGATGGGGCGCTTCGGCAAGCCGGAGCGGGCAGCCGTGGTGCTGGCGGCGGGCAAGGAGGGCCTCATCGACAATATCGCGCGGCTCATGGATTATGCCGGCCATGAGCGGGCGATGGTGCGCAGATACACCGAGGCCGCCATTCGCGATACCGCGCGCCAGCTTCGCGCGCCGAAAGGTTTGACAGATCACGAACTTGCCGCTTGGCTTGAGCGCGTCGGCCGTGCCCGCGGCGTGACGCTCGACAGCGCAGCAATTCTTCGCCAGGCCGAGGATTTGTCGCGCAGCAGCTATACGGACGACGCGGCTCTCGCCGGTGTGGCATGGAGCATTTACCGTTGGAAGCAGGAGATTATTCATGGACCTTCGAAGCGTTTGCGCGATCACTGACGGCATCCGCGGCGAGGTGCGCAAGGCGGTCGTCGGTCAGGACGGGGCGATTTCTCTGCTTCTGACATCGCTGCTTGTCGGCGGGCATGTCCTGCTCGAAGGCGTGCCGGGGACCGCCAAGACCATGCTGGTGCGCGCCTTTGCGGCGGGTCTGGCGCTGAAATTCGGGCGCATCCAGTTCACGCCGGACCTGATGCCGGGCGATCTCATCGGCACCAACCTTTTCAATTTCCAGACGAACAGCTTCGTGCTCACCAAGGGGCCGATTTTCACGCAGATCCTTCTTGCCGACGAAATCAACCGCGCGCCGCCGAAGACGCAGTCCGCCCTCCTGCAGGCCATGGCCGAACAAGCCGTCACCATCGATGGCGAGGATCACGCGCTGGGCGACGAATTCATGGTGGTGGCGACGCAGAACCCCATCGAGCAGCAGGGCACGTATCCGCTGCCGGAGGCTCAGCTCGACCGCTTTCTGTTCAAGGTCATCATCGACTATCCGGAGCGCGAGGAGGAATACGAGATCGTGCGCCGCCACGGTCACCGCACCGCGATGCCGAAGCTGGAGGATTTCGGCCTCCGCCCGGTCGCGGATGCACGTGGCCTGGCCTCGACGCGCCGGATCGTGGAGCAGATCCGCCTGACGGACGCGCTTGCGGCCTACATTGTCGACGTGATCCGCGCCACGCGCGAGCACTCCTCGCTCGATGTCGGTGCCTCCCCCCGCGCTGCAAATATGCTGGCTTCCGCCGCCCGCGCCTACGCCGCGCTGCAGGGCCGCGACTTCGTGATCCCGGACGACATCAAGACCATCGCGCTCCCCGTTCTCCGGCATCGCGTGGTGCTGTCGCCGGCCGCGGAAATCGAGGGGGTGAGCACCGACAGCGTGATCGTTTCGGTTCTGGAGCAGACGGCGGCGCCGCGATGATACGACCGACGCGCCGCGCGGTCTTCCTGTTCGCTGCGGGGCTCCCCCTTGCCATGTTGCTCATCGTCGCCGCGCCGCAATGGTGGACGGTCTGCCTGCAATATGCGGGGGTGATGATCGCCGCCATGCTCGCCGACGCCTTTCTCGCCTTCCCGCTACGCCGGCTGAATATCGAGGTCACCGCGCCGAGCCGGATCTTCATCGCCGAGACGGGCACCGTGACCGCCGGTCTTGCCGCCACCCGCCATCCCTGGCGTACTCACTTCGAGATGCTGCTGGAACAGCGCGGCGATCTTGAGCCACCCGAGACGGCCACCGCCATGCTTGAGCGCGGCGCGCAGGCGGCCGCGGCGCTCACCGTGAAGCCGAAACGCCGAGGGCGCGCTTTCCTCGACCGGCTCTGGGTGCGCTGGCAGGGACCGCTGGGTCTTATCGAAATCATCACGTCCCTGCCGCTGGACAAGGCTATCGACGTAGTGCCCAACGTTCGCGGCGTGCAGAAGACGGCGCTCGACTTCAAGACCGACGAGGCCATTTTCGGCGAGAAGATCCAGCACAAGGGCGAGGGCACCGAGTTCGAGGCGCTGCGCGAGTACCGGCCCGGCGATGACATCCGCTTCCTGGACTGGAAGCACTCCGCGCGCCACCGCAAGCTGCTCAGCAAGGAATTTCGCACCGAGCGCAACCACCATATCGTCATGGCTTTCGACACCGGCCACCTGATGCTGGAGCCGCTGGGTGGCATTTCGCGCCTGGATCACGCCATCAACGCGGCCCTGCGTCTGACGTGGATTTCGCTGCGTGCCGGTGATCTCGTCGGCACCTATGGGTTCGACGCCAGAATCCGGCATTACGCTCAGCCCGTACGCGGTATCCAGTCGTTCTGGCGCGTGCAGCGCTCGGTGGCCGGGCTGGATTATCACCCGCAGGAAACGAATTTCACCCTCGGCCTGGCCGAGCTGAACGCGCGGCTGAAGCGCCGCGCCCTCGTCATCCTCTTTACGGATTTCGTGGACACCGTGACCGCGGAGCTGCTGGTCGAGAGCATGGCCCGGATCGCCAACCGCCATGTCGTCGTTTTCGTGACCCTGCACGACATATTCCTGCGGCAAACGGCCGAAGCGGCCCCGGCGCGTTTCGTCGACGTGGCGCGCTCGGTTATCGCACAGGATTTCCTGCTTGACCGGAGCATCGTTTTCGAAAGGCTGGCGCGTGCGGGTGTGCACTGTCTCGATGTTCCGAGCGCGCATCTGCCCGCCAGCCTCATCAACCGCTATCTGCAGATCAAGCAGCGTGGCCTGATATGAAGAACGCAACCGCGCAGGACGCGACGAACGGCGGCAAGGGTCCAGCCAACGGCATCGTTCTCCGCTCGGGGGAGTTCCGCAAGGCGCGGGAAGAAAGCTGGGTCGAGCTTGAAGACGCCATCACCAAGGTGGAAAAGCGCGGCCTGACATCGCTCACCACGGCGGAATTGCAGCGGCTGCCGGTTCTATACCGCTCGGCTCTGTCGTCGCTGTCGGTTGCGCGCAGCATCGCCATCGACCGGAATCTGCTCTCCTATCTCGAAAACCTGACGCTGCGGGCCTACATCGTCGTCTACGGGCCGCGCACCGGGCTTATGGCGAGCATCGTGTCGTTTCTGTCCCGCGGATTTCCGGCGGCGGTGCGCGGTGCGCGATGGCACGTTCTCATTGCCTTCATAACCTTTGCGGCGGGGGCCGCTGCGGGCTTTCTGCTCACCGTTGCCGACCCGAGCTGGTATTCCATATTTACGCCGGACAGTTTTGGTGACACGCGCAATCCGGACAGCAGCCGCGAGCAGCTTCTGAGCGTGATTTTCCAGCCCTGGAAAGGCTTGGCGGCCACTTTCGGCTCTTTCGCCAATGCCCTGTTCCAGCACAATACGATCGTCGGCATCCTGGCTTTCAGCACCGGCTTCGCCATGGGCGTGCCGACGCTCCTCCTGCTTCTGCATAACGGAACGCTCCTCGGCGCTTTCGTCGCCATCCATTACAACAAGGACCTGACCGTCGAAATTCTCGGCTGGCTCTCGATCCACGGCGTTACGGAAATCACCGCCATCCTCCTGTGCGGCGCCGCCGGGCTGATGATCGCCGAGCGTGTCCTGTTTCCCGGCCGGTACAGCCGCCTGGAGGCTTTGCGCATCAACGGACACAAGGCCGCGCTGGTGGCGATCGGCGCCGTGTTCCTGTTTTTTGTCGCTGCCATCCTGGAGGGCGGTTTCCGCCAACTCGTGCAGAGCACCGAATTGCGCCTCCTGATTGCCGGCCTGACCGGCGCGGGCTGGCTGGCCTATTTCCTCTCTGCTCGTGACGAGGAGGGGCGCACATGACCATGACCGAACAGGCCCGGCGGTTCCTCGACGCTGGCGCGCCGAAACGCCGCCGCGAGATCCTGACGCCCGAGGGCGTGCAGCTCCATGTCGGGCTGGCGAGCATCGGCGACCGCAGCGCCGCCTATCTGATCGACATGTGCATCTGGCTGGGGGCGATTCTCGGGGCCTATCTGGTGCTTCTGCTGATAACGCGAGGGGGCGGGCTGCTGCAGAGCGTGCTCGGCGCGCTGATCTTCCTGGCCGGAAACGCCTATTTCCTGTATTTCGAGCTGGCGTGGCAGGGGGCGACACCGGGGAAGCGCCTGATAGGCCTGCGCGTGGTGGACCGGCGAGGGGGACCGCTGACCGCGCCCGCGGTGATCGCCCGCAACCTGGTCCGCGATTTCGAGATCTATTACCCGCTGGTGTTCGCGCTTGTGTCTCACGGCTGGACGCGATGGATCGCGATATCCTGGCTGACTGGCGCCGTTCTCCTGCCGTTCTTCAACCGCGATCGTATGCGCGGGGGCGATTTCATCGCCGGGACGATGGTGATCCTTCTGCCGCGCCGCAAGCTCGCGGCTGACCTAGCCGGTCCGGAATTCCACTTCACCTTCACCGACCGCCAGCTCATGGCCTATGGCGAACTGGAACTGCAGGTGCTGGAAGAACTGCTGCGGCGCACCACGCGGCCCGATGCGGGCGTCACGCTGCACGAGGTCGGGGAGAAGATCCGGCGCAAGATCGGGTGGACCACGCCCATCTCACCCCAACAGGAGGTTCTGTTTCTGACGGATTTCTACACTGCCGAGCGTTCGTTTCTGGAACGCGGCAAGTTGTTCGGCAAGCAGAAGCTCGACCAGCACGATAACGGCAATGGTAACGGCCCGGCGGGATGATTTGCGACCAGGGGCAACGCACCGTCCCGTCTGGCGATCTCATTGATCGGCTTATGGAAATCAGCACATGGAGCACCGGCCGTCTTGAGTTGACGCATGGCTGTGTGCCGATTTGCGCACTATTTTTTTAACGAAAGCATCGTAAATTAGGCATTATAAGCCAGCGCGACTTATCCAGCCTCGCAGCGAGGTTCGGTCCGCGCAATCCTATCCGAGGCGCGAGTATTGACTTATGACGGCTATTATCCGGCTTCTGCGCGAAGAGCACAAGAATATCGACAAATTACTTCGTATTCTTGAACAGGAGTTAAGTGTATTCGAGCGTGGTGAGCGCCCGGATTACGACATTCTTCTGGCCATCATTCATTACTTCCAGGCGTATCCGGATCACTGTCACCATCCAAAAGAAGACATCGTCTTCGAGGCGCTGACCAGGCGCAATCCAGCCTTGGCCGATGCCATCGCCGATATCGAGGACGAGCACGAGAATGAAGCCGCCCGATTGCGGCGGTTCGCGCTGATCGTGGAGAGCATTCAGGTCGATCACGAGGTCTTGCGGGAAACATTTTCCGGTGCCATCCGCGACTTCATCAACTACCAGCGCAAACACATAGAAAAGGAGGAGCGCACGCTCTTCCCCGCCGCGCTCGAATCGCTGCTGCCTGAGGACTGGGAGGCGATGGACGCCCGGCTGTGTTCTGAAACGGACCCGCTTTTCAGCGGCACCGTCGAAGCGGAATACCGCGATCTGCATCAGCGCATCCTCCAGTGGGAACGAGAGAACGAAGCCGCACGGCTTACCTGACCGCCCGCCCCTGCCTGCGCCCCCCTGCCTCACAGCAGCAGCTGTCGCCCTGCAGACACAGGACTGGCGCGCGATGGCAACAGTCAGGGGAATTCATCCACCGCCCTCGCCAGACAGGTGGCGCCGTCAAATGCAACCTGTAATATATATGGCATGCGAATCATACATCGGGGGTTGCAATGAAAGTAGGAACAAGCCTTCTTCTGGCGATCATGGGGGTGACGGCGCTGAGCGCTGGCGCACAGGCGGCTGATCTCGGCGGCAGCCTGAAGGATGCGCCTGTCGTTGTCGAGCCCTGCGAGGAGTGCGTATTGGAGTATCCGGGACGGAGCTGGATGGTGCGTGCGCGCGTCCTCGGCGTTATCCCGGAGGAAAGCACGTCGAACTGGACCATCGCTGGCGTGCCAACCGCGGGCCTTGATGCAAGCATTGACAATTCCGTCGTGCCCGAACTGGATTTCACTTTATTCATCACCCCCAACATCGCTTTCGAGCTGATCGCGGGGGTCACGCCGCATGATATCAATGGCAAGGGCATCATCGCTGGCGAAGATGTCGGTGACGTCTGGCTGCTGCCGCCCACGCTCCTGGTGCAATACCACTTCCAGCTCAACAACAGGCTCAAGCCGTATGTCGGTGCGGGCGTGAACTACACGATGTTCTTCAATGAGGATGCCGCGGGCGCGAATGCGGGCCACACCTATACCGATCTCGACCTGGAGAACCGCTTCGGCTGGGCTCTGCAGGCCGGTCTCGACATTTGCCTGAGAAACAACTGGTATCTGAACATCGACGTCAAGAAGATCTGGCTCGACACCGATCTTTCCGTCTATCGCGATGGCCACCTTGTCACCACCGATGTTGATATCGATCCGTGGATCGTCGGCGTCGGTCTCGGCTATCGCTTTGGCGGCTACATCCCGACGCCGCTGAAATAACAGACGGGCAGGGGCCACGGACGCCGGTGTGGCAGTGTTCGTGGGTGCCCCGCACGTTCTGATTGGCTGACAGGGCCGGGGACGCCGCGGAGGATGTCTCCGGTTCGTCAAGAGAAGCGAAGCCGCACGGAGACACACGTGCGGCTTTTATGTTTTGGGCGCTGGCCTCACGCCAGCGGCGCCGTTCACCCCAGGAGCGGGAGTTCGACGAGAAGTGTGAACGCGTTCAACATGAGCAGGACACCGAGCACACCTGCGCCATAGCTCACCCAGAGCAGCAACGCTCCGCCCAGGATGAGCGAAGCGGACGCCAGCACGATGGCGATCTGCAGCAGCCCGCCGCCATAGTCGAAATACGGGCCTTGCTTCAAAGCCAGCGTACGTTCGGCTTCGAGTTTTCTGGCCTTGGCCATCAGCTCCTTCTTGCCGTCACCTTCCTTGGGATCGCTTTGGTAGCGGTCAGCCTTGGCGCGGTAGCTGGCGATCTTCTTCTGCATCGCCTTGCGGACGGCCTCAGGCAGCCCCGGCTCCTGCAGCCGCATTTCCAATTCGTCGGCCGCCAGCCGCAGACTCTGCTGGCGGATGTTCCGGGCCTGGAAAAACGCCCAGGTGTCCGTTACGTCGATACTCGCGACGATCACGTTCTTGCCGGCATTGTCCCCGCCGATGGTACATATCGCCAGCAGCACCGCCAGTGCGGCGATGTAGACCGCCACAAGTCTGTTGTCTCTGCCGTTATCGGACTCCAGTCCCTCGATCAGACTCATTTCGCTCTCCGTATACCGATCTCGCCCGCCGCTCCTTTAAGCAGGGAACACGAAATGCGCAAGCACCTGCGAGGCGAGGCATCAAAGTTCAAGCCGGTCGTTGATCACAGCCGTTCGCTGAGGCAGATTGTGCCGAGCGCGCGCGCGTACGACCGGAGGGAGATCGCTTCGCCACCTTCACCCGTGGTGACGGATCCGGCGCCGTTGGCCGCCGTGCGACTGCCATGAGTACAGTCTATCCGAAGCAAGTTCGCCGAACGTGCGCGCGGCGAACCGGGGGCGAACTCGGCGAAGGGCTGTGCTGGACCGGACTTCCGGAGCGCTTTTTGCGCAAGCAATCGTTCTGTCTGCACACAACAGAATGCGGATAACACGGCTCCGCCAGCGCATTTGCGGAGCGATCATTCTTAGCGAGCAAGCCATGAACGGCCTACTGCTACAACTTCTCGTGTTTCTTGCCCTTGCCGCGGTCGCGGCCCCGCTGGGGAGGCGGGGGCATATCGGCTCGATCCTCGGCTATTTGCTCGCGGGTATCCTGATCAGCGAAACGGGCCTTCGCTCCATGCTCGGCAAGCCGGAGGAACTGCGGCATATGGCGGAACTGGGCGTGGCAATGTTCCTGTTCCTCATCGGTCTGGAGCTGCGGCCACTCCGCCTGTGGGCGATGCGCGCCGCCATCTTCGGTGCAGGCGGCGTGCAGGTCGCCGCGTCGGCGCTGATCTTCACCATGCTCGCGTGGTATTGGGGGCTCGGAGCTGGCGCCGCGCTGCTGATCGGCCTCGCGCTGTCTCTGTCCTCCACGGCTTTCGCCCTGCAGACGCTGGAGGAGAGAGGCGAGTTGACGGCGCGTCACGGACGCTTGTCGTTTTCCATCCTGCTGTTCCAGGACATCGCCGCCATTCCCATCATCGCTGTGGTGCCGTTTTTCGCCATGAAGGGCGTCAGCGGCATCACCATCCTCGGCCTGGCGGAAAGCATCGCCGTCATCGCCGCCATCATTGTGGTCGGACGTTTCATCCTGAACCCGCTGTACCGCCTCATCGCCTCCACCGGCGTCCGCGAGGCAATGACCGCGAGCGCGCTTCTGACCATTGTCACCGTCGTGTTTCTCATGGACCGGATCGGCATGTCAGCATCGCTCGGCGCGTTTCTGGCCGGCATTCTCCTGGCCGATTCCGAATACCGGCACCAGATCGAGTCGGACATCGCACCCTTCGAGGGACTGCTTCTGGGGCTGTTCTTCATGACGGTCGGCATGTCGCTGAATACGCATCTCCTGTTCGTGCGGACGGACCTGGTTTTTGCGGTGGTCGGGAGCATCGTGGCCGTGAAGGCAGCCGTGCTCTACGCCGTCGGGCGCTGGCAGGGGATCGGCGACCGGCCTTCGCGGCGCCTCGCCATCGCCGTCTCGCAAGGGGGCGAGTTCGCATTCGTCATTCTTGCCGCCATCGCCGCGGGCGATGTGGTGAACCGGCAGGTCGCCGATCTCGTCGCGGTGGCGGTCACGCTTTCCATGGCTGCCACGCCGCTCCTGCTCGCACTCGACGATTTGAGCTGCAAATTCCGCAGCAAACCCGAGCCGCAGTACGACGCTTTGCCGAAAAAGGACGGCCACGTGGTGATCGCCGGCTTTGGCCGCGTCGGCCAGATCGTCGCCCGCGTGCTGCGCGCCACCGGCGTGCCGTTCACCGCCCTGGACATCAGCGTCGAGCATGTGAGTTTCATCAACCAGTACGGCAACAAGATCTATTACGGCGACGCCAGCCGTCTTGGCATTCTCGAAGCCGCGAGGTTGAAGAAGGCTCGCGCCTTCGTGCTCGCCATCGACGACGTCGAGGCATCGATACGCACCGCGGAGATCGTTCGCCGGCATTTTCCGCAGGTCCCCATTTACGCCCGCGCCCGCAATCGCCAGCACGTGCACCGGCTGATGGATCTGGGGATCGAGAATATCGAGCGCGAGACCTTTCTCTCCTCTCTCGATATGACGCAGGAATTGCTGCGCGGCCTGGGCACGTCTGGACCTCGCGCGAAATGGATCGTGGAGACCTTCAAGGAAAGGGACGAGCGCCGGCTCTATGACGATTATAAATACCGCTCCGACGTTGAAAAACTGCGGCTGCGGGCGCTCAAACAATCGGAAGAACTGGCCGAGATCTTCGCGGAGGACGCCGCTGAAGACAGAGGTGAGGATGGAGACGCATCCTCCGTCCGAAAACGGTAGCGGCGACAACCGGCGCCCGTCTTCGCGCTTCTGCGCGGCCGTTTCTTTATTGCGCCACAAGTCGTATCTATGGCTAAAGGCATGTTTTTTCGTCCGTAACCGTGGGCATTGGGGAGGGGCATGCTGTATCTGCATCAATGGCTGAACATAGCCGGATTGAGTCTCGATTTCGTCGGCGTCCTTCTGCTTTCATACGAATGGTGGATCGCTCTGAAGGCCGATGAGCGCGAGATGGCGATCGCGCAGCAGGAGCGCCAGATGCAGCGGCTCCGCGAAATGCGCCCGGAGGACAATCCCGGGTTCAAGCAGATCGACCGGCTCAAAGACCAGATGCGCTTCAGCGAACGAATCCGGCGGACCCGGACGGCGCTCGGCATGCGGCGCGGGTGGTTTACGGTCGCGCTGGTCATGATTTCCGGCGGCTTCCTCCTCCAGATTCTCGGCAGTCTGCCCGACATTTGAACAGGCGCGCGGCTCACGCTTGCGAGCGGCCATCGGCTGCCGCTACCTTGGGCGTGAGCAACTGATCGATTCGGGGGGGATCAGCAGATGCGGCTAGTTCTCGGTTTTTTCTTGTGGCTCCTGGCGGCGACCGCGGCTCCTGCCTTGACGGTTACCGGCACGGCATCAGTCATTGACGGCGACACGATCGAAATCCATGGCCAGCGCATCCGTCTCGCCGGGATCGACGCGCCCGAGAGCCGTCAACTCTGCCAGAGGGATGGGCAACGCTATCAATGCGGCAAGCGCGCCGCCACCGCGCTCGCGGACCGTATCGGCCGCCGGACGGTGATCTGCAAAAAAAGAGAGATCGACAGATACGACCGAACCGTCGCCGTCTGCCGGGCCGGTAAGGTCAATCTCAACCGCTGGATGGTCCGCCAAGGCCATGCCGTCGCCTACCGCAAATACTCGAAGGCTTATGTGGCGGATGAGAGAGCGGCGAAAGCGGCGAAACGCGGGCTCTGGGCTGGCACTTTCGAAAATCCGGCCAAGTGGCGGCACCGCTCGCGTGTCAGCGCCAGACGGGCTGCCAGGAACAAGAGGGCGCGTGCCCGCGGTGGCCGGAAACTCTTCCCCGCTCCGGTATGGGTGCGCGGCTATTTCCGCCGGGACGGCACGTATGTGCGCGGGCATTTCCGCCGGCGCTGAGCGGGCTGCGTGCGGGAAAATGACGCCTATTCAAGAGTCTCCGCAGGCTTTCGTTGGCTTCCTGAGAAAACCGGCTTAGGACTTGGTACTGGTACGCGCAGGCGTCAGTGCGAGTGGGGCACGAAGGGAAGACAGACATGAGCGAAGAATTTGATGCCAGCCTCGTTTGGGACGAGCCGGTGAGTGACGAAGTGGCGGCCGAGCAGGGCCGGTCGGTGGAGCGTTTGCTGCAGATGCCTAATGCGTTCGCCAACGCCCGGCTCCACGCGCACAACGAAATGCGCAGGCTCGTCAGCGTGTGCAACCGCCTTGCGTGGCGATCGGTGCCGGCGGACCTGCGCGCGCCCACCCCGGAAGAAAAGGCTGCTCTGCTGGAGCGCCTAAGCGCCGAGGACCGCGAGAAGCTCTTGAATGAGTCCCGCCTTGCAGCCAGACAGCGCATTCTGATCGTGCAGATGGAAGAGGCGTATGAGCAATCTCTCGCTCAGGCGCAGGCTGAGCCGCAGGAACATGATCAGTTCGATGCCAGTCTCGTTTGCGACGAGCCGGTGAGCCCCGAAGTTCAGGCCGAGCAGACGGAGAGGGTGGGCCTCCTGCTGCAGATGCCGGCCGCATTTGCCAACGCCAGGCGTCACGCGGAGAGCGATCTGCAGCGTCTTGTCCAAACCTGTAATAATTTTGCCTGGCGAGCGGTACCCGCAGAGCTGCGCTCGCCGACAGCGGAGGAAAGAGCCGCCCTGCTGGCGCGGCTGAGCCCGGACGATCAGGAACGCCTGATGCGCGACTCCCGCCTTGCGGCCAACCAGCGCAATCTGCTCCAGGTGATGGAAGAGGCGCATCGGGATTATCTTGCTCAGCAGCAGGCGGAGCAGGACGAACTTGCTGAACGCGAGGCGCTGGCTCGTGAATGGGCCGAGTTCGAGGCGTATGATGCCGCGGGCAAAGAGCAGCGCTTCGCGGCGTGGCGCGCCTCGCGGACGGGCGGCTAGTACGCCCCGCGAGAAGTCCTGCCCCACTTGCCGCGACTGAAATGCCATGTCGCGTCACTGGAAGTGGCGCATTGGACGGCCCCTCGGCCGGGCCGGTGATGCTGAGCGGTCGCGCTACCGGCCGGCGGAGCTGCGACGCCGGATGCCGCCTTCTGCCGTGAACCGCTCCCGACACGCTTCGCGCGTGTTTGTCGTCTTACCGACACAGGTATCACGCGCGCCTTTCCGGGATATCGTCCAGGTAAGGCAATGAAATAACGCGCATTTTCCCAACACACAAAAAACTGGCACGCCCATTGCACAGAAGGGGCAGGCGGCTCCAGCAGCGCCGCCCCGACACCACGGCAAACGCTGAAACTCAAGGAACAGACCATGGGCTCTCTACGCCAGATTGCATTCTACGGGAAGGGCGGGATCGGCAAGTCCACCACCTCCCAGAACACGCTCGCCGCGCTCGTCGAACTGGGCCAGAAGATCCTGATTGTCGGCTGTGATCCCAAGGCCGACTCAACCCGCCTCATTCTGAATGCCAAGGCGCAGGACACAGTGCTGCATCTGGCTGCCGAGGAAGGGTCGGTTGAGGACCTCGAACTCGATCAGGTGCTGAAAGTCGGCTACAAGGACATCAAATGCGTCGAATCCGGCGGTCCGGAGCCGGGGGTCGGCTGCGCGGGCCGCGGCGTGATCACCGCCATCAATTTCCTCGAAGAAAACGGCGCCTATGACGACGTGGACTATGTCTCCTACGACGTGCTGGGCGACGTGGTGTGTGGTGGTTTCGCCATGCCCATCCGCGAGAACAAGGCGCAGGAAATCTACATCGTCATGTCTGGCGAGATGATGGCACTCTATGCCGCCAACAACATCGCCAAGGGCATTCTGAAGTATGCCCATTCCGGCGGCGTGCGCCTCGGCGGCCTCATCTGCAACGAGCGCCAGACCGACCGCGAACTTGACCTTTCCGAAGCGCTGGCGGCCCGGCTCAACTCCAAGCTCATCCACTTCGTGCCGCGCGACAACATCGTGCAGCATGCCGAGCTGCGCAAGATGACGGTGCTGCAATACGCCCCGGACAGCAAGCAGGCGCAAGAATATCGCACGCTCGCCGAGAAGATCCATGCGAACTCCGGCAAGGGCACGATCCCGACGCCGATCACCATGGAAGAGCTGGAGCAGATGCTGCTCGACTTCGGCATCATGAAGAGCGACGAGCAGATGCTCGCCGAGCTGGCCGCCAAGGAGGCCGCGAAGGCCGCCGCCGCAGGCTGAGGCGCTCTCGCCTGTCATTCCCGCGAAGGCGGGGATGGCAGGAAGGACACGTAGGGCAGGCATCGAAGCGCCCCGGCGACGGTCGTCCTTCCGCCGAAACCAGGGCAACTCCCCGAATGAGGAGCACAATTAATGACTGATGGCACTACACACGACGCCGGGTTCAACGAACGCCTCATCGAGGAAGTTCTTTCGGCTTATCCCGAGAAATTCGCCAAGCGGCGCAAGCGTCACCTCTCCGTCGCCAAGGAAACAGGCGCGGACGAACAGGGCGAGGCGCTTACCGAATGCGACGTCAAGTCCAACATCAAGTCCATCCCCGGCGTGATGACCGTCCGCGGCTGCGCCTATGCGGGCTCGAAGGGCGTGGTCTGGGGGCCGGTCAAGGACATGGTTCACATCAGCCACGGCCCGGTGGGTTGCGGACAGTATTCCTGGTCACAGCGCCGCAACTACTATATCGGCAAGACCGGCGTGGACAGCTTCGTGACCATGCAGTTCACCTCCGATTTCCAGGAGCGTGACATCGTGTTCGGCGGCGACAAGAAGCTGGGCAAGGTCATGGACGAGATCGACGGCCTTTTCCCGCTGAACAACGGCATTACCGTGCAGTCGGAATGCCCGATCGGACTGATCGGCGACGACATCGAGGCGGTGGCGAGGACGAAGAACAAGGAACTCGGCAAGACCATCGTTCCAGTGCGTTGCGAGGGTTTCCGCGGCGTGTCGCAGTCGCTCGGCCACCACATCGCCAACGACTCCATCCGCGACTGGGTGTTCGACAAGAAGGAAAGCGATTACGCCGCCGGCCCTTATGACGTGAACGTCATCGGCGACTACAATATCGGCGGCGACGCCTGGGCAAGCCGCATCCTCCTGGAGGAAATGGGGCTGAACGTCGTCGGCAACTGGTCAGGCGACGCCACGCTCGCCGAAATCGAACGCGCGCCGAAGGCGAAGCTCAACCTCATCCACTGCTACCGGTCGATGAACTACATCTGCCGGCACATGGAGGAGAAATACGGCGTCCCGTGGGAGGAGTACAACTTCTTCGGCCCGTCGCAGATCGCCGCCAGCCTTCGCAAGATTGCCGCGCAGTTCGACGACAGGATCAAGGAGGGCGCCGAGCGCGTCATCGCCAAGTATCAGCCCTTCGTCGATGCGGTGCTCGCCAAATACCGCCCGCGCCTCGAAGGCAAGAGCGTGATGCTCTATGTCGGCGGCCTGCGCCCGCGCCACGTCGTCACCGCCTACGACGATCTCGGCATGGTCATCGCCGGTACGGGCTACGAATTCGGCCACAACGACGACTACCAGCGCACCGGCCACTACGTGAAGAACGGCACGCTGATCTACGACGACGTCACCGGCTACGAACTGGAGAAGTTCATCGAGAAGATCCGCCCAGATCTGGTCGGCTCCGGCATCAAGGAGAAGTACCCGGTGCAGAAGATGGGCATCCCGTTCCGCCAGATGCATTCCTGGGACTATTCCGGCCCGTATCACGGCTATGACGGCTTCGCCATCTTCGCCCGCGACATGGACCTGGCGATCAACTCGCCCGTCTGGGGCCTCTATGACGCGCCCTGGAAGAAGAAGGACGCCGGAGCCGAAGCCAAGGCCGCGTAGGCCAGAACGCCGCAGAGCGGGTCGCCCGGCCGGTTCTGCCCCCAAGACCGAAACCCTTGCAACGGCGCGTCCCGTATGGCGGACGGCCGAACGAAGGAGCACGACCCCATGCCGCAGTCAGCCGAGAAGGTTCTCGACCACCGTCCCCTGTTCCGCGAGCCGGAATACCAGGAGATGTTCAAGAACAAGCGCGAGACGTACGAGTGCCCGCATCCGGACGACAAGGTTGTCGAAGTCGCAGACTGGACGAAAACCTGGGAATACCGCGAAAAAAACCTTGCGCGTGAAGCCGTCGTCATCAATCCGGCCAAGGCCTGCCAGCCGCTCGGTGCTGTTTTCGCCGCTGCCGGCTTCGAACGCACGATGTCGTTCGTGCATGGCAGCCAGGGCTGCGTCGCCTATTACCGCTCGCACCTGTCGCGCCACTTCAAGGAGCCGTCCTCGGCGGTGTCCTCGTCGATGACCGAGGACGCGGCGGTGTTCGGCGGCCTCAGGAACATGGTGGACGGCCTCGCCAACACCAAGTCGCTCTACGACCCTAAGATGATCGCGGTGTCCACCACCTGCATGGCGGAAGTGATCGGCGACGACCTGCGTTCCTTCATCGAAGAGGCGAAGCTGAAAGGCTCGGTGCCCGGCGAGTTCGACGTGCCCTTCGCACATACGCCCGCCTTCGTCGGCAGCCACGTCACCGGCTACGACAATATGATCAAGGGCATTCTGGAGCACTTCTGGAAGAACGCCGAGCGTGCACCGGGCGCGCAGATCAACATCATCCCCGGTTTTGACGGCTACTGCGTCGGCAACAACCGCGAGTTGAAGCGCATGCTCGACCTGATGGGCGTCGAGTACACGCTCCTTTCCGACCCCTCGGACGTCTACGATACGCCGTCGGACGGCGAGTTCCGCATGTATGACGGCGGCACGACGCTGGAGGACGCGCGGGCGGCGCTGAACGCCAAGGCCACGATATCGCTGCAGGAATACTGCACGCCGAAGACGCTGGAATACGCAGGGAGCCTCGGTCACGAAACGGCGAGTTTCCATTACCCGATGGGCGTGCAGGGTACGGACGAACTGCTGATGAAGATCTGTGAGCTGACCGGCAAGCCGGTGCCGGAGGCGCTGACGAAGGAGCGCGGGCGGCTCGTCGATGCCATGGCCGACAGCCAGGCCTGGCTGCATGGCAAGAAATACGCCATCTATGGCGACCCGGACTTCGTCTATGGCATGGCGCGCTTCGTCATGGAGACGGGCGGCGAGCCCATCCACTGCCTGGCGACGAATGGCAGCAAGGCGTGGGAAGAACAGATGAAGGCGCTCCTGGCATCCTCGCCGTTTGGCGCGGGCTGCCAGGTGTGGGCGGGCAAGGATCTGTGGCACCTGCGTTCGCTGCTCGCCACGGAGCCGGCCGATTTAATCATTGGCAATTCCTACGGCAAATATCTCGAACGCGATCTGAAGATCCCGCTGATCCGTCTGATGTTCCCGATTTTCGACCGGCATCACCATCACCGCTTCCCGGTCTGGGGCTATCAGGGTGCGCTCAGAGTGCTGGTGCAGTTGCTCGACAAGATCTTCGACACCATGGACCTCGACACCGACGAACCGGGGGTGACGGATTATTCGTTTGATTTGACGCGCTGATGCGCTGGTACCGGGCATCCGCCCGGCATCTTGCCCACTTGGAGCGACGCTTGCTGGTCGCGATCAGTAAACATCGCTCCATGGGCCCCTGGTGCCTCGCTCTCGGTCTGGTACCCGGGGCCCGCGGCCAAGCGGGCAAACGGCCAGCGCGGATGCGCTGGCCTCAGACAAAGACTCGGGTGCGGAATGCGGCGGGGGTGAGAGAGCAATTCGTGGCGCAGGCAGGAGACCGATCATCATGCTGAAAGACAAGATCGCCGATGTCTTCAACGAGCCCGCCTGTGGCAAGAATCAGGCCAAGGGCGAGAAGGAGCGCAAGAAAGGCTGCTCCAAGCCGCTGACGCCCGGCGCGGCGGCGGGTGGTTGTGCTTTCGATGGCGCCAAGATCGCGCTGCAGCCGATCACCGACGTGGCGCATCTCATCCATGCGCCGCTGGCCTGCGAGGGCAACAGCTGGGACAATCGCGGCGCGGCGTCCTCCGGCCCGGACCTCTGGCGCACGAGCTTCACCACCGACCTCACCGAGCTTGATGTCGTGCTGGGAAACGGCGAGAGAAAACTCTACAAGGCCATCCGTGAAATCGCCGAACGCTACGCACCGCCCGCGATCTTCGTCTATTCGACCTGCGTACCTGCGCTCGTCGGCGACGACATCGAAGCGGTCTGCCGCCACGTCTCGGAGAAATTCGGGCTCCCGGTCGTGCCCGTGAACGCGCCCGGCTTCGTCGGCTCGAAGAATCTCGGCAACAAGCTCGCGGGCGAGACGCTCATCGACCATGTCATCGGCACGCACGAGCCGGACGACACCGGGCCAACCGACATCAACATTCTCGGCGAATTCAACCTCTCCGGCGAGTTCTGGATGGTACAGCCGCTGTTCGAGAAGCTGGGCATTCGCGTGCGCGCCTGCGTTCCCGGCGATGCGCGCTATCTGGACATTGCCGCCGCCCACACCGCGCGCGCGACGATGATGGTGTGCTCGACGGCGCTCATCAACCTCGCGCGCAAGATGGAGGAGCGCTGGGGCATCCCGTTCTTCGAAGGCTCTTTCTACGGCATTTCCGACACATCGGACGCGCTCCGGCAGACGGCGCGGCTGCTGGTCCAGCGCGGTGCGCCCGCCGACCTGATCGAACGCTCGGAAACGCTTATCGAGGAGGAGGAGGCGCTCGCCTGGAAGCGCCTCGAACCCTACCGCGAGCGGCTGGCGGGCAAGCGCGTGCTGTTGAACACCGGCGGTGTGAAATCGTGGTCGGTGGTCTCGGCTCTGATGGAAATCGGCATGGAGATCGTCGGCACATCGGTGAAGAAGTCCACGCCCGAGGACAAGGAGCGGGTCAAGGCTCTCCTGAAGGAAAATCCTCATATGTTCGAGGGCATCGCGCCGCGCGACCTCTACGAGATGCTCAAAGAGGGGCAGGCGGACATCATGCTCTCCGGCGGGCGCACGCAGTTTATCGCGCTGAAGGCCAGGACGGCGTGGCTCGACATCAACCAGGAGCGGCATCACCCTTATGCGGGCTATGACGGCATGGTGGAACTGGTGCGCCAGATCGACATCGCGATCGGCAATCCGGTGTGGGCGCAGGTGCGCGAACCCGCCCCGTGGGACGCGAAGGGGCGCGTCGGCCGGTTGAGCACCGCGGCGCCCCTTGCCGCCACCAGCTCCGAAGATGTGCATTACGTCGCGCACACGCGCAGGAAGTTTGCCGCCACGGTCGCCGACGACATCGGTGATGACTGAGGGAGATCACGCCATGCCGACTATCGTCCCCGTCAGCAAAGCCGCTTCGGTCAATCCGCTGAAATCGTCGCAGCCGCTCGGCGCGGCCTTCGCCTTCCTGGGCGTGGACGCCGCCATGCCGCTGTTTCATGGCAGCCAGGGCTGCACCTCCTTCGCTCTCGTCCTGTTCGTGCGCCACTTCAAGGAGACCATCCCCCTGCAGACGACGGCGATGGACGAGGTGGCGACCATCCTCGGCGGCGCCGACAATCTCGAAGAAGCGCTGCTCAACCTGAAGAAGCGCACGAATCCCAAATTCATCGGCATCTGCACCACGGCGCTGGTCGAGACGCGCGGGGAGGATTTCGCGGGCGATCTGGCGAACATCAGGCGCCGCCGCGCCGAGGAACTGGCCGGGACCGAAATCGTGCTGGTGAACACGCCCGATTTCGACGGCGCCATCGAGGAGGGCTGGACGAAGGCCGTCACGGCGATGATCGAGACCCTCGTCAAGCCGGACGAGCCGAAGCGCCTCATTCCGAACCGTGTCAACATCCTCCCCGGCTGGCATCTGACCGTGGCCGACATCGAGCTGTTGCGCGAGACGGCGGAAAGCTTCGGCCTCGATCCGATCATCCTGCCGGATGTGTCCGGCGCGCTGGACGGCACCATTCCGGACCGCTGGATCCCGCACACCTATGGCGGCACGCCGGTCGAGACCATCCGCGAGATGGGCCGGTCCGCCTACACGGTGGCCATTGGCGAGCACATGCGCCGCCCGGCCCGGCTTCTGGCGAAACGCGCGGACGTGCCGTTCATGGTGTTCGACACGCTCACGGCGCTCAAGCCCGTTGACCGGCTGATGACGCTTTTCGCCGAGCTTTCCGGCCGCCCGGTCCCGGCGAAAATCCGCCGCCGCCGCAACCAGCTTACCGACGCCATGCTCGACGGGCATTTCCATTTCGGTGGCAAGCGCATCGGCATCGCCGCGGATCCGGACCTCCTCTACACGCTGTCGGCGTTTTTCGCCGGTCTGGGGGCGGAGATCCCCGTCGCTGTGACGACCTCCGGCCATTCGCCGATCCTCGAAAAGGTGCCCGCTACGGAGGTGAAAGTCGGCGATCTCGGCGATTTCGAAGACCTTGCCGGCACCGCGAGCTGCGACCTGCTCGTCACGCACAGCCACGGGCGGCAGGCGTCCGAGCGCCTTGGCGTGCCGCTCATGCGCGCCGGCTTTCCCATCTTCGACCGGATCGGCAGCCAGCACCGCCGCACCATCCTCTACGAAGGCACGCGCGACCTGATTTTCGAGGTGGCGAACATCTTCCAGGCGCAGATCCACACACCGAACCCCGACGACCTGAACCCGTTCCTGTTACGCAGCATGGAGGACAGCCATGACCGTGAGGCGCCTGAAACTCATTGACGATATTCCCGAGACAGCGGCCCGCGCCGCCAGGCCCGCGGGCGCCCTGCGGATCGCCATCGCCACGCAGGATATGGCGGGGCTGAATGCGCATTTCGGCTCGGCGCGCAAATTCGCCATCTACGACGTCATGCCGGAAGCATCCACCTTCGTCGAGGCCATCGGTTTCGACGATGTGTCGGACGAGGGCGGCAAGCACAAGGATGACGGCGACGACCGCATCACGCCGAAGGTCGAGGCGCTCGAAGGCGTCAACCTGCTGTTCGTGCGCGCCATCGGCGGCCCGGCGGCGGCGAAAGTCGTGAAAGCCCGGATCCACCCGGTCAAAATTCCCGATCCCATGCCCATCGAAGATGTGATCGCCCGCGTTCAGACCATGCTCAAAGGCTCACCGCCGCCATGGCTGCGCAAGGTTCTGGCCACGGCGACGGGCGCAACCAAACCCGCATTCGCCGAGGAGGACGCCTGATGACCGCCGCCATCGCTACCGCCACGCTCAGCGCGGAAGACGCTGCTGCCTTCGAAACACCGTTTCTCAAGGCGCTCGTCCGCCTCATCCGTGCCCAGGACAGCTATGGCGCCTGGGAGGACAAGCCCGACGCCGCTCTCGTCAAGCCGTTCATTGTCACCAAGGAACAGCGCCGCGCCATGCCGCTGATGGCCGATCCCGACCCGGATGTGATCGCGCGCGTCGAGCAGTTCTATGCCGCCATATCGCTGGCCATCGAGGGCCGGACGGGCATGATCGCCAGCCCGATGATGAAGGTGCATCACGAGGGGTTCGGCCGCGTGATCCTCACCATGGGCAAGCTCGTCGTGCTCTCGAAGCACATGCGGGACCTGCACCGCTTCGGTTTTGGAAGCTTCGCCAAGCTCGCGGCGGAGGGCGGGACGGCGGTGAACCAGGCCGTTGAGACGATCGACGCCTGGCCGGAGGTGGCGAAGGCTTGAGAATGGACGCAACGCAATATTCTCCTCATTCCCGCTTTTTGGGGGATGGCAGAGAAGAATTGGGGAAGGAGCGCAATGTCAGACATCGAAACCCTGAAAACCGAAGTCAAAAAACTATCCGCCCGCGCCACCAACGCGAAAATGAACCTGCACGATCTGTCCGAAGAGCTTCCGCTCAACTGGACGACGATCATGACCGTCGCGCAGACGACCTACGACGCCTTCAAGACGCTGGAGGAGGCTCGCGCAAAACTCAAGGCGGCCCAGGCGGCGGCCTGAGCGGCGCGCAGACACAGGAAGAACAGAGAGACGACCATGCCGATATACGCCAGCCGCGACGGCTCCGCCTGGGAACCGGCCTATCTAACCGCCATCGACGCCGGGAAATGCATCGGCTGCGGCCGCTGCTACAAGGTGTGCTCACGCGACGTGATGCATCTCTACGGCCTCGACGCCGACGACAACATGCTCGGCAAGGTTTCGGCCGAGGAGGATGAGGACGACGAAGACGATTTCGACGGCGAGCTGCTGCGCAAAATCATGGTGCTGGACAATGCGGGGGCGTGCATCGGCTGCGGCGCCTGTGCGCGGGTGTGTCCGAAGAACTGCCAGACCCATGTGATGGCAACGGAACTGGCGGCAGCGTGAGTGCCCACCGCTGCGAACCCCACTGCTCCCGAATGAGAAGGGATGTGCCATGTCGAACATGCTGACCGCCGCCAGTCTCAAGGATGCCGTCCCCGTAGCCGGCCCCGCGCGCGACCCCGATGGCGCTGCGTTCGACCGCATGGTGTTCCGCGGTGTGATGGCCGTGACGCTGGCGGAATGCGCGGAGACGGGAGCCAGCCTCGCGCGGCACGTGGGGCTGGGCGGCACAGCGCTCCGTGCGCTCGTGGCGCTGCACGGCCCGGATCCTTTGCCGCTGAAACCGGAGGATTACGTCACCGCCGATGAGAGCGAGGAACAGGCGTGGGTCCGCGACCTGCTCAGGCGCAATCTTTCAACGGCGCGCGAAAGCTCGCGCTGGCTGGCAGCGATCATCGCCCGGCGCGCGCTCGAAGGCGGGCATCTGTGGGAAGACCTCGGCCTGCCTGACCGGCCCACGCTGCGCCTCGTCATGGAACGGCACTACGCGCCGCTCGCCGCGCGCAACAGGAACATGCGCTGGAAGCGCTTCTTCTACCGCTGTCTGTGTGAGGAGGAGGGCATGAGCCACTGCACGTCGCCGAACTGCTGCGACTGCCCGGAGGTGGCGGTGTGTTTCGAGCCGGATTCAGCGGAGCAGATGATGGCGCTGGCCAAGCGCGCGCCGGAGTAAGGCGCGCATTGCACCTAGCGCAACCCTTGCGCGAGAAGTCCTGAAAGCACTCGCGGCAAATGGGGCAGGACTTCTCGCGGGCGTACCAGGCGGACGTGCCAAATCCTGTCCATGAGCGGCGGCGACGGCGCAATCAGGCCTTGATCGGCCCGGCACATGCACTATCAAGCCCTTATGGATGCCGCACTTCTCAGCTTGGTCCTGCTCGCGCCGATTTTCGGCGTCCCCGCCGTGATCGCCGCCGAGCGCCATTCGCGGAGCACCGCCGCATGGACCGCCGCAGCGTTTCTGACCCTCGGGCTCGCTGCGCTTGCGCCGCTTTCCGGGCGGGTTCTGGCGGGCGAAATCGCCATCCTTCGGCTGCCCTGGCTGCCCGAATGGGGGCTGAACATCGCGCTCAGGTTCGACGGGCTGGGGCTGATGTTCGCGCTTCTCATCCTCGGCATCGGACTGCTGATCGTTCTGTACGCCACCTACTACCTCCCGGACAGCGACCGGCTCGGCCGTTTCCTCGCGCTACTGCTGGCTTTTGCCGGGGGCATGCTCGGCGTGGTGCTGGCGGAGAATATCCTCTTGATGCTCGTCTTCTGGGAGATGACGAGCCTGGCCTCGTTCCTGCTCATCGCCTACCGGTACGAGACGCATGACGGGCGCATCGCGGCGCGCATAGCGCTGGCCGTCACCGGCGGTGGCGGACTGGCGCTGCTGGCGGGGCTTCTCCTGCTCGGGCACGTGGCCGGAAGTTTCGAGTTTTCCGAAGTGCTCCCGCTCGGCGGGCTGGTCCGCGCCCATCCGCTCTACCCCCTGATACTAGTGCTCGTCCTCATCGGCGCTTTCACCAAGTCCGCGCAATTCCCGTTTCATTTCTGGCTGCCCAATGCCATGGCCGCGCCCACGCCGGTCAGTGCCTATCTGCACTCGGCCACCATGGTGAAAGCCGGCGTATTCCTGCTCGCCCGCCTCTATCCGGCGTTGTCGGGGACCGATCTCTGGCTGATCCTGGTCGGGACCACGGGCGGCGTGACCTTCGTCTACGGGGCCTATGTCGCGCTCCTGAAGCATGACTTCAAAGGCCTGCTGGCCTATTCGACCATCAGCCATCTCGGCCTGATCACGCTCCTTTTCGGGCTCGACACGCGCATGACCGCCGTGGCCGGTCTCTTTCACATCGTCAATCATGCGATCTTCAAGGCGTCGCTATTCATGGCGGCGGGCATCATCGATCATGAATGCGGCACCCGCGACATGCGGCGCATCAACGGCCTGTTCAAATACATGCCGCAGACCGCCGTGCTCGGGATCCTCGCCGCCGGAGCGATGGCCGGGGTTCCGCTCCTGAACGGCTTTTTGTCGAAGGAAATGTTCTTTGCCGAGACAGTGAACAACCCGGCCTTCGAGGGATACGCCGCCTTTCTGCTGCCAGCCTTCGCCACCGTCGCGGGCGTGCTTTCGGTGGCCTATTCCGCGCGGTTCGTCCACGACGTGTTTTTCAACGGCGAACCGCTGGACCTGCCGCGCGTGCCGCACGAACCACCATTCTGGATGCGGCTGCCGGTGGCGATCCTGGTCGCTCTCGTGCTGCTGGTCGGTTTTCTGCCGCAGCTCACGGTGGGGCCGTTTCTCGTGGCCGCAGCGGATGCCACGCTGGCCGGCGGCGCGCCGGATTTCAAGCTGGCGATCTGGCACGGGTTTAACCCGCCGCTCGTCATGAGCGTCGTGGCGCTTGGCGGCGGCATCCTGCACTATTCGCGCCGCCACCGCCTTTTCGCGGCACACGAAGCGCTGTTCCCGCGGATCGCCAGCCCGCTGGTTTTCGAGCGCACCTATCGCGGCGCGGCGCGCGCTTCCGCGTGGCTCATACGCGTCGCTGACAACGGATCGCTGCAAAGATACCTCGCGTTGTTCCTCGTCTTCGTGCTGGCGCTCGGCGGGTGGGCATGGTCGAGTGCGCCGCCTGCGACGATCGCGGGGCCGCTCGGGGGCACGGCACCCGACGCTGCCGCAGTCGGCGCCCTCGCGGCACTCGCGCTCAGCGCTGGCGGCACCGTCTACTTTCACCGCCAGCCGTTCATCGCCATCATCTTCATGAGCGTGGCGGGGCTGATCATGGCCCTCGCCTTCATCCGTTTCGCCGCGCCCGATCTCGCGCTGACACAGCTGTCGGTGGAAGTCGTGACGATTGTCCTCCTGCTGCTAGCACTGCGTTTCCTGCCGGGCGAGCTTCCGGCAACGGGGACGGTTTCGCACAAGACGCGCGATGTTCTGCTTGCTCTCGGTGGTGGCGGGGGCATGGCCGCGCTGACCTATGCGATGCTGACGCGGCCCTTCGACACCGTGTCCGGCTACTTCCTCGCCAATGCGCTGCCTGGCGGCGGTGGCGGCAACGTGGTCAATGTCATCCTGGTGGATTTCCGCGGCTTCGACACGCTGGGCGAAATCACCGTGCTGGTCTTAGCGGCGCTCGGGCTGCAGGCTGTGCTGGACGGCTTGCGACTCACGCCTCATGCAGGCCGCGCCGCCAACGACGCCGACCGCTATCCCGTCATGCTCGCCATGCTGATGCGGCCGCTTCTGCCGCTGCTGCTCGCGGTGGCGGTCTATGTCTTCCTGCGCGGACACAATGCGCCGGGCGGCGGCTTCATCGCCGGACTGATCACGTCGGTCGCTTTCATCCTGCAATACATGGCGGCCGGAACCACCTTCGCCAGTGCCCGCCTCAGCGCCGACTACGTCAAGATGCTCGGCGCCGGGCTGGCTATCGCTGCGCTGACGGGTCTTGCTAGCTTGGCTTTCAGCCGCCCGTTCCTGACCGGCGCGTTCAGCCATTTCCACCGGCCGCTCATCGGCGCATTCGAACTGGCGTCCGCGATGGCTTTCGATCTCGGCGTCTGGCTGGTGGTGGTGGCCTGCGTACTCCTGGTACTCTCCGAACTGGGGGCATTGAGCCAGCGTGAACTTGGCCGCGCCGCGCCGCGACAGGCGGAGGAATAGCCCGTGGAAATCATCGTCGCCCTTGGCGTCGGACTGCTCACCGCCTGCGGGATCTACCTGCTGCTGCGGCCGCACAGCGTCTCCATCGTTCTTGGACTGACTCTCCTGTCCTACGCCGTCAATGCGCTCATTCTGGTAAGCGGGCGGATCGGTGCCGCCGCACCGCCGCTCGTCACCGCCGCGCCCGATACCGGGACCCTCGCCGACCCCTTGCCGCAGGCGCTCGTGCTCACCGCCATCGTGATCGGTTTCGCCATGACCGCCTATCTCCTCGCCCTGGCGCTCAGGGCAAAAGGCGAGAGCGGAACCAGCCATGTCGACACGCGGGATGAGCGATGACCCATTTGCCGATCCTGCCCGTTCTCATCCCGCTTGCCGCTGCGATCCTGTCGCTGCTCGTACACCGCGCCGGACTTGCCGCCGCGCGTGCGGTCTCGCTCACGGCGGTTCTCGCGCTGGTGGTGGTCGCGGCTTGGGGCCTGATGCTTGCCGATGACGGCGCGTTCCGCGTCTACCGACTCGGCGACTGGCCCGCGCCCTTCGGCATCGTCCTCGTGCTCGACCGGCTTTCGGCGATGATGACCGCGCTTACCGCAGCGCTCGCGCTCCCTGCCCTGCTCTACGCCATAGCCGGGGCCGATGCCGCTGGCCGCCATTTCCACGCCGTCTTCCTTATCCAGCTCGCCGGGATCAACGGCGCCTTTCTCGCGGGCGATCTTTTCAATCTTTTCGTGTTCTTCGAAATCCTGCTGCTCGCCTCCTACATCCTCCTCGCGCATGGCGGCGGGCTGGAACGGGCGCGCGCCGGGCTGGCCTATGTCGTCCTCAATCTCGCCGGTTCGGCGCTGTTCCTGGTGGCGCTCGCCCTCCTCTACGGGACGCTCGGCACGCTCAATCTCGCCGATGTCGCCGCGATGCTGCCCCGCGTGCCCGCTGGCGATCAGGCGCTGGTGCGGACAGCGGCGGTGCTTCTCGTTGCGGTTTTCGCGCTGAAGGCGGCGCTGCTGCCTCTGTCCTTCTGGCTGCCGCATGTCTACAGCGCGGCCAGCCCACCGGTTGCCGCCCTGTTCGCGCTTCTGACCAAGGTCGGCATCGCCGCGCTTCTCCGTGTCTCGGTCATTGCCTTTGCCGCCGCGCCTTTCACGGCCAGCCTGCTTTCGCCGTGGCTCCTGGTGCTGGCGCTGGCGACGGTCGCGCTCGGGACCGCGGGTGCGCTGGCGGCAGCGCATTTCGCGGGCGTGGCGGCCAATCTGGTGCTCGTCTCGGCCGGAACGCTGCTGGCGGCCATCTCCATGGGCGGGACACAGAGCGCCGCCGCCGCGCTCTACTACATCCCCCACACGACGCTGATCACGGGCGGGCTGTTCCTGGTGGCGGGCGCGATCGCCGGGCAGCGCGGCGACTTTACCGACAGCATCCGTAAAGGACCGTCGCTCCACAGCCGTGTCGGGCTGGGCGCGGTGTTCCTCGTCCTCGCCGTCGCGGTCAGCGGGGTGCCGCCGCTGTCGGGCTTTCTCGGCAAGATCATGTTGTTGCAGTCGGTGGCAGGCAGCGCGTCCGGCTGGTGGTTCTGGGGGGTGCTGCTCGTCTCTGGGCTGACGGTGGCCCTCGTCCTTGCCCGTGCGGCCAGCGCCTTTTTCTGGGAGCCGGGACGGCCTGACCTCGCGGCTGCTGCGAAGATGCCGCGCGGCGAACGCCTCGCACGCGGGCCGGTGATAGCGCTCGCGCTTCTCGCTGCCGCCAGCCCGGCGCTGACGCTCGCCGCCGCTCCGGTCGCCGCCTATGCCCGCGCCGCCGCCGCGCAGCTCCATGATCGCGCCGGCTACATCAGCGCAGTGCTCGGTGCGAAGCCGAAAATTCAGCGGGAGCGCCGCCCATGACCGCGATCAAACACCTCCTGCCCCAGCCATTCGTCAGCCTCGCCATTCTCGCGCTGTGGCTCGCGCTCGCGCCTTCGCCGGATTTCGGGCAGGTAATGCTGGGGGCGGCGCTCGGCGTCACCATCCCCAGGATCACGGTTCACTTCTGGCCCCGGCGTCCCCGCCTCGCCCGGCCCCGGACGGTGGTCTTGCTGTTCCTGCGCATCCTGTGGGACATCATCGTCGCCAACTGGCAGGTGGCGCGTCTCGTGCTCGGACCGCTGGACCGGATCACGCCCGGTTTTCTCGAAGTCCCGCTCGATATCGACGATCCGTTCGCCGCCACGGTTCTCGCCAGCATCGCGTCGCTGACACCGGGCACCGTGTCCATCGACATCGACCGCGAGCGCAAGCTCCTCTGTCTCCACGCCCTCAACATCAAGGACAAGGCGGCGGTCATCGACAAGATCAAGGCCCGCTACGAAGCGCCTCTCAAGGAGATCTTCCAATGCTGAGCATCGCCCTGCCCGCCGCCTTCGCCATGATCGCGGGGGCCATGGCCCTGAGCCTCTGGCGGCTCGTGCGCGGCCCCAGCGCGCCCGACCGCATCCTCGCGCTCGACACGCTGGCGGTCAACACCATCGGCCTCGTTCTGCTCGTCGGCATCACCCTGTCGAGCGCGGTCTATTTCGAGGCCGCGCTGTTCATCGCCATGTTGGGGTTCGTGAGCACGGCCGCGCTCTGCAAATTCCTCCTCGGCGGCGACATCATCGAATAGGAGCGGCCATGTTTGCGGAGATCGTCGTCTCAATACTGGTGCTCATCGGAGCGGCCTTCGCGCTGATCGGCTCGATCGGTCTCGCCCGCTTGCCCGACATCTTCACCCGCCTTCACGGACCGACAAAGGCGACGACGCTCGGGCTCGGCGCGCTGGTCGTCGCCGCACTCGTTCACGCAAGCGTCGTCAAGGGCGCGCTGAGCCTGCGCGAACTGGCCATCTCGCTGTTTCTGTTCATTACCGCGCCGGTCGCCGCGCATCTCCTCGCCAAGGCGGCGCTGAAGGTCGAGCGGCGGAGGAGCGAGGATGGCGGGGAGTCCGGCTGAGGGCTGGCAAGGCCTTCCCGTCCTCGCCGCTTGATTTCCGACCTCGCAACACAGAATTAATCCTTGCCGACAATTCGGTGCGGGTTTACGGATTTGACGGATCCGGCCCTCGCGGCGATGTTCCAATCGTGTCCGCGAAGCCGACGGTTCAGCACGCCTACGCTCAAGAAACTGCAGGAAACGCGCCATATGTCTTACGAAAAGCTGGAACTCCTCATCGGTGGCGAATTCGGCCAGGGGACATCGGGCAAGAGCGAGCCCGTGATCAACCCGGCGACCGAGGAGGTCCTCGGCCAGCTTCCGCACGCTTCCGCCGCTGATCTCGACCGCGCGCTGGCAGCCTCGGCGGAAGGCTTCAAAGTGTGGCGCGCGCAGACGGCGGCGAAGCGCCAGCAGGTGATGGAGAAAGCCGCCCGGATCATGGAGGAGCGCCTCGACAATATCGCGCGCACGCTCACCCTCGAAATGGGCAAGCCGCTGCCCGAGGCGAAGGCCGAAATCCAGTTCGCCATCGACGTCACGCGCTGGTATGCCGAGGAAGGCAAGCGCGCCTATGGCCGCCTGATCCCGCCGCGTGTCCCCAATACGCGGCAGATGGTCATGAAGGAGCCAGTCGGCCCGACCTGCGCCTTCGTGGCGTGGAACTTCCCCGGCACCAACGCCATTCGCAAGATCGCGGGCGCGCTCGGCGCGGGCTGCTCGATCATTATCAAGCCTGCGGAGGAAACGCCGGGCACCGCCATCGCCATCGCCCGCGCCTTCCAGGATGCGGGGCTCCCGGCGGGCGTGCTCAACGTCGTGTTCGGCGTGCCGGACGAGGTATCGCGGCATGTCCTCGCCTCGCCCATTCCGCGCAAAGTGTCGTTCACCGGCAGCGTACCCATCGGCAAGCACATCATGAAACTGGCCGCGGACACCGTGAAACGCTGCACGATGGAGTTGGGCGGGCACGCACCGGTCATCGTTTTCGACGACGCCGACCTGGCGCGGGCGCTGAAAACCATCGCTACGTCTAAATTCCGCAACGCCGGGCAGGTCTGCGTTTCCCCGACGCGCTTCTACGTCCAGGAGGGCGTGTACGAGGCCTTCGTCGATGGTTTTGCCGAATATGCGCGCGGGGTGAAGGTCGGCAACGGCCTGGAGGATGGTGTGCGGATGGGGCCGCTGATCGCGCCGCGCCGCCTGGAAGTGATGGAAAGCTTCGTCGCCGACGCGCGTGAGCATGGCGCCGACGTGCTGACCGGCGGCGAGCGGCTCGGCAATCGCGGCTATTTCTATGCGCCGACGGTGATGAGGGATGTCCCCGACACGGCGCGGATCATGCGCGAGGAGCCGTTCGGGCCGGTCGCGCCGGTTACGCCGTTCAAGACCCTGGACGAGGTTGTCGAGCGCGCCAACAGCCTGCCTTTCGGCCTCGCGTCTTATGCGTTCACGACCGATGGCGGCAAGGCGGCGCAACTCGCCGACGCACTGGAAGTGGGCATGGTCGGCGTGAACATTCCGGCGCTGGGGCTGGCCGAGACGCCGTTCGGCGGCGTGAACGAGTCCGGATTCGGCTCCGAGGGAGGCATCGAGGGGTTGGAAGCATTCCTGCGCACGAAGTTCGTCGTCGAACAGGGCGTCTGACGCGGGCGCGCGCTTATCCGGCGATCTCAAGATACCGGCGCACGGTTTCGGCTGGCGGGCCGTCGGCGGCGACCCGGCCTTCGTGAAGGAGTATGGCGCGATCGTAGTGAGCGATCGCGTCGAAATCGTGCGTAATCGTGATCACCGATTGCGCCAGGCCGTCCATCACCGCGGCGAGACGGCGCCGGGTGGCGTGATCGAGCGAATTCATCGGCTCGTCGAAAATGATGTAGCGCGGCTCCATGATGAGCACCGAAAGCAGCGTGAGAAGCTTCTGCTCACCTCCGCTCAGGAGATGGGCGGGCGAGGCGCGCTTGGCCTCCAGCCCGTAGGCCTTGACCATGGCATCGACACGTTTGCGTATTGCGGCCTTGCCAAGGTTCATGTTCCATAGCCCGAAAGCCAGATCTTCCTCCAGCGTCGGCATGACGATCTGATGTTCGGGATTTTGAAAGACATAACCGGCAAGGCGGCGGACACGCGCGGCGTCAAGGTGCGTCAAAATGTCATCCACCGCCACCTCGCCCCGTTTCGGCAACAGGAGCGCATTGAGCATCCGCGCCAGCGTTGTCTTGCCAGAACCGTTGTTTCCAATGATTGCTATGCGCTTCTCAGCAAGGTGGAGCGAAATGTTGCACAACACTGGCGGACCGCCGAAATCGTGGCTCACATTGCGGATTTCAATCATGGGGTTTCTTCGGCGGCGTTATTTAAGTAAAATATAAGAATAGGGATGAAGGCAAAGGGAGCGAGTTTGCCAGCAAATGCGTATAATAATGTTACATATCTGTTGCCTGGGACGGGCGAACGAGGAGGTGGCGCGATGATGGATGTTCTTTTTCCGTTGCCAGAACATGATCACCGGGCCTGTATTGATGGAGCAATCATGCGCGCACGCAGGATTTGCTCTCAAAAGGGAGTAAAACTCACTGAATTGCGTGAAAGTGTTCTGCGTGTATTGCTGTCGTCTCATCAGGCACTCGGCGCTTATGAAATCATCGACAAACTCAGCCTCGACGGCCGGAGGCTGGCGCCGATTTCGGTATACCGCATCATTGAGGTGCTGGCGCAGGCCGGTCTCGTGCACCGGCTGGAAAGCAAGAATGCCTTTTTCGCCTGTCTCGCCCATCATGACAATGACAAATCGGTTGTCGTGCTGGTCTGCGAGCATTGCCATCGGGTTGCGGAAACCGATGCTCCGGAGGCTTGGGACGCGCTCAAGTCGATGACCCAGGCCAGCGGCTTCCGTATTTCGGAGACGGTTCTGGAGATTCAGGGCACCTGTGCGAGTTGCTTCGCGCCGCACGAAGCCGCGTAAAGCAGTATGGACCAGCCATGATTTCAGTGCGGCCGCCGCGCGAATAATGTAAGTTCAATACACATGAGCTGGTCCAAAAAAGGCGGCGGCGAGGAGCGGCGCGGCTATCACCACGGCAATCTGCGCGAAGCGCTCATTCGCAGCGCCCTGCTTCTGATCGCGGAGAAAGGCCCTGGCGGGTTCACGATCGCCGACGCCGCGCGCTCGGCGGGGGTGAGTTCGGCCGCGCCCTATCGCCATTTCCGCGACCGTGACGACCTCATGGCCGATGTCGCGAGGCGCGGCTTCGAGGCGTTCGCGGCGCGGCTCGACGAGGCATGGAACGACGGCAGGCCGGATCCCGTGCGTGCGCTGGAGGCCGTCGGAGCAGCCTATCTCGCCTTCGCGCGTGACGAACCCGCCTATTATGCTGCGATGTTCGAGGCGACGACACCCACCGGGAGCACGCCCGAACTCCGGCAGGCCAGCGACCATGCTTTCGCCGTCTTGCGCAAGGCGACCGAGACGGTTACCGAGACGCTGCCCAAGGACAAGCGGCCGCCCGCCTTGATGATGGCGTTGCACATCTGGGCGTTCGCGCATGGCGTCGCATCGCTGTTCGGGCGCAGCGGCGGCGCCATCCGCAAGATGCCGATGTCTCCAGAGGATCTGCTCGAAGCCGCGCTCCTGGTGTATTTCCGTGGGCTCGGCCTTGGCAACACACCGCCCGCCGCAGACTGATGCGGCGCGCAGAGCGTTGTCGGCCAGCCGTCAGCGTGCTGCGATATAGGCGTCGCGCAGCACATTGGCCTCCAGTTGCAGGTCTTCGAGCCGGTGCCGGACCACGTCGCCGATGCTGATCATGCCCGCGACGCTTTCGCCGTCGAGCACGGGGAAATGGCGGATGCGATGGCGCGTCATCACCTGCATGACATGCTTGACGCTGTCTCCGGGCTTACCCGTGATCAGTTTCGTGGTCATGATCTCGCTCACAGGCCGCAGGCTGAGCCCCTCCCCAAGCGTGGCAAAAGCCCGAACGATGTCGCGCTCGGTGACAATACCGCGCACGGCGCCGTCGTCAATGACCAGAAGAGCGGCGATGTTGTTCTCCCGCATCACGCCCGCCGCCGCTTTGATGGCAGTGGACGGGCTGGTCATGTGGACCTTTGAGCCTTTTCTCTTGAGGATTGCTTCAACCGTCATGCGAGTCCTCCTGTGCTGATCGCGTAATCACCGGGCCGTCACCGGCTTTCTTGTTCTTTCTTGGCCAGCGGTCTTCGATTTCTGGCGCGTCTTCTGCTCAGCGATTGCGCAGACTCACCGCATGGCACGAAGCGTAACGTTCATGAAAACCCATCGCCGGGGCAGGAAGCAAGAGCCGGCGAGCAGGATATGGGCGCGCCAATTTGCCGCAGCGAAAACCATTATCACAATAACAGAACGGTTCAAAGAACCTCATATTCCAGTTTCAACTGCGTATTTTACATGCACGCCCACTGATTATGTCATCTTAGATCTATCTGACTATTTATCTAAGAAATAAGGCGGAAGGCGTGCCCAGGCCCGCCTCCGCGCCCAGCCGCCATCCCATCCGTGCGATCCCGCTTGCGGCCCGCGCCTCTCCTGACTATCGGTTTCCACGCCGCCAATGGAAGGTTATCCCCCAATGCAGGAACAATGGAGCAAGGCCCGGCGCATCGTCATCAAGATCGGCTCGGCGCTGCTCGTCGAAAGCGACACCGGCAAACTGAAAGCCGCGTGGCTCAGTGCCCTGGCCGATGACATCGCCAAGCTGAAGGCCGAAGGCCGCGAGGTGATCGTCGTCTCCTCCGGCGCGATTGCGCTTGGCCGCCGGTCGCTGGGCTTACCGCGCGGGCGGCTCAAGCTGGAGGAAAGTCAGGCGGCTGCGTCCGTCGGCCAGATCGCGCTCGCCCATGTCTACGAGCAGATGTTCAAGGAACGCGGCATGACGGCGGCACAGGTCCTGCTGACGCTGGGCGACACCGAGGAGCGCAACCGCTATCTGAATGCGCGAGGGACGATATCCACCCTCCTGGCGCTTGGCGCGGTGCCGGTCGTGAACGAAAACGACACCGTGGCGACCGCCGAAATCCGCTACGGTGACAACGACCGGCTGGCGGCACGCGTCGGCTCGATGATGAGCGCGGACTGCGTGGTCCTGCTGTCGGACATCGACGGGCTATACACCGCACCGCCCGCGCTCGATCCGTCGGCCAGGCGCCTCGATATCGTGCATCAGATCACGCCGGAGATCGAGGCGATGGCGGGCGATGTCGGCAGCGAGCTGTCGCGCGGCGGAATGGTGACAAAGATCGTGGCCGCCAGGATCGCGGTGGCGGCGGGGGCGAATCTCGTCATCACCTCCGGCAAGGTCATGCATCCCCTGAGCGGGTTGGGGAACGGCAAGCCCTGTACGTGGTTCGTGGCCTCCACCAATCCGGTGGCGTCGCGCAAGCGCTGGATCGCCGGAACGCTGGAGCCGCGCGGCGCGGTGACCATCGACGGCGGAGCGCGAACGGCGCTAGAGGGGGGACGCAGCCTGCTGCCGGCCGGTGTGGTAAAGGTGGAGGGCCGATTCGACCGGGGCGACGCCGTGACCATCCGCGATCTGGACGGACGCGAGCTGGGGCAGGGGCTGATCGCTTACACGAATGACGACGCGGCGCGCATCATGGGCAGAAAGAGCAGTGAAATCGAGGACATTCTCGGCTACGCTGGCCGCACTGCAATGATCCACCGCGACGATATGGTTCTGCACAGAAGTTGAGTTCTGGTCCCCCCGGTGTGGAGCGGCCGAACGGTTCCCTGTACGCGCCGAGTTTGCCGCCTTGCTCAGCCACCATCAAGGACAAGCCGCTCTCGCGCGGCGACCTGGGGTGTTGGCATGGTCGGTGCAAAGGAATGGCGTCCAGCCGAACAAAGGAATGATCTTTTCGAATGGTGACGACAGCAACACATGCGGGGGCGACCCTCGCCGATGAAATGGCCTCACTCGGACGTAACGCGCGCCGCGCCGCCGCGACGCTCGCCCTGGCTCCAACCAACGCCAAAGACGCCGCGCTCGGCTTCATGGCGGCCAAGCTCCGCGAGAGCATTCCACAAATCCTCGAAGCCAACGCGCTGGACGTGCAGGCCGCCCGCGCCGCGGGCCGTCCCGCCGCGTTCATCGACCGGTTGGCGCTGACGCCCGCGCGCATCCAGGCCATGGCCGGTGGGCTGGAAGACATCGCCGCGCTGCCCGACCCCGTGGGCCAGGCCATCGCGTCGTGGACGCGGCCCAACGGCCTTCGTATCGAGCGCGTGCGCGTGCCGCTCGGTGTCATCGGCGTCATTTACGAAAGCCGCCCCAACGTGACCGCCGACGCCGGCGCGCTGTGCATGAAGTCGGGCAACGCCGTCATTCTGCGCGGTGGCTCGGATAGCCTGAATTCGAGCCGCGCCATCCACGCTGCGCTCAGCCAGGGTTTGCGTGAGGCGGGCCTCCCCGAGGCGGCCATCCAACTCGTCTGCAGCCCGGACCGCGCGGCGGTGGGCATGATGCTGGCGGGCCTGGGCGGTGCAATCGACGTGATCGTTCCGCGCGGCGGCAAGAGCCTCGTGGCGCGGGTGCAGGAGGAGGCGCGCGTGCCCGTTTTCGCGCATCTGGAGGGCATCTGCCACGTCTATGTTCACGCGGCGGCCGATCTGGAAATGGCCAGGGCCATCGTGCTCAATGCCAAGATGCGGCGCACCGGCATCTGCGGCGCGGCGGAAACGCTGCTTGTGGACGAGGCCTGCGCGGCCACGCATCTGGGACCGCTGATCGAAACGCTCATCGGCGCAGGCTGCGAGGTGCGCGGCAACGCGGCTGCCCAAGCCGTTGACGCCCGCGTTAAGCCTGCCAGCGAAGAGGATTGGAGCACCGAGTATCTCGACGCTATCATCTCCGTGAAGACCGTGGCGGGGATCGAAGACGCCATGGCGCATATCGCCCGCTATGGTTCGCAGCACACCGATGCCATCGTCACCGCCGATGAAAGCGCCGCCGCGCGGTTTCTGACCGAGGTGGACAGTGCCATCGTGCTTCACAACGCCTCGACACAGTTCGCCGATGGCGGGCAATTCGGGATGGGGGCGGAAATCGGGATCGCCACGGGGCGCTTCCACGCACGCGGGCCGGTCGGCGTCGAGCAGCTCACGACGTTCAAATACCGGGTGCTCGGCTCGGGGCAGATACGCCCGGCCTGAAGTCCCGCATTCGAACCGCTTTTGCCCCTGCCATATGCGCGCCGGGGCAACCGTAAGACGCCGCACTGGTTTTGCAAGTGATTTGGCGTTATGTCATCCCGGTAACGCAATCGTGGCCGCCGGGACACCACAAATCCGGGCAGGAGGGAGCCGGGCGGCGGCGTCTTTCCCGTTGCGCGAGGTATTGCGGACTGAGAAACACGCATGAACAGCCAAGACGAAAACACGGCCGCCCATATCATCGACATCGTTCTCGATGAGCGCTCCATCGGCCGGACGACACCGGAGGTGGAGCACGAGCGGGAGATCGCGGTTTTCGATCTGCTGGAAGGCAATGTCTTCGCCCTCGAAAACGGTGCTCCCGGACCCTACCGCCTGCGGCTGGGCATCGCCGAGAAGCGCCTCGTCTTCGAGGTCTCGGACGAGAAGCACAGGCCGCTCTCCGCGGTCGCGCTGTCGCTGACGCCGTTCAGCAAGCTTATCAAGGACTATTTCCTCGTCTGCGAGAGCTATTACGCGGCCATCAAGACGGCGCCGCCCGCGCGCATCGAAGCCGTCGACATGGGCCGCCGCGGCCTGCATGACGAGGGCAGCACGCTGCTCCTGGAGCGCCTGAAAGGCAAGATCGTCACCGATTTCGCGACCGCCCGGCGGCTGTTCACGCTCATCTGCGCGCTGCACTGGAAGGGATAGCGTTGCAGCCCGCGCCCGCGTCCCCACCCGCCGGTCAGCCCAAGGCGGTGCTGTTCGCCTGCAGCTTGAATGCGGTCCGCTCCCCGATGGCCGCGGCGATCCTGAAGCATCTGGCGGGCCGGAAGATCTATGTCGAGTCGGCAGGCGTGCGGCCCGGTGAACCCGATCCTTTCGCCGTCGCGGTGATGGATGAGATCGGCATCGACATTTCGGGACACGTCCCGCATACGCTCGCCGAACTGTACGACACGTCCTTCGACCTGGTCGTCAGCCTGTCGCCGGAGGCGCATCACCAGGCGCTGGAAATGACGCGGACCCAGGCCATCGAGGCGGAATACTGGCCGACGATGGACGCCACAGCGGCAATGGGCAGCCGCGAGCAGATCCTCGACGCCTATCGCGCGGTGCGGGACGGGCTGTTCGGCAGGATCCAGGCGCGCTTCCCGCGTTCGGCAGCCCCGGATGTATGACGGTTATGTGCTGAAATGCCGCCCGCAGGCCGTTGAGGCCGCCCTACCGCCCCGTGAACACCGGCTTGCGCTTTTCGGCAAAGGCGCGCCGTCCCTCCTCGTAGTCCGCGCTGTGGAGGCACTGCTCGATCAGCCTGTCCAGCTCGCGCATGGTCTGGTCCGAGACGCACCCCGCATAAGCGTCGATGGCACGCTTTGCGGCGAGGATGGTGAGCGGTGCTTTTGCCGCGATCGTCCGCGCGAGGGCGCGTGTTCCGGCTTCCAGCGTGTCGGTGGGCAAAAGGCGGTTGATCAGCCCGATACGCAGCGCGGCGGAGGCCTCGATTCGCTCGGCAGTGAAGAGCAGCTCCTTCGCATGCGCGACCCCGACGGCGGCCACCAGCGGCTTGATCCACCGTGGATCGTAGCCGATGCCGAGCTTTGCCGGCGGCAGGCCGAACAGCGCCTCCTCCGCCGAGATGCGCAGGTCGCAGGACAGCGCCAGTCCCAGCCCGCCGCCCAGACAGAAGCCACGGATCATGGCGACGGTCGGTTTGGCGGTGCCGCCCAGGGCCTCGAATGCCGCATTGTTGAGCGTGTCATAATGGCGCGCAGCCTCGCCTTCCCGCGCCGTGCCGAACTCGGAAATGTCGGCGCCCGCCGAGAACGCCTTTTCGCCCGCGCCGCGCAGGACGATCACGCGGATGGCGCCATCCGCCTCGGCCTCGGCGATGAGCCCGGGAAGTGCCCGCCACATCGCCGCGCTCAGCGCGTTGCAGCGCTCCTGGTGGTCGAGGATGAGCCAGCCAATCGGGCCGTCGCGCTCCAGCCTGACGCTGCCGCTCACGGCTGTTGACGCATCTGTCATGTCAACTTCCTCTTTGCGGGTCTTGGGGCGGCCCCCATTTCCGTGCTAAAAACCAGTTAAGCCTCGCCGGTCATTCTGCCGCCGTTAAGGGCGGACACGCGGATAATAGAACCCAATCTCAATAGCCAATCGTTAGCATCGGGCCAAGGAGTGTTCCTCATGCAGCGCACAAGCGGGAAAAGCCATCGCCCAAAGCTCCGGTCCCTTGACCCGGTCTGGGACCAGATCCGTACCGAGGCCGAGGACATCGCCCGGCGCGAACCGGCGCTGGGGAGTTTCATTTTCGCGAATGTGTTGAACTATGCGCGGCTTGAGGACGCTGTCTGCCACCGGCTCGCCGAGAGGCTCGATCACGACGACGTCATGGCCGACCTGATCCGCCAGACCTTTCACCGCGTGATCGACGCCGAACCCACGCTGGGCGCCGCATTCCGCGCCGATCTCGCCGCCGTCGCCGACCGTGATCCGGCCTGCAAGCGGCTGATCGAGCCGCTTCTGTATTTCAAGGGCTTTCAGGCGCTGCAGACCTACCGCTTCGCGCATTGGCTCTTCCATCACGCGAGCCCGGATTTCGCCCTCTATCTTCAGAGCCAGTCGTCGCGCGTGTTCGGTGTGGATATCCACCCGCGCGCGAAGATCGGACGCGGTATCATGCTCGACCACGCCACCAGCATCGTGGTGGGCGAGACGGCGGCCATCGGCGACATGTCGTCGATTCTGCATTCGGTGACACTCGGCGGCTCCGGCAAGGAGACCGGCGACCGGCATCCGAAAGTGGGCCGCTGCGTGATGATCGGGGCGGGGTCGAAAATTCTTGGGAATATTACGGTAGGTGATTGTGCGCGTATTGCCGCGGGCAGCGTTGTGCTCAAGGATGTCCCCGCCAACAGCACCGTGGCGGGCGTGCCTGCGCGCGTCGTCGGCGTCGCCGGATGCAAGGAACCGGCGCGGTCGATGAACCAGATGCTCGGGGTTGACGATCCGGACGTCACGGGCGAAACAGACGCTTGAGTCGACCTCTTACCGCTTTGGCCTTCGTGCCGAACCCGATGGGAGGGGCGGCAGGACAGGAATTCTCAGCCGGTAGAGGAAGACGATGACGCCCAAGGAAATTGGCTCACTGGAGAAGTATCTCCACAGGACGTTCCAGAACGAAACGATCGCAATCCGGAAGCTGCCGAGAAAAACGGACACCGCCGAGGTCTATGTCGCGGACGATTTCCTCGGTGTCATCTATCGCGACGATGAGGACGGCGAGGTTTCCTATCAGCTTCAGATCGCGATTCTGGAGACGGATCTGGATTGAGACACGCTTTCGCTTCGTGACGCCTCGCCCTTCGGGGCAACGATAGTGCGGCCCCACCACACCCAAGTACGCCTGATCCGAAGCAAGTTCGCTTGCGCACTCGCGAAGAATGGGGTGCGAACTTGCCTCGGGCTGTACTAGTCTGCCGCCGTGCTCAGCCGCTATCAAGGCGAAGCCCCTTCGGGGCGCTGTCTGCCAGAATGCTTGTCTGATTTTGGCCAGAAAACAGGCAGCCTTGACAGCGGTTTCCGCGCGGCCGCGTGCTGTGCCCGCATGGCCGGGGCGGAGGGATGACCCCGGTCGAACGGAGGAATGCCATTATTGGGTTGAGCGCTGAATAGCGGGCGTTTCGCCCATCAGCCCTCTCGCGAGGTGGCGGGAGCCGTAGCCGTATTCGCAGTCTTGGGGGCGGCTTTGCGGTCTTCCTGAACTTCGTGCCATATGGCGTTGAGGATCGCCAGCAGCACTGCGAAGCCGAGCCCCAGAACCCAGGTGAAATACCACATCGGGCGTCCTCCTTCAGTATGCCGAATGGTTGTGCTCGCGGACATAAGCCGCCGTCACCTTGCCGGACATGACCTTGTAGGCCCAGCCGGTATAGATGATGATCAGAGGCATGAAGATCACCGTCACCCAGAACATGATGGCGAGCGTCAGGTGGCTCGATGTGCCGTCCCACACTGTCAGCGAAGATTTCGGGTCGGTGGACGAAGGCATCACGAACGGAAACATCGACACACCCGCCGTGCCGATGACACCGGTGATCGCCAGCGATGACGACGCGAAGGCCACCAGCGTTCGCCCCGCCGCCGCAAGCGCGATCGCGCCGAGGCCCCCCGCATAGGCGAGCAGCGGCGCCATCATCATCCAGGGATGGCGGCTGTAATTCGCGAGCCACGCGCCGGGTTCGCGCACGACCTCCTTGCCCAGCGGGTTTGCCGGCGCGGCCGGATCTAGCCCTGCGGTGAATACATAACCGGGAATGTCGGCCGACATCCATAGCCCGGCCGCCGTGAAGCCCGTCAGCATTACCGCCCCGGCGGCGAGCGCGGTGCGTTGAGCGCGGCCATAGATGGGAACCTCCGTGCGATGCATCAGATAGATGGCGCCGTGAAACGTGATCATCGCGCTGGACACCACGCCGCACAGGAGTGCGAATGGGTTAAGCAGTCCCCAGAATGTCCCCGTGTAATAGGGCACGAGGTTGATGTCGAAATGGAACGGCACACCTTGCAGCAGATTGCCGAAAGCCACGCCGAAGATCACCGGCGGCACGGCCCCGCCCACGAACAGTCCCCAGTCCCAGGACGTGCGCCAGGTCGGGTTTTCGATCTTGCTTCGATAGTCGAAGCCCACGGGACGGAAGAACAGCGCCCACAACACCGCGAGCATCGCCCAGTAGAACCCCGAGAACGCGGTGGCGTAGACCAGCGGCCACGCCGCGAAAATGGCTCCGCCGCCGGTGATGAACCAAACCTGGTTGCCGTCCCAGTGCGGCCCGACGGTGTTGATGATGACGCGACGCTCGGTGTCGTTGCGCCCCGCAAAGGGCAGGAGGGTGCCGACCCCCATGTCGTGGCCGTCCATGATGGCGAAGCCGATGAGCAGGACGCCGATCAGAAGCCACCAGATCACTCGCAGCGTTTCGTTATCCAGCATGGTTGTCCCCCGATTTCAGGCGAGAGCCGGTTCGTTGGCATAGCGTCCGGAGCCGAGGCTTCCCGGTCCCTGACGAGCGAAGCGGATCATCAGATATAGTTCGGCGATGAGCAGCAGCGTGTAGAAACCGGCAAAACCCGCGAGCGATCCGTAGAGGCTCCCGACCGTCAGCGTGGACACCGACAGATGCGTCGGCAGCACGCCGTAGATCGTCCAGGGCTGGCGGCCATATTCTGCGACGAACCAGCCGAGTTCGCAGGCGATCCACGGCATGGGCAGAAACCAGAGCGACCAGCGCAGCAGCCAGCGCCTGTTCTCGAAGTCATCCGTGACGCTGTACCAGAACGCCAGTCCGAACAACGCGAAGAATGAGAAGCCGAGCGCGACCATGATCCGGAAGGACCAGAACATCGGCGCTACCGCCGGTATGGTGTCGGCCACTGCCTTGTCGATGAGAGCGGATGTAGCCTGATCCATGGAGGTCACGTATTTCCTGAGCAGGAGGCCGAAGCCGAGATCGGCTTTGTGCGTCTCGAAACGCGCTCTCGCCGCGACGTCACCGGGATTGCGCCGCAGGGCTTCCATTGCCTTCACCGCCTCGATGCCCGAGACGATGCGCACGCGGTTCTTCACGCGGATCTCCCTGATGCCGGGCAATTGCCGGTCTACCGAGCGCGTGCCGATGATGCCCAGCAGCCAGGGGATCTTCACCACCCAGTCGTTCTTCATTTCCGCTTCGTTGATGCCTGCGATGACGTTGAGCCCGGCAGGCGCCGGCTCGGTCTCCCACATCGCCTCCATGGCGGCGAGCTTGGTCTGTTGCGCCTCGCCGACCGTGTAGCCGGACTCGTCGCCCAGCACGATGACCGAGCAGACGGACGCGAAGCCGAAGGTTGCGGCGATGCGAAAGCTGCGTCTGGCGAACGCCACGTCGCGCCCGCGCAGGAGGTAATAGGAGGAGATGGCGAGCACGAAGACGGCGCCGGTCACATAGCCCGCGGACACCGTATGCACGAATTTCGCCTGCGCGTCGGGGTTGAAGAGCACGGCCCAGAAGTCTTTCAACTCCATGCGCATGGACGCGTAGGAGAACTCGGCGCCGACAGGGCTCTGCATCCAGCCATTGGCGATCAGAATCCACAGCGCGGAGAGGTTGGTGCCGACCGCCATCAGGAGCGTGACGGCCAGGTGCTGCGTTTTCGAAAGCCGGTCCCAGCCGAAGAAGAAGAGGCCGATGAAGGTGGACTCCATGAAGAACGCCATCAGCCCTTCGATCGCCAGCGGCGCGCCGAAGATGTCGCCGACATAGTGCGAGTAATACGCCCAGTTCGTACCGAACTGGAACTCCAAGGTGATGCCGGTCGTCACGCCGAGCGCGAAATTGATGCCGAACAGCTTGCCCCAGAACTGGACCATGTCGCGGTAGATGATCTTGCCGGTCATGACGTAGACCGCCTCCATGATCACCAGGATCCAGACCATCCCCAGCGTCAGCGGCACGAAAAGGAAGTGGTACATGGCCGTCACGGCGAATTGCAGCCTCGAGAGATCGACGAGTTGATCAGTAACCATTCGGCTCTCCTTGCCCGGCATGGGCGGCTGCGGGGGCGGCATGGCGGGCCATCAGACCCGCATCGACGCTGACGCCGGTGCCCTGGACGAAAACCAGCCAAAAGACGGCGAGGATCGCTGTCTTGAGAATGACCAGACCGACCAGTTCATTGCGCAGGCGGGCGTCACGCGGGCTCATGCATGGACCTGTCAGGATCTGTGGCAGCCGTTCCCGGACGCGGGTGAAGAGTGGGCATGGCCAGTCAGTGCAGGGGGCCGCGTCGAGACCTCACCGCCCAATGCGGAATACGCGGCGTGTATATTATGAAAGTGACAACCATAACTAGCATAAACGCGCTTTCATACACCGTCATGCCACAACTTTTCCGTGCAGATGGCGCGGCGCGCGGCCGCTGTTGCATCGATGTTCCTGAGTCGTTCGTGGTGGGGCCGCGGAGGGCCAGAGGTTTCACGTCCTCTTGCACCGCCATGGTTGCTCGTCTAAAAATGAATTTTCCGGCTCGCACGAGCCGTCAACCAACCGGCGGTAACTTCATGGATCGCATTCTCATCCGGGGCGGCAATCCGCTCAACGGCACCATTCCCATCTCGGGCGCGAAAAATGCTGCGCTGCCCCTGATGATCGCCAGCCTTCTGACCGCCGACACGCTGACGCTCAAGAACCTGCCCAATCTGGCGGACACCAACCTGCTCGCACGCATCCTGCGCTATCACGGCGTGGACTGCGCCGTGGACGGCAAGCGCGCCCATAATGGCGGCCATGTGGGCGAGACCTTTCATCTGACCGCCCGCGACATCGTGGACACGCGCGCCCCCTACGACATGGTGCGGCGCATGCGCGCCAGTTTCTGGGTGCTCGGGCCGCTGCTCGCGCGCTGCGGCGAGGCGACGGTTTCGCTCCCCGGCGGCTGCGCCATCGGCACGCGGCCGGTCGATCTGCACCTGATGGGCTTACAGAAGCTGGGCGTCGAGATGGACCTCGTGGGCGGCTACGTGTCGGCGAGGGCGCCGCGCGGCCTGACCGGTGGGCACATCGCGTTTCCGAAAGTCTCGGTCGGGGCGACCCACAACGTGCTCATGGCCGCTGTGATGGCGAAGGGCGAGACGGTGATCGAGAATGCCGCGCAGGAGCCGGAGATCGGCGACTTGGCCACGTGTCTCGTCAAGATGGGCGCCAATATCGAGGGGATCGGCACCTCGACGCTGCGTATCCAGGGTGTGAACTATTTGCAGGGCGCGGTGCATACCGTGCTGCCCGACCGGATCGAGACCGGGACCTACGCCATGGCGGTCGCGGCTGCGGGCGGCAATGTGCTTCTCGAAGGCGCGCGGGCGACCGATCTGCGGGAGGCGCTGAACGTGCTCCACATCGCCGGTGTCGAAATCGCGGAGACCGGCAGCGGTATCCAGGTCGTGCGCAATGGCGCGGCCGTCCGGGGCGTGGATGTGGAAACGCAGCCCTTCCCCGGTTTTCCGACCGACCTGCAGGCTCAACTCATGGCGCTGATGGCCACGGCGACGGGGGAGTCGTGCATCCGCGAAACGATTTTCGAGAACCGCTTCATGCATGTGCAGGAACTGGCGCGGCTCGGTGCGGATATCACCATCAGCGGCGACACCGCGCGCGTCAAAGGCGTGCCCGCCCTGCGCGGCGCGGAGGTAATGGCCACGGACCTGCGGGCGTCGGTGTCGCTGGTCATTGGCGGGCTGATCGCGCGCGGGGAGACGGAGATCAACCGCGTCTACCACCTCGACCGCGGTTTCGAGCGGCTGGAGGAGAAGCTCAGCAACTGCGGCGCCGATATCGAACGAATTCAGGCATAGCCGTGGCGCGATGATCCGCTTCCCTGCGTTGCGTGCCGCTTCTGGCGCGCGCCTCTCCTGTGCAGAATATTTCCCGAACGTGAACGCATCGTCGTCCGCGGACCGGCGTCCCTTTGAACCGGTGGGCGCTTCACCGCGACCAATGTCCTGCCCCCGCCGCCATCCTTCCCCGCGGCTGCCCGCAAAAGGACCAGAACGATGATCACACCATCAGCGCATGCCAACGATTTCGACGCCCCGCAATCGAAACCCACGATCGCCACGCCGATCCTTCCCCCGGTCTCCGGCGCGCCGCACTCGAACCTTCTGCAGCAGGTGCTCGCGCAGGCTCCCAAATAAAGAAGCCCGCCTCGCGGGCGGGCCTCTCTTGATTTCGCCTGGTGCGCGTCTCGGAAGACGCGAGTGCCTCAAAGCTGCTCGTACGAGCCCTTGCTCCACCTGTACAGAGCGTAAGGCGGCAGGCTCGGATCGCCCTTCTTGTCGAACTTGAACTTGCCGATCGCCGTATCGAATTCGTTCTCGTTCAGGGCCTTGATCACCTTGTCGGCATCGAAGCTCTTAGCCTTCTCCACCGCCTGCTTCCAAGCCTGGAAAGTGGCGTAGGTGTAAAGGACATAGCCTTCCGGCTCGATGTTCTTGGCGCGGAATTTCTTCACGAGTTCAGCGGCTGCCGGGTTCTTGCGCGGATCGGGCGAAAAGGTCATCAGAGTGCCTTCGCCGTCATCGCCCGTGATGTCCCAATATTCCTTGGTGACGAGCGCGTCGCCGCCCATGAGAACCGTCTTCATGCCCTGGGCACGCATCTGGCGGACGATGAGGCCGCCCTCGGTGTGGTAGCCACCCAGAAAGACGAGATCGATCTTGGCCTGTTTCAGCTTGGTCACGACGGCGGTGTAGTCCTTCTCGCCGGCGGTGATCGCTTCGTAGAGGGCTTCCTTCTTGCCCGCGGCGTTCAACGCCTTCCTGGTCTCATCGGCCAGACCCTTACCATAGGCGGTCTTGTCGTGGAGGATGGCGACATTCTTGTCCTTGAAGTTCTCGGCAATGTAATTGCCGGCGACGCTGCCCTGCTGGTCGTCACGGCCGCAGACGCGGTAGACGCCCGGCCCGGCGCGCTCATCCGTGAATTTCGGGTTGGTCGATGCAGGGGAGATCATGACGATCTTCTGTTCGGCATAGACCTCCGAGGACGGGATCGACGAACCCGAGCAGAAATGCCCGGCGACCAGGGCGACATTCATGCCGGCGGTCTTGTTCGCGAGCGCCACGGCCTGTTTCGGGTCGCAGGCATCGTCGCCGATTTCGACCTTGATCTTCTTGCCAAGCACACCGCCACCAGCGTTGAAGTCCGCCATGGCTGCTTCGGCACCGGCCTTGAACTGGGTGCCGAAAGTCGCGTAGTTGCCGGTCATCGGGCCGTTCACCGCGACGGTCACGTCTTCCGCAAGCGCCGGGCTGGCAAAGCCAAGACCGGCTATGGTGGCTGCTATCAGATATTTTTTCATGCGCTTTCACCTTGTTGTTGTGGCTGCGATTTCAACGGCGTTGTCAGCTTCAGCCCTAGAAGTTCCTGCCCATTGGGGCGAGACCAAGGCGCAGTCAGCGTTTCCTCCAGGACAGCGGACCGGTCCGTACATATATCCAGCGGTACTGGCTCGTCATCTGGCGTGCGCGTTCGAGACGGAACCCCAGTGCTGCCGCGCACATCAGCACCAGCGTATCCACCGCATAGTAATGCGGCGACAGAAGCGTTCCCTGCATCTCGCGCCAGCTCAGCAAGGTGGCGCCGAGGAAAAGGCCCCAATGCAGAAAGCGGACGGCCGCGCCCAGGAACAGCATGTAGAACATGACCCTGCTGAACGGCTTCCAGGAGCGCGCAAGCGCCCGTCCGGCAAGGAAGGCCGCGCCGCCGCCAAGCAGGACGGTGACGACAAAAAAGGCCCAATAGGATTTCTCGACGATGAGGCCCATCACTCAACCATCCCGCCGCTGTCCGAGGCTTCTGCGCGGAGCCCGGCCCATATCAGCGTCCACCTTCCAGATAGGCGGCTTTCACATCCTCGCGCGCGAGAAGCTCGCGGCCGGTCCCCGACATCGTAATTCTACCATTTACCATAACATACCCACGATGTGCCAGCTTCAGTGCATGATAGGCATTCTGTTCCACCAGGAACACCGTCAGACCGCGCTCGCGGTTCAAATCGCGGATGACCTGGAAGATCTGCTGCACGATCAGCGGCGCGAGCCCGAGCGACGGTTCGTCGAGAAGAAGGAGCCGCGGCCAGCCCATCAGCGCGCGGCCGATGGCCAGCATCTGCTGTTCGCCGCCGGAGAGTGTGCCGCCGCGCTGCCCCTCACGCTGGGCCAGCACCGGGAACAATCCGAACACGACGTCCAGCCCTTCCCCGAACTTCGCCTCCGGCGCCAGCGTGGCACCCATCTGCAGGTTTTCCATGACCGTCATGTGCGGGAAGATCCGGCGGCCCTCCGGCGCGTGTGCGATGGAAAGCCGCGTGATCTTGTGCGTCGGCATACCGGTGATGTCGATGCCGTCGAACAGGATCTGTCCGGCGCGCGCCTGCGGGCGGCCGCAGACGGTCATCATCAGCGTGGTCTTGCCCGCGCCATTGGCGCCGATCAACGTGACGATCTCGCCCGCCTCGACTTCGAGATCCACGGACCGCAGGGCCTGGATATTGCCGTAGTACGTATCGACGCCACGAACCTGCAGAAGCGCGCTCACAACTGCACCTCCGCCGCTACCTGGTCCACCTCTTCCTCGGCCACGCCGAGATAGGCGGCGATCACATTCGGATCGTTGCGTACGAATTCCGATGTGCCGTCAGAAATTTTCCGTCCGTAGTCGAGCACGACGATATGGTCGGATATGCCCATCACCACGCCCATGTCATGCTCGATGAGCAGGACGGAGATGCCGTGCTCGTCTCTGATCCAGCGTAAGAGATCGTTCAACTCGGCGGATTCACGCGTGTTCAAGCCTGCGGCAGGCTCATCGAGGCAGAGCAGTTCCGGCCGCGTGCACATGGCGCGGGCGATTTCCAGCCGCCGCTGCGCGCCGTAAGGCAGGTCGCCGGCAGCGTCGTCGGCGCGGTCGATGAGGTTGACTTTCTCAAGCCAGTAGCTGGCGAACTCGACCGCCTCAGCTTCAGCCCTGCGGTAACGGCGGAGGCCGAGAAGTCCCGCGATCGAGAAGAAAGACGCGCGGCGCAGCACGCTGTGCTGGGCAACGAGAAGGTTTTCGAGCACGGTCATGCCGCCGAACAGGCGGATATTCTGAAAGGTGCGCGCGATGCCGGCCTGGGCCGTGATGTTGTGGCCTTCCATCCGCTCAAGGAGGAACGCCTCGCCGGAGCTCCGGGTCAGCGTGATCATCCCCTCGGTCGGCTTGTAGAAGCCGGTGATGCAATTGAACACCGTCGTCTTGCCCGCACCGTTGGGGCCGATGAGTGCCGTGATCTCCCGGTGCCGGGCGGAGAAGGACAAATCGTCGATGGCCACGAGCCCGCCGAAGCGCATCGTCAGATGGTCGATCTGAAGGACAGGGGTCCCGGTTTCGCTCATCCGGCGCCCTCCTTGACCAGCGAGCCGGAAATGGTCTTGGTTTCCTTGAGCACCACGGTTGGCGCGCGCGTGGCGATGATGCCCCTCGGACGCCAGATCATCATGGCCATCATCGAGGCGCCGAAGATCAGCATACGATATTCCTGGAGATCGCGGAAAAGCTCGGCGGAGCCGATCAGCACGATCGCCGCAAGTACCACGCCGATCTGGCTGCCGAGACCGCCCAGCACGACGATGGCCAGGACCAGCGCCGACTCCTGGAAGGTGAAGGATTCCGGCGAGATGAAGCCCTGGCGTGTGGCGAAGAACGCGCCCGCGATGCCACCGAACAGGGCGCCAATGGAAAAGGCGGTAAGCTTCGTCGTCGTCGTGTTGATGCCGAGCGACCGGCACGCCACTTCGTCCTCGCGCAGCGCTTCCCACGCGCGCCCGATCGGCAGGCGGCGAAGCCGGACCGAGATCAGATGGACGCAGAGCGCCAGCGCCAGAATGACGTAATACATGAAGATCATGCGGTGCATCGAACTGTATTCGAGACCGAAAAAGCCGTGGAACGTGCCGGGCCCGTCATTGGGACTGAATTTCAGGCCGAAAAAGGTGAGCCGGGGAATGCGCGAAATACCGTCCGGGCCGTTGGTAAGGCTGACCCAGTTCAGCAGCACCACGCGGATGATTTCGCCGAAAGCCAGCGTCACGATGGCCAGATAGTCGCCCCGGAGCCGCAGCACGGGAAAGCCGAGAATGATCCCCCACAGCGCCGCGAAGCAGCCAGCCAGCGGCAGGCAGACCCAGAACGACCAGCCGAATTCGGTCGCGATCAGGGCATAGGAGTAGGCGCCCACGGCGTAGAACGCCACATAACCGAGATCGAGCAGTCCGGCGAGCCCGACGACGATGTTCAGGCCCCAGCCCAGCATGATGTAGGTCACGATCTGGATGGCGATATCGACGGCGTAGCGCTGCTGCGATCCGGCCACGAGTATCGGCAATATCACCGCGATCAGGAGCAATCCCGGAGTGAGTTGCGCGCGGAACCCGGCAAGACCGCCCGCGTGGGCTTCGGCCCCTGGCAGAATGCGGCGGAAAGCGCGCTTCGCCGCGAAAACCACCGCCGCCGCGGAGGTAATGGCGAACACCGCCATCGTTGTCATGGCAAACAGATCGATGGTGATCCGGATGCGGGAAACCTGCGCCTGACCGGTGATGAGACCGCCGATGAAACCGGCGGCGAGTGTCCTGGCTCCCGGAACCACGAAAAAGAACGCGCCAATCAGGTAGAGGACGGCGAGTGCCGCAAGGATGATCCTGCGGGTGTCGGTGGCCGGGCGCGACGCCGTGCCCCGGTGTGGACGGCTCCACATGGCCAGGCTGAACAAGAAATGGCCAAGCGCCACGGCCCCGGCGAGGCCGATGACGGATTGCAGCCGCCAAGTGAGTGCGACGCCACCAGACGCCCCCCCAACCTTTACGCCAACGATGCCGATGAAAAGAACAAAAGCGATCAGCCCCGCGATGACAGCTTCCTTGACCGCGTTGACCACGTCGAATCCGGTATTCCCCGCACCGCCGCTTCGAACGCCCCCCTCCACCGCTTCAGCCATATCAGACCTTCTCGACCTCCGGTTTACCAAGCAGCCCGGAGGGCAGGAAGATCAGCACGATGGCCAGGAGCGAAAATGCGGCCACGTCTTTATACTCGGTCGTGAAATAGCCAGCCCAGAACACCTCGACCAGACCGATGAGCATACCGCCCAGCATCGCGCCCGGCAGCGATCCGATGCCCCCCAGCACCGCCGCCGTAAACGCCTTGATGCCCGCCACAAAACCGATGAAGAAGTCGATCACGCCATAATAGAGCAGGTACATCAGCCCCGCCACGGCGGCGAGCGCTGCGCCCATGACGAAGGTCAGCGAGATCACCCTGTCCACGTTCACACCCAGGAGCGAGGCCATCGTCTGGTCCTGCTCGCAGGCGCGCTGCGCCCGGCCCAGGGACGTCCTGGCGATGATGTAGGAGAAGAACGCCATCAGCACGATCGTGGTTACGATGATGAGGATCTGGATGTTGCTGAGACTGACGATGAAACCGTCGCTCTCCGCGAGCTCGTAACCGCCCGTGACGACCGGCGGCAGCGACTTGTTGCGCGCCCCCTGCGTAAGCTGCACGAAGTTCTGGAGCACGATCGAGGCGCCGATGGCCGTGATCAGCGGCGCCAGCCGGAACGAACGGCGCAGAGGCCGGTAGGCGATGCGTTCGAGCGCCCATCCCCAGACGGCCGTGAACGCCATGCAGATGACGAGAGTGAGCAGGAGCACGAGCGGAATGACGGTGAGGCCGATGGACATCAGCAGCAAAAACGCGATCAGCGCCAGAAAGGCGCCGATCATGAAAATATCGCCGTGGGCGAAATTGATCATACCGATGATGCCGTACACCATGGTGTACCCGATGGCGATCAAACCGTAGATCGAGCCGAGCGTGATGCCGTTGATAAGCTGCTGGGCGAAATATTCCATCGCGGCGGACGGGCTCCGTCGTTGGGACGCGGGTGCCGAAGAACGGCAACCATTTCGGGAGTCTTAGCAAAAAGGAGGGTGTCCGCACAACGCCGATCTTGGAGGAAAGGCACACTGTGGCCGCCCCTGTTGCCCGAGCGTAACACTATGGAATTAAACGGGCTTTTGCCGCTGTCGATGCCAGAGCCGAAGCGAAGCCCCCCGGCGGCCCGCATCGTTTCTCCAGAATTGGAAAAAAAAGGTACCGGTTCTTCACGCGCGACAAAGCGCCCGACCGGACCATCAAGCCTTGCGGGTCAGGACGCCGCTCAGGAGACCTTGCGTTCTTCGTGCTTGAGGCGCTCGGCCTTTTCGGAGTCCAACTCGATCTGTTTCGCATTTTCAGCCGACGCGGGCTGCTCCTCGTCGTCGCTGAGGCCTTTCTTGAAGCTCTTGATGCCCTTGGCGACGTCGCCCATGACCTCTGAAATCTTGCCCCGCCCGAACAGGAGCACGATCACCAGGAGAACGATTAGAATATGTGGAAGACTCAAGCCCATCATTCAGTCCTTTCGATCCGGCCGGCGGCCCGTGAAGTTGCCTGCGCATCAATTCTGCCCGGCATCTCTTACGTCGGGATTGATGCGGTTGCCATGGCACTGTCACTAAACATGCGGCTGACGGCCCGGCACATCAAGGCACAGCATAGCGGCAACTCACACGCGGGCAAGGCCCGATCGCTGCTTGGCGTAAACGTTAACGCCAGGGCGGACACAGAGCGGGAAGCCTCCCTCCCCGTCACCCCAGCCGGGTGCGGAAATCGGCATAGCCGAACTGGTGAATGACTTCATACCCGCCGTCCCCGCCGATCAGTGCCAGATCGGGCAGGGGCGTGCCGTTGAAGGTGTTATTCTTTACGAAACTATATTGCATCATATCGCCGAACACGACGCGGCTTCCGGGACGCAAGCGTTCGGGAAATGAGTATTCCCCTATTATGTCGCCGGTCATGCATGTTTTTCCCGCCAGGATGTAATCGTGGGCATGGACGCCCGGTTCGCCTGCGCCCAGCACCGGCGGGGCATAGGGCACCTCCAGCACGTCGGGCATGTGGCAGCTCGCCGAAGTGTCGAGGATGGCGATGTCCTTGCCATTATGGTGAATGTCGAGGACCGAGGCCACGAGATATCCCGCATCCACCACCAGCGCAGCTCCCGGTTCCAAAATGACATCGACGGCGAATTCCGCGCGGAAGGCCTTGATCGCGGCAATCAGGGCATCGACGTCGTAGCCCGGCTTGTTGATGAAATGCCCGCCGCCGAAATTCACCGCTTTCACGCGCCGGATATAGGGCGCGAATTCGCGCGCCATGTGCTCGATGAGGCCGACGGACCCATCGTGCAGCGACTCGCACAGGGCGTGCACATGCAGGATGTCGATCTCCTTCCACGATGTATGCCCCAGCGTGTCGCGAAGGGCGCCGAAGCGCGAGAAAGGCGCGCAAGGGTCGTAAAGCGCGCCGCCCAGCGTCGAATTGGAAAAACCCGGGTTGACGCGCAGGCCGATCTGGATCGGTCCCGCACCGAGGAGCAGGGGCCGGAAACGGTCGAACTGGGTGAACGAATTGAAATAGATGTGCTCCGCGAGCCGGGTCAGCGCGCGAAACTCGCCATCGGTGTAGGCGGGCGAATAGACATGCACCTCCTTGCCGAAATCGTCGCGCCCGAGCCGCGCCTCATATTCGCCACTGGCCGTCGTGCCGTCGATCGCCTCGCGCATCAGCGAAAAGACGGCGGGCAGCGCGAAGGCCTTCGTCGCCAGCAGCAGGCGGCAGCCCGCTTCCCGGCGGATGCGGGCGGCGATGGCGAGATTGCTCTTCAGCCGCGCCACGTCCAGCACATAGGCTGGCGTACGCATGATGACCGGCAGGGCGACAGTGGTCTCCATGGCTTACCCTTTCGAGGCGGGCGAAGGACACGGCGGGCGTTCACTCGGCCAACGGCCCGGGCGGCTGATCGGCGGGGACGTCGCGCACATGCCAGGGCAGGCCCTGCCGCGCCACTTCCTCCAGGAACGGCTTCGGCGGCAACTGCTCGACATTGAACACGCCCTTGCCGGTCCACAGGCCCTTCATCATCATGATGGCGCCGGTCACCGCGGGAACGCCGGTCGTGTAGGAAACGGCCTGGGCTCCGACCTCGCGGTAGCTCTCGGCGTGGTCGCAAACATTGTAAATGATCTGCCGCGACGGCCGGCCCGCGCGAACACCGCTGATGATGCAGCCAATCGACGTCTTGCCGGAATAGTCCACGGCGAGCGAGGACGGCTCGGGCAGCAGCGCCTTGAGGAATTGCAGCGGGACGATCGGCCGACCTTCATACATGACGGGATCGATCCGCGTCATACCGACATTCTGCAGAACCTCCAGGTGCTTGATGTAATTTTCTGAAAACGTCATCCAGAAACGGATCTGCTTCAGCCCGGGAATATTGTGGACCAGCGACTCCTCTTCCTCGTGATAGATGAGATACGACTTGCGCGGCCCCACTTCCGGATAGTCGATCGTTGCCGAAATACTGAGAGGGTCGATATCAATCCACTCGCCGTCGCGCCAGTAGCGCCCGCGCTGCGTCACCTCGCGGATATTGATCTCCGGATTGAAATTGGTGGCGAACGCCTTGCCGTGGACGCCGTCATTGCAGTCGATGATGTCGATGTTGTGGATTTCGTCGAACAGTTCCTCCTGGGCATAGGCGCAGTAGATGTTCGTCACGCCGGGATCGAAGCCGCAGCCGAGCACCGCCATGAGCCCCTTGTCGCGAAAACGGGTCTGATACGCCCACTGCCAAGTGTAGCTGAACTTCGCCACGTCCTTCGGCTCGTAATTGGCGGTGTCCATATAGTGTTTATTGGTGGCCAGGCAGGCGTCCATGATCGGCAGATCCTGGAAGGGAAGCGCCATATTGATCACCAGATCAGGATTGACCCGCTCGATCAGCGCGGCCGTCCGGCCGACATTGTCGGCGTCGATCTGCGAGATTTCGATGTGACTCGCCGCACTGGCCTGCACGGCGTGGCATTTCTCCAGCGTCCGCGAAGCCAAATGGATGTTCTTGAATACGTCCCGGTTCATCGCGCATTTCTTCGCAACGACCGAGCCGGCGGCGCCCGCGCCGATGATCAAAACGCTGTCCATGGCGTCTGCTCCAGAATGTGAGGTGTGTCGCGGCCGTTGTCCGCGGTGTTTTTGCGGACCGGCGCATTCCTGTTGAGGCGGGGATAGTGCAGAAGGAGGGGTTTTTCAACCGTCGCGAACCGCGCCGGGGATTCACCGCCGTGCAAACAGCTTCTCGATGTCGCTCAGCTTGAGTTCGACGAATGTCGGGCGGCCGTGATTGCACTGCCCCGCATTGGGCGTGGCTTCCATCTCGCGCAGGAGGGCGTTCATCTCCTCCGGCCTCAGGCTGCGCCCGGCGCGGACACTGCCGTGACAGGCGACGCGCGCGAGGATGCCGTGCAGCCGGTCTTCGAGACCCGCCGCCGTGCCGAGTTCGGCGAGTTCTTCGGCCAGATCGGTGACGAGCGCCTTGATGTCGCCTTTGGCGAGGAGCGCGGGCACCTCACGCACCAGAACCGCGCCCGGTCCGAAGGCTTCGACCGTCAGCCCCAGCCGCTCCAATTCGCTGCTGCGAGTCTCCAACAGCGCCGCGGCATCCGCGTCGAGTTCCACCACCTCCGGGATGAGCAGAAGCTGGCGCTCGATGCCGCCATTGGCGAGCGCGGCCTTCAGCTTCTCGTAGACGAGACGTTCATGCGCGGCGTGCTGGTCCACGATGACGACCGAGCCGCCGGTCTCGGCGACGATATAGGTGCCATGAAGCTGCGCCTTGGCCGCGCCGAGCGGGAAGTCGCGGGTCTGTGGCTCGGGTTCGGTATCCGCCGCGGCGGTGTTGGCGCTCACGGCATCCGCACCGAGACCGTCGAGCGGCATCTGCCAATCCTCGGCAAAGCCCGGCGCCTGGCTTGCGTGGCTGCGGGACGGCGCGGGCCGCGATGCCCATCCTCCGCTCGCGCTCCTGCCGGAATGAATCGGCATCGCCCCCGCCGACCCGGACGACAGCGCCTGCGCCTCGCCAGTCAGCGCGGCGCTCGGCCTGACCCCGCTCGCCGCCAGCGCATCGCGGATGCTGCTGACGACCAGTCCGCGCACCAGTCCGCCGTCGCGGAACCGCACTTCGGACTTGGCCGGGTGCACATTGACGTCCACCTCTTCGGCAGGCACCGTCACGAACAGCGCCACCATCGGATGGCGTCCCCTCGGTACGAGATCGCCATAGGCGGCGCGCAGAGCAGCGAGCAGCAGGCGGTCCTTCACCGGGCGGCCGTTCACGAACAGATATTGCGAGGCCTGCGTCGGCCGGCTGAGCGCCGGGAGCCCGGCGAAGCCTTCGATGCGCCCGCCCTCGCGCTCCGCGGCGAGCATAACGGCATCGGCAGCGAAATCCTTGCTCATCACGCGACCGAGACGAAGCCGCAGCGCTTCGGCGTCGCCCGGCGTCACGGCGGGGAAGGCGAGGCTCGTCCGTTCGCCCGTGGCCAGGGTGAAGCCGATGCCGGGAAAGGCCAGCACGAACCGTTTCACGAGCTGGCTGATAGCCGAGTTCTCAGCCACCTCGGTTTTCATGAATTTGAGGCGGGCGGGCGTGGCGTAGAACAGGTCGTGCACCTCGACGCGCGTGCCGCCGTTCATGGCGGTGGGCTCGGGACCGGTCTTCCGCCCGGCGTCCACTTCGACGGCGTGGCCCTCACCGCCACGCGGTCGCGAGGCGATCTTGAGGCGTGCCACCGAGCCGATGGAGGGCAGCGCTTCGCCGCGGAAACCGAGCGTGGCGATGCGCAGGAGGTCGTCGCCCGCGAGCTTGGACGTGGCGTGGCGCTCGACGGAGAGCGACAGGTCGCCGACGTCCATGCCGCAACCGTCATCGGTCACGCGGATGAGGCTGAGCCCGCCATTCGCCGTGACCACCTCGATATTCCGCGCGCCCGCGTCGATGGCATTCTCGACCAGTTCCTTGACGGCACTGGCTGGCCGCTCTATGACCTCACCTGCTGCGATGCGGTTGATGAGATCCGGCGAAAGCTGGCGTATGGACATGTCTCCTCCCCCGGTGGCCGTGCGGTGTACGACGATTGCCGCGGCGGTGCGCTGCGGGGAGAATCGTTTCACGCAAGGCGAAGACCATCACGCCAGGGGGATGCGGGGCAGTCAAGGTGCGCGGGCGCGGTTATCCGCAGGGGGCAACCCTCATCAGTGCGCAGAACTGGAGATATGATGCTCCGCTTCCGCTGGGAAGCGCTTAGACGGCCCAAAAAAAAGATCTGGGCGATGCAATGCTGGGGACCTTCTTACACGAGGGCCACTCTCGGTTTCTGCCTGAGATCTTTCACCACAGCCGCCACAAACTCTTCCAACTTCTGAAAAGCGCTTTCTTCCGAGCAAAATTTTCGCTGAGCTTCAATGGCATTTGCCGACATCCTGCAGTATCGCTGAGGGTCAGTCTCGATCACCCTGAAACTGTCGGCGAAGGCGTCGGCAACCGATTCCCAATTTATCCGGTGCCGGTACGCACGAATCGCGGCGCGGCGATCATGCGGCCAAAAGGTTGGCTCTAAACTTGTTTTGATGACGAAAGCCGTTCTTTCGTCCACATATTCGCTCATGGCAGTATGCTGCGGGGCAAGCGCAGGCTTACCCCAAGACATGGATTCCATGAGGGGGAGACACTGCCCCTCCCCATGCGACGCATTTACGGTGTATTTTGAAGTAGCGATTAGTTTGTTGTAAGACGATACATCAAGAAAATCGCCAATAGCAATTACCCGGCATTCAAACGTCGGATACTGCGCCAACATAGCCCGGATCTTGTCCAGCGCCCACCGGCTGTCCTGCTCAACAAGTTTCAATATCAAAGTAGCGTTTGGATATTTTGATAGAGCAATACAAAATGCAGATAGTATATCTTGCCAATTTTTTCTGTTGTCTCCGGGGTTAAAAATGGTTGTGTAAATTATTTCACTCTTCTCTAACCGGACGTGCCCAGATGAGGCGTGCCGCCACGAGATGCCAATATCCCTGTGTCCAACTCTCTTCACGATCGAGCGGTGCCATTTAGCGAGCAACCCCTTGCGCCTTTTTCTCGAAAGGTAACCAGTTTGGGTGAGAGTATGGGGTTGCCTCGTGTCCAGAAAGCGCCTTGCGATGAGATCCCCCCCCATGCCATCAGCGAACGTGTCCGTAGCCTGACGATTGCGATCCCAAATCGGTGCGGGAATAGAAATAACCGGAAAATCTGGATGCATTGCGCTTCGAACCACGTCGGCGCTGAACCCCGAATGCGTAATCGCACATCTAAGATGCGCCAGCACCGTTCGCCAGTCATTGCGGGGATCGGAACCAAATTCTTCCGAGGGGATTGAATCGAACTCCCAGGCAAATACTGGAATTGTTGGGCACCTGATAGCAAGAAAGCTACGATGCGGAGGAGTAAATGACAAGAATACGCACTCTTCGCCGTTGCCTGCGCACTCATCAAAAATTGCGTCAACCTCCTTTTCCGGATCGGTGACAACGAATACACGTGCGCGCTTCTCTATTAAAGACCGAAAGGCTTCCCGAACGAAATAATAACTGTACTCAGAACGACCAAGATTCTGGGTAAGGTTATGATCTGCAGTTTCCGAATAGAGGATGTAACTCCTGCGAATACTGCACATACGGAAAGCGCCCCCAGCCTTAGAAATGTCGTTTCCCCCATACCCCCCACATATACAGCATACGCACAAAACGCAACATTTCTTCGGCACATCATGGCCCGCCGAAACGCTCACGGAGCGATGGGCCCGCTGGTGAAAGCGCTACAGCCTTCCGCAAGTTCATTCCAGGCGTACAATCACGGATGCGTATCATTCAGTAGCGCCGGAAGGATATAGAGGGCCCCCCCATTCTGTCTAACAGCTTCATTGAATGACACGTGCTCGCAGACCAGCCCCCCCTGGGGCGAGAGACCGAGATATTGCGCTCCTGTAAGAAACTCTGTGCGATAGATCCCGAAACCGCCAAAAGCGGATTGCACTTCGATGGGCAGCTCTCCCGGGTCTATGTGGATCTGCCGCGCAGTTATATTGATCTGCTTCGCCTTCGCGGCTGCTGCCTTTCCACCGAACCATCGTCTTTTAGCATCCCGTACCGGCTCCCAACAATCGCCCGGACACCAGGTCGGATGCCGCAGTGCCCAGATATCGTAGTATGTCCCTCGCTGATTGGCGAACACCGCTCCCCATCCGTCAGGTGCGCTATTGATGGCCTTTGTGAAATCGGGGTCGGAAACGAGGTTGGCGTTCAAGCCATCGAGATCGGCGACCATTAGCAAGTCGTATTTTTCGCCCGCTGCGACGCCGCGCCAGAACGCTGACAAGTATGCCGCTCTGGCGGCGGCTATGCGGACGGTTCTTTGCTGAGCGCTATGCTTGAGGCCATCCAGTTGAATAATCTCAACATCAGACCGCCCGCGTGCCCACGTGCGCAGTACTTCTTCAGTATCGTCTTCATTGTCATTCGTGACGAAAACGAATCTTAGTTTCCTGAATGTATGACAGAATTGAGAAAGCCGGGGTAGTGTAGTCCGCAATCCCTCCGCGCAATTTCTTGCCAATCCGGCGATAACGACGCTCTTCTCAATCATTTTCAGCGCGTCCCAATTGAGAGTAATGATAGTTGCCCGATGTTGTTATCGGGTAGGAGACGCCTGCTATGCACGCCCGCGGACCCTCGCAAATACGACCGTATCCTTTTCGACCACTTCCTTCGCCAGCGGAAGTGATTATTCGGAAAGACTTTCTCCGGCGTCACCAGTGCTGGCCCCCGCGAATGCGGCACACAGGCGTTGATAATCCGCGCCGACAGGCTCAGGAGGCTGTGTTCGTTCAACACCAGCGAGCGCGCCGCAGTAATCATGGGCAACGCGCGTTCGTAGGCATCCGATGCCATCGCTTCGGTGATGATCGCCGCAGCCCCATCCGGATCGCCGTAGTCAATCCTCACATAGCTTCCGTCGGGGAAATAGTCATCCAGATTGGGACAGCCCACATAGAAGGGCAGGGTCCAGCCGAGCCAGGCGTCCGCGAGCTTCTCCGTCCAGAAATGCGGCATGACGTTGTTCTCAAGCGCCAGATGGTACTTGTAGCCGTCGAGTGCCTCTCGCTTGTCGCCAATCGGCGTGAAGTCCCGGCCGAAGATGTGCAGTTTGTCACCCAGACGTCCGGTCAGAATTTCAACGAGCTTGAGCCGTGCGCGGTGTTCGCGGGTGTGAGTCTTCTTGGAGATGATGACCGAAACGGCGTCCATCTTCTGGGCTGGCTTCAGCGAGCTTATGACGTCGGTTGAAAGGGGTGGTCGGGTATTGCTGAAGTCAATGCCGTAGAACCAGGGGATCGCCGGCTGGGTGACCAGATAGCTCCCGGCGATGGCGGAGGGTTTGCGAGGTCCGGCGATAATGCCGAACTGCGATACGTAGCGAGGGTGATAATACTTCACGTCCGGGGGTTCGGACAAAAACAGGATGCGCCTGTTCAACGGGACTGTCGAAGTCAACGGAGCGGGCAAATCGTCATGCACGACGAGCCAGTCGCACGGTTCTTCGCCATCATCCGCGCAGAAACAGATGCCGCTGGTCAGATGCCGGCCGTCACCTAACCTATGCCTGAACAGGTGATCGCCGAAGCTTCCCTTTACGACCGCCGAAATCATCGTACCCCCCACGCGTATTGTTCGGTGGCCACATGTGCGCCACTCACGCGCGTGGGTCAATCAGGTATCATCCATCTGTTCACGGCACTGCGTGGAACCACCGCAAAGCCCGCGGAAAAATGGGACTGGCTCACCCCGTTCTTGCGGTCGATCACTCCTTCACATAGCGGCCCGGTGCGTCCTCGATGGCCGGGTAGGGGCCTTCGCCGGGCTGGCGGGCGGGCACCTGCGCACCCGACAGATCGCCAAGCCATTTGGCATAGTCGGGCCACCATGACCCGGGCATCTGCTGGGCAGTCTTGAGCCACGCATCCAGCGACTCGCAGGCACCGACGCTGTTCTCCGCCGGTACCCAATGCATATACTTCTTCGACTCCGGGGGATTGATGACGCCCGCGATGTGCCCCGATCCCGCCAGCACGAAACGCACCGGTCCGCCATACAGCCGCGCGCCCATGAACACCGACGCCGCGGGCGCGATGTGGTCCTCGCGCGTGGCGAGTTCGTAGATCGGCAGTTTCACGTTGGCCAGATCGAGGTTCAGGCCGCCCATCATCATTTTGCCGAGGGCCAGGGCGTTCTTCTGGTAGAACTCGCGCAAATAGAAACTGTGATTGGCAGAAGGCATGCGCGTGGAATCCGAATTCCAGTAAAGCAGATCGAACGGAAAGGGTTTCTTGCCCAAAAGGTAGTTATTGACGACATATGGCCAGATCAGATCCTTCGGCCGCAACATGTTGAACACGGTAGCCATGCGCGAGCCGTCGAGATAACCGTGCTCCGACATCATTTCTTCCAGCGCATTGAGCTGGGAGTCGTCGATGAACACCATCAGATCGCCCGCCTGGGTGAAGTCGACCTGCGCGGCAAGGAACGAAGCGGAGCGGAACCGCTCGTCGCCTCTCGCCGCCATATAGGCGAGCGTGGTCCCCAGCAGCGTGCCGCCGACGCAATAGCCGAGCACATTGGCCTTGGCGCCGTCGGCAATGCGCTGCACGACGCCCAGCGGCTCAATGACGCCTTCGCGCATGTAGTCCTCGAACGTCTTGTGCGCGAGTTGCTCGTCCGGATTGATCCACGACACCACGAAGACGGTGAAGCCCTGCTCCACCAGCCAGCGCACGAAGGACTTTTTCGGCACGAGGTCGAGGATGTAGAACCTGTTGATCCAGGGCGGCACGATCATCAGGGGCACGGTGAACACCGTCGGCGTCGCTGGTGCGTACTGAATGAGCTGGATGATGTCGTTCTGGAAGACGACCTTGCCCGGCGTCGTCGCCAGGTTCTTGCCGACGGAGAAGGCGCCCAGATCCGTCTGCTTGATCCGGAGCAGGTCGCCGGAATCGTCGAGATCCTTGAGCAGATGCGAGATGCCGGTGACGAGGTTCTCGGCATTGGTGGACAGCGTGGCGCGCATGACCTCCGGATTGGTCAGCGGGAAGTTCGACGGCGAGAGCGCGCTCGTGATCTGGTTCAGATAGAACTGCGCGCGGCGCCGCGTCTGCTCCTCGACATCCCCCGCCTCGCGGACGAGGTCGTCCGCCCAGTTTGCGGTGAGGAGGTAAGCCTGTTTCCAGAAATCGAAGAACGGCTTCTCCGACCAGTCCGGGTCGTTGAAGCGGCTGTCGCCCGCGGCGGGCTGTGCGATCGGCTCCACATCCTCGCCAAGGAGGCGGCGGTAGGTGCTGCCCCACAGCGCGATGAGGTCTTCGGTGAGCTGCGCCTGCTTGGCGGCGAGCTTGTCGGGTTCGGTCGCCCATTTGCTGGCGATCACACCGAGCACCTTGCTCGCCTCGGTCATCCCGCTGGCAACGCTCATCGGCCCGTCCGCCCGCTTCTCGTCGAGCATGAGCGTCAGAGCTTTCGATCCCTTGTCGAACAGCGCCATGAGATTCTGGGCGAACTGCTCGGGAACGATGGCGCCGAAATCGAGTTCGGCTCCCTCGTCCTTGTCCGTGCCCTTGCCCGTTGTTGCTTTTCTGTTGGACATTGTCGCTCCCGCTCGTCTGATCCGGTGTGTCCCGGCAGCTATAGCCGATGCCAATTATAGCAAAAACGCGGGCGTTTCACCTTTTCACCTAATTCTCCACACAAAGACTGGCTATGAAATCCCTGTGATCAGGCGGCGGACTGTTTATTGTCCTCTTCCCGTCGGGTGACGGAGGTGCTATATCGTGGCCGGATTCTTAAGAATCATGAGCGCATAACAGATCCAGCAAGAGGGAGCGTCCGGCCCGGCCAGTGACGCTTGAAGGCAAAAAGGCATGCGACGCGGTTTTATGACAACGGCGGCAGTGTTATGCGTTATGGCTGCGGCCCTTTCCGGTTGTGCGGACAATTATCCGCGCCTGCCCGACCTCACCAAGATGACCAACATCCTCACGCCCAAGGAGCGGGATCAGGCCGTCAAGGAATTGACGTCGGACACGTCCACCGCCGATGCCGCCGCCAAGATGCCTGAGGGGCAGAAATAGCCCCGCTTGCGGGTTGCCAGTGCGGGCAAGCACAGCGCCCGCAGATGGATAAAACCCCGTCGGCACTTCTCCCGCCTTGACGAAACGCAGCGGCGGGCAGAGTGTCAGAACTGTCGTTCGAACGCCTCCGCGGAGGGAAAAGCTGTGCCAGACCGATCCAATTTTCATCGTATCAAGAGACTCCCCCCCTACGTTTTCGAGCAGGTCAACAAGCTCAAGGCGCAGGCCCGTTTGCGTGGCGAGGACATCATCGACTTCGGCATGGGCAACCCGGACATGCCCACGCCCCAGCACATCGTCGACAAGCTGATCGAGACCGTCGGCAAGCCGCGCACGCACCGCTATTCGGCTTCCCGCGGCATCCAGGGCTTGAGGCGCGCGCAGGCCGCCTATTACGACCGGCGCTTCGGCGTGCATCTCGACCCCGAGACGCAGATCGTGGCCACGCTCGGCTCGAAGGAAGGTTTCGCCAACATGGCGCAGGCGATCACCGCGCCGGGCGACGTGGTCCTGACGCCGAACCCAACCTATCCGATCCACGAATTCGGCTTTATCATCTCGGGCGCCGCGATCCGCCATCTGCATGCGAGCGCCGATGACAACTATCTGCGCGCCGTTGACAAGGCCGTGAGGCACTCGATCCCGAAACCGCTGGCGCTCGTTCTCAACTATCCGTCCAACCCGACGGCGATTGTCGCCGATCTCGATTTCTACAAGGAAATCGTGGATTACGCGCGCAAGCACGAGCTTATCGTCCTGTCGGACGTCGCTTATGCCGAGTTGTATTACGACGTCCCGCCGCCGCCCTCCATCCTGCAGGTGAAGGGCGCCATGGACGTGGCGGTCGAGTTCACCTCGCTGTCGAAGACCTATTCGATGCCCGGCTGGCGCATGGGGTTCGCCGTCGGCAATGAGCGGCTTATCGCAGCGCTGGCCCGCGTGAAGTCCTATCTCGATTATGGCGCCTTCACCCCGATCCAGGTGGCCGCCGCCGCCGCGCTGAACGGGCCGCAGGATTGCGTGGAGGAGATGCGGCAGGTCTATATGCGCCGCCGCGACTGCCTCGTGGAGTCGATGGCCCGCGCCGGGTGGGATATCCCGCCGCCGCCCGCGACGATGTTCGCCTGGGTGCCGCTGCCGCCGCAGATGAAGGAACTCGGCTCGCTGGAGTTCTCCAAGCTCCTCCTGGAGAAGGCGGGCGTGGCGGTGTCTCCCGGCATCGGCTTCGGCGAATATGGCGAGGGCCATGTGCGCATCGCGCTTGTGGAGAACGAGCAGCGCATCCGTCAGGCGGCACGCAACGTCAAGAAATTCCTGTCCGAGGCGGGCACGTCGATGCATAACGTCATTCCGATAGCCTCCGGCCAGGGCCGGTAGACGCGCGCATTCGTGGTGAACCTGGCCGGTCTCGTCCTCTCCCGGCGGCAGATGCCGCCTCTTCCCCGTGGGAGAGGACGCAGGCGTATCATTGCGCCCCAGATCGGCCCTTCACCCGGCCAGCCGGCAAATTCGCTTTAATTTCATTAATGTGTGGACACACAGTAAAGACGATTGGATAACCCGCAGCATGAAACCGTCCTCGAATGACGAAGTATCGGAACCGCACAAACCATTGCGGGTGGGGCTGGCCGGGCTCGGCACGGTCGGCATCGGTCTTCTGCAACTGCTCCGCGCCAACGGCGCCGCCATCGCGCAGCGTTGTGGACGGCGCATCGAGGTGACGGGCATTTGCGCGCGCGACCGGACGAAGAACCGCGACGCCGACATTTCCTCCTTCGAATGGTTCGATGACCCGGTCGCGCTGGCCAGGAGCCCCGCCGTCGATGTGCTCGTCGAGCTGATCGGCGGTGACAGCGGCCCGCCCAGGGACTGCGTCGAGGCCGCTCTAGCCAGTGGCAAACACGTTGTCACCGCCAACAAGGCGCTGCTCGCGCATCACGGGACGGCGCTCGCCCGGCTCGCCGAGGCCAACAAGGTCGCCCTCAATTTCGAGGCCGCGGTCGCTGGTGGCAACCCGATCGTCAAAGCCCTGCGCGAGAGCCTGACTGGCAACCAGGTGACCCGGATCTCCGGCATCCTCAACGGTACCTGCAACTATATCCTTACGCGCATGCAGAGCGAGGGGCACGCCTTCGCCACCGTGCTCGCCGAGGCGCAGCACGCCGGATATGCCGAAGCCGATCCCACTTTCGATGTCGAGGGCCACGACACCGCCCACAAGCTCGCCATCCTGACGAGCCTTGCGTTCGGCACCGAGGTGTCGCTCGACACCGTCTACCGCGAGGGCATCAGTGCCATCACGCCGGCCGATATCGAGGCCGCTGACGAACTCGGCTTCCGTATCAAGCTGCTCGGCGTGGCTCTGCGAACCGACAGTGGCATCGAACAGCGCGTCCACCCGACCATGGTTCCCAGGGGAAGCGCCATCGCCCAGGTGGACGGTGTGCTGAACTGCGTGGCGGTGGATGGCGATTTCTCCGGAGAAGTGATGCTGGTCGGTCCCGGCGCCGGGGCGCGGGCCACGGCCTCCTCCGTCGTTTCGGATCTCGCGGACATCGCCGGAGGCTTCGCGCGCCCGGTCTTCACCGTCCCCGCGGCCGAACTCAGGCCACATGTGAAGGCCAGAATGCGGGCACATGCGGGCGGCTATTACATCCGGCTGTCGGTCTACGACCGTCCCGGCGCCTTCGCCGCCATCGCCACGCGCATGGCCGAGCAGGGTATTTCGCTGGAGAGCATCGTGCAGAGACGCCCGCCGTCGATCCTGCCCGGCACCGGCCGCGTGTCCGAGGGCGATGTGCCGATGCCCGTCGTCATGATCACGCATGAGACGACCGAGGCCGCCATGCGTTTGGCTCTTGACGCCATCGAGGCTGACGGTCACGTTGACCAAAAGCCGCAGATGATCCGGATCGAGAGGCTTTAGAGTATTCAGTATGTGCCCACCCTGCGGGCCGGGCGCGTTCGAACGAGGGTTTTGTCATGCCGAAGGGCGCTTCCCAGCCTGTCCTGCAGCGCGCATTTTCGATCGAAGTGGTGCGCGTGACCGAAGCCGCCGCCATCGCTGCGGCCACTCTGCGGGGGCGGGGGAATGAGCGCGAAGCGGATCACGGTGCCGCCGAAGCGATGCGCCGCGAGCTGAACAAACTCGCTTTGCGCGGCCACGTGGTGATCGGCGAAGGCGAGCGCGAGGAAATGCCGTTTCTGTTCATCGGCGACGAGGTCGGCGCGGGAGACGGGCCGGAGGTCGATATCGCGGTGGATCCGCTCGAAGGCACCACGCTGTGCGCCAAGGCCATGCCGAACGCACTCGCCGTGGTGGCCGTCGCTCCGCGCGGCAGTCTCCTGAACGTGCCCAGGATCTACATGGACAAAATCGCCATCGGCCCGGGCTATGAGCCCGGCCTGGTCGATCTCGACCTGCCGCCCTCGGAGAATCTGCACCGCGTGGCCAGGGCGAAGGGCGTCTCCGTGCGTGACCTGACGGTGTGCATCCTCGACCGGGCCCGCCATGCCCGCCTCATCGACGATGTGCGCCGCGCGGGCGCCGCCATTCGCCTGATCAGTGACGGGGATATCGCCGGCGTCATCGAGACCGCGGAGCCGGACGAGACCGGCATCGACGTTTATATGGGTACCGGCGGCGCTCCGGAGGGCGTGCTCGCCGCGGCGGCGCTGCGCTGCACGGGCGGGCAGATGCAGGGGCGCCTCGCGCCTTTCAGCGAGGAGGAGAAGAGGCGCGCCCGCGCCATGAATGTCACCGATCTGACCCGCAAATACGGCGCTGAGGACATGGTCCGCGGTGACGCGATCTTCGCGGCCTCCGGGATAACCGATGGCTCCATGCTTGACGGCGTGAAGTTCTCGGCGGAGCGCATCGAGACGCACACCGTCGTCATGCGCGCAAAGACGAAAACGGTCCGCTGGCTGCGGACGCAGCATAGTACGCACAAGGTGCATCAGCAACGGTGACGTCAGCGGCAAGAAGAGGCTGCGGCGGCTTTGCTGTGCCATTTTGCCGAATATCGTAAACGTCCTGTTCAGCTTGGCTGCGGCAGATGGCAGCCATGCCGGAAGGTTCGGTTAAAATAACGAGAACCGAGCTTTCTGCTGGATCATCGGCGCGATGTGCGCTTTGTTGGGGTAGGGTAGGAGCATCGCGGCGGTTGTCTGCATCGAAGGGACGGAAGGCATGATTTGGCACAGGCGCGGTTTCTTGATCGCCGGCGGAGCGGCAGCCGCGCTTGCGATGTTGCCCCGTCGCGCCGCCGCGCAGGAACGTTTCATTAAGGAAGCCGGACCGTGGCGGAAGTTCGAAATCGTGACGCGGCTGGACATGCCCAAGCCCAAGGGGCGGGTGCAGGCCTGGGTCCCGGTGCCATCCATCGAAGATGCCGATTGGAGCAAGCCGGCGGGCAGCACCTGGGACACCAATGCCAAGACTGTCGAGCTCAAAACCGCCGGGCCGACCAAGGCCGCCTTCGTGCATCTGCAGTGGGCGGAGGGCGAAACCGCGCCCTACGCGGAGGTGTCCTCCGACATCAGCACCCGCGACCGTTTCACCGATTTCACTCGCCCGAGGAAGGTCACGGCACTGACCGACGAGGAACGCGCCATCTACACCGAGGCGCTGCATAGGCCTCCCGGCGAGGATGCCATCAAAGAGACCGTCGCGCGTATCACGGAGAATGCCAAGACCGATCTCGGCAAGGCCAAGGCGATTTACGAATGGCTGGCCGCCGGTCATCAGTGCGGCAGCGAAACGACGGCCAGCATCCTCAAGGCCGACGTCTGGGGGATCAACCTGCTGTATGTCCGGCTCGCACGCTCAGCCGGTCTTCCCGCACGCGCCATCTACGGCCTGAGGGTCGCGCCGTCGGAGTTCGGCTTCGCGAGCCTTGGCGTGGATTCCAACTCGGTCACGACGGCGCAGCATTGCCGGGCGGAAGTGTGGCTAGAGGATTACGGCTGGACGCCGGTCGATCCGGCCGATGTCTGCAAGGTCGCCCGCGAAGAACCTCCGGCGAAGGCGCCCCAGCCCGATGTCAAAGTCGTCAGTGCCCGCCTGACCCTGTTCGGCGCCTGGGAGGGCAACTGGCTCCCTTACAACATGGCAAGCGATGTCACGCTTCCCGGCTTCGACCCGGTCGAAGGCCAGCCGGCGCCCGCGAGGCCTCAGCGCTCGGTGGCGAACCTGATGTATCCGCTCGCGGAAACAGACGATGGACTGCTCGACGGACGCTCGTCCGATGGCTTTAAATACGCCATCACCGTCAATGAACTCCCTGCCTGATCCGCAGGCATCCCCTGCCCGCGGTCACGCCCGTCTTTCTCTGCTCATCGCCCCGGGCCGATGCCGCGATCAGGCGAGGTTGAGGCTCATGCCGCCATCCACCATGATCCCCTCGCCGGTTATGTAGCCGGACTCGTCGCTGGCCAGGAAGAGCGCGGTCTTCGCCACCTCTTCCGGTGTACCGAAACGGCGGAGCGGCGTCTGTGACAGGAGCGCCTTGGCGACAGGCTCCAGGCTCATATAGCGGTTATTGAGCGGCGTCGGGATGAAACCGGGACAAAGATAGTTCACGCGGATGGCGTAGCGCGCCAGTTCCACGGCGAGGCTGCGCGACAGCCCGGCCACGGCCGCCTTGGCCGTCGAATAGCCCGAAAGCTGGCGTGCGTGCCGCGTGGCCATGATCGAGGACAGGTTGATGACGGACGCGCCGTTTGCCGCCTGCAGGAGCGGCAGGCATGCGCGCGTAACGCGGACCGTCCCCCACACATGGGGGCTGAGCACCTTCTCCCAGTCGGCGTCCTCCATGTGACGGAAATCGATGCGCGGCATATTGCCCGCATTGTTGACCAGCACATGCAGCCGGTCGCTGATACCGCGCACCGCGGCGGCCATGCCGTCGACGTCGGCCTGTTGCGTCACATTGCCGCCCACGGCCACGGCCCGGCCGCCCGCCTCGCCGATCTCCCGCGCGGCCTCCTGAGCCGCCGGCTCGTTCATATCGGCGATCACGACATGCGCGCCTTCAGCAGCGAACAGCTTCGCCATGGCGAGGCCGAGACCGGCGCCCGCGCCGGTAATCAGCGCAGTTTTTTCCTTTAAACGCCCCAATTTCGCCTCCAGTTTGGTGAGCGCGCATTGGCGGAGGTTTGGCATCAAAACCTTCGCGGTGTCAATGCGCCCGGACCTGTGATCCGCCGGAGTTGCGTAAAAGGGATGCACTCCTGCTGACAGCATCAGAGCCGACGCAGTCTTCACAAAAATGTTAAGAGTTAAGCATGTCATAATCTTATGTTATGGCAAATACATGTAGGTGCCAGCCAGTTCGCACTGTTATTTGTCTTTGAATTCTCACCAAGTTGCTATAACTAGGAAGGTAAGGAATAAGCCGCGGGGAATACAAGAATTGCGTAGCCTCGAAGTCTTCTATTGGGTTGCACAGCTAAAGAGTTTCAGCGCGGCAGCAGAACGCCTCAAAATGACCCAGCCCGCCGTGTCGCAGCGTGTGGCAGTGCTTGAGGCGGAACTTGGCGCCAAGCTTCTCGACCGCGGCACGCGCTCGACCAGCCTGACACAGAAGGGCCGCCAGCTCTACATCTATGCCGACCGTTTGCTGAGACTGCGCAGGGAGATGGTGCACGCCGTGGCCTCACCCGCCGCACTCACCGGCACGCTGCGTCTCGGCGTGGCGGAGACCATCGTTCACACTTGGCTTACGCCGCTCATCGAGCGTGTCCATGCCGCCTATCCGGGCATTACGCTGGACATTCATGCCGATATTTCGCCGAATTTGCGCCAGGCGCTGAGCGCTCACGAGGTCGATCTGGCCTTCCTGCTACCGGGAGGCCGTCGCCCGGACATCATCAGCTACGACCTGTGCCAGTATCCGCTGGCGTTCATCGCGCGCGGCGATGCCAATCTGGGGAGCGAGCCGGTACCGCTGCGCAAGCTCACGGAGCGCCCGCTCATCACGCTCTCGAAGCGCTCGGAGACCTATTCGATCGTCTGGGAAGCGCTGAGCCGCCGTGATCTGCCGGCGACCCGCATCTACACCAATTCCTCGCTGTCCACCGTTGCCCGCATGACGGCGGACGGGATGGGCGTCGGTGTCATTCCGCCTGCGGCCATCGAAGGCGAACTGGCATCCGGGACGCTGCGGATCGTGAGGACAGAGCTGGTGCTGCCCAGTCTCGCCTTCACGGCATCAATGCCGGCGACGCCGGACGGGCTTCTGGCGGGATCCGTCGCGCATCTCGCGGTGGAGACTGCCAAGCAGGAGGCGCATAAACTGGTCGCGTAACAGCCGCCGCCCGATATGGCGGCAGCGGGCGCTCGCCGTCAGGGCGTGATCAGCGCAGCAGACCGTCGAGGATGAACGGGCGGTGTTCTTTGGTTTTGGCTTTGCCCGCGTCGGCGCCGTCCGCCTTCATCTCGCCGTTGGCCGCCGGGGCCTCGAGCGCGCCACGCTTGCCGCACGCGGCCACGGCCAGCGATGCAAAAGCCAGGATAGCAATCAGTTTTAAGCTGCGGCCCATGACATATCCCCCGTCTCGCCCTCACCGCCATTATTCAACAGGCGAAATTTGGCAATTTTGGCCCTGCCAGTCATATCTTGCCGACGGTTGTAGCGTGATTAGCCCGGCCGTTCCAGCCGATTCAGCCATTTTCGCGCCGCAGCCGTCACATTTTCCGGGGCTGTGCCTCCGAAGCTGCGGCGGCTGGCGACCGAGTCTTCTACGCTGAGCACTGCGAACACGCCTTCGGTGACACGCGGATCGACGCCCCGCATCTCGTCAAGGCCGAGCCGGTCGAGCTGGCAGCCCTTGCTCTCGGCCAGTTTCACGATAGCGCCTGTGACATGATGCGCCTCGCGGAACGGCAGACCGGCTTCGCGCACCAGCCAGTCGGCGAGGTCGGTGGCGGTGGAATAGCCGCGCGCCGCGGCGGCTTTCATGCGCTCCGTGTCCGGTTCGAGATCGGCAATCATGCCGGTCATCGCCGCGAGCATCAGCGACAGGCTGTCGAGGGCGTCGAAGGTGTTCTCCTTGTCCTCCTGCATATCCTTGGAATAGGCAAGCGGCAGCCCCTTCATCACCATCGACAGCGACACGAACGCTCCCGCGACGCGACCCGTCTTGGCGCGGATCAACTCGGCGGCGTCGGGGTTGCGCTTCTGGGGCATGATGGACGAGCCGGTGGTAAACTTGTCGCTGAGGCGCACAAAAGCGAAATCCGCCGAGACCCAGATCACGATTTCCTCGGCCAGCCGCGACAGATGCATGGCGCAGATCGAAGCCGCCGCCAGCACCTCCAGCACGAAATCGCGCGCGGAAACGGCGTCCAGCGAATTGGCCATCGGCCGGTCGAACCGGAGCGCCGCGGCGGTCGCATCGCGGTCGATGGGGAAGGACGTGCCCGCCAGCGCGGCGGCGCCGAGCGGCATCTCGTTGAGGCGGCGGCGGGCGTCTTCCAGGCGGCTTGAATCGCGCGCCAGCATTTCGACATAAGCGAGGCAGTGATGACCGAATGTCACCGGCTGCGCGGTCTGCAGATGCGTGAAGCCCGGCATGACCGTCGCCGCGTGCGCCTCGGCTTTGCGAGCGAGCGCAAGCTGCAGATCGCGGATCTGACCGCAGAGATGATCCACGGTGTCGCGGACATAGAGGCGGAAATCGGTCGCCACCTGATCGTTGCGCGAGCGCGCCGTATGCAGGCGTCCGGCAGCCTCGCCGATCAGCGCCTTCAGCCGCGACTCGATGTTCAGGTGGATATCTTCGAGCGCGCGGGAGAACGTGAACGTCCCCGCCTCGATCTCCCCGGCGATGGTCGCCAGCCCGCCAACGATGGCTGCGGCATCGTCATCCGAGATGATGCCCTGTGCCGCCAGCATCTTGGCATGGGCGGTGGAACCCTCTATGTCTTGCGCGGAGAGGCGGCGGTCAAAAGCGATGGAGGCGTTGATTTCCTCCATGATCTCGGCGGGCCCGGAAGCGAAACGGCCGCCCCACATTTTGTTGGTCATGATGATCGACTTATACGAGCAGCTTGCACGATGGCGAAAGACAAACGGAAGAACAAGCGATTGAAGCCACGGGCGGGAAAGGCCGCCGGAGGACAGCAGGTACTCTATATCCTCGCGGGCCTGCTTGCTGCAATCACAGGTTTTGTCGTGGTGGCGATCATCATCGGCGTGACCGAAGGGCCACCCGGCGGAGATGTGGCGCAGCCGCAGACGGGCACGCCGGCCGCGACAGGCAAAGGCGGGGTGTCGAAGCTCGTCCGCGTCTCGCCGCCGCGCCCGCTTGGGACGGTGGCCTTCGAGGACGCCGGGCGGCGTCCGCATTCGCTCAGCGAGTGGAAAGGCAAAGTCGTCCTCGTTAATCTGTGGGCGACATGGTGTGCGCCCTGCAAGGAGGAGATGCCAAGCCTGAACCGGCTGCAGAGCAAGCTCGGCGGGCCTGACTTCGCCGTTGTCGCCGTCAGCCTGGACCGTGGCGGTACGGAGCGTCCGGCGAAATTCCTGAAGGATGCCGCCCCGTCCCTTCAACTCTATCTCGACAAGACCGGGCGGCTCATGAAGACGCTCCGCGCGCCGGGGCTGCCGGTGTCGGTCCTCGTCGACCGCGAGGGGCGCGAAATCGCGCGTCTTGCTGGGGCCGCGCCGTGGGACGGCCCGGACGCCGAGGCCGTCATCCGCGCCGCCATCGCCGGGAAAAGCGGCGGCTAACGCAGGAAAATACGCCGGAATTGTGGGGGTAGCGGCGAAAATCGCTGCTCTACCCGTGACATCTTGGCCGAATCAAGGCTCATTGATTGCGGATGAATCCACAATGGAATGTCTGCAATGCCGATCAAAGGACACGAACTCGCGCGCGAAATCCAACGTCGCGGCGGTGTAGCCGAATATGAGCAGCTCGTGCAGCCGGGCTGGTACAATGGCGATATCCGCGTGGCGTGGCGGCCGGAACCGGGAGCGGAGGAAAAGGAGATCCTCTGCAATGACCTGGATGTCTTCTCGGACGAGCAGTTCGCCGAGATGATGCGCGGCTGAACCCGCAGCGGCGTTTCGCTCGATAGCCGGAGACCGCCCCGGGAAAAAGAAGCCCTCTCCCGAATGGGAAAGGGCGCAAGTCGGGGGATGGGTTGTCTTCGTGCTTCAGTGCGCAGCTGCGTCGTTCGTCGGCGTGGCGGCGGTATGCTGCGCTCCTTCCGTTCCCTTGACCTCAGCGGCGCGCGGCTTGAACCAGCCATCCTGCGGGAACATGCGCACCCGGAAAAACTGTGTGACCTGCTTCGGGTTCATGATGCGGGCGAAGTCCTGCGCAGGCGGTGTCACCAGGAACACCGCACCCAGCACGCCGGCCATCCCCAGCGAAGACACCGCCGACCTGTGTTCAAACAGCTTCAGCGCCGTGCCGAATGAGCGCTTGACCCGCGCGCCGCTGAAATCCACCGCGTAGACTTCATCGAGAATGAGGTGGATGAGATAGCCGAGCAGCACGAACAGCCCCGCCATCCACGCCACGACCGGCTCGCGCCCCAGGCCATGCGCCAGGATCGCAGCGGTAAACACCATGAAGAACAACCCCGCGAGCAGCGAGTGAAAAATGCCGCGATGCCTCGCCGTGCGGTGAAAGACGTGAAAGGCGCCGTAGCGCATGGCCAGAAACACGGCCATCCAGATCAGCCACAGCTCCGCGATGGAGTAGGTTGCGCGGAAATTGAACAGCACGATGAACGCCAGGACGAGCCCCAGGCCGGTGAACAGCATGCGCGACGGCACGGCTTTCTCCAGATCGACATCGGGCAGCACGCTGCCGACCACGCCCGCCGTCGTCAGCGTCATGATTTCAGCCGCCGGTACGATGTCGGCGGCATAAGTCGCCGAAGCCGCTAACCCGGCGCCGACCGCGCCCCAGCCGAGATGTGTTGCAAAATCCGCCATATCTCCCATCCCCAGTGGTGCCAGCAAGAAAGGGCAGTCTACGCGATTCGGTCTACGCGGCCCCCGGCGGCAGCCAAATGATGCACAAGCGGTGCGTGCAACGAAAATTCACTTGTCATACGGAATATCTGGCCGCAGCCTGCTGGCGTATAGAGGGACGGGATGGATGAGTTTTCTCCAACTTTCGTGACCGCCGTAACTGCGGCGATCGCATGCACGGGCTGGCTTTTTGTTTCCTGGAACGGTCTCCGGTTTGCGCGCCGCAGGCGGGCGCCAGACGACGCGGCGTTCCGGATCCTCATCGCGGAATTGCGCGGCGACACGGAGGGACGGCAGGGCGCCCGCGTCGTCAAGTCACTGCAGAGCCGGTTCACCGCCATGACCTGCGGCATCCCCGTGGCCATCGCCGTCCAGCCCCTCGTCCTCGCCGAAGGCTGCGTCGAAACCGCCGCCGCGCTTGCCTCCGCGGAAGCACTCGGCCGCCGCTGGCTGCGGCAGAAACATGCGGGCGCGCTGATCTGGGGCGAGTTGGATGAGGAGGACGAAGGGTTCCGCCTGAGGTTCCTTTCCGCGGAAGAACGCAGCAACGTGGATACGCCGCCAGCGGCCATGGACCTGGAGGTTCCCGACGGATACGGCGCGGATCACAGCGTGCTGCTGGCTACCATGGCCGTGCTCGCCATCGACGCCCCCCGCCCGGATGCCCGCGAACGCCTCGATGCGCTCCGCGCCGCGGCAATCGACCGGCTTCATCCTGTCGCCGAAAATCCGCCCGCCTCCTTCACAGCCGCGTGCCAGGCGCGTTTGTGGCACATCTATGCCGCCGGACAGCACCATCTCGGCGTGGCCACCGGCGACGGGGGCCGGCTCGACGCCGCCGTCGTCAATTTTCGCCGCGCATTGGATATGTGGACGCGGGAGCGTCATCCGGTTCAGTGGGCGGCGGCCAAGAAAGGGCTGGGCGAAGCCCTGCTCCGGCTCGGCGAGCGCAACGCCAGTTTTGCCCAGCTTGACGAAGCTGTCACAACCCTCCGGGATGCGCTGGACGGCATAGCGCAGGCGGAGGAGCCTCTCGGCTGGGCGGCGGTGCAGAACAGTCTCGGTCTCGCGCTGCTGCGGCTCGGCGAGCATGAGGCGGGGACCGAACGGCTCGAAGAAGCGGTCACCGCCTTCCGTGCGGCGCTGACGGAAAGAACGCGGACGGACGTCCCTCTCGATTGGGCGGTCACGCAGAATCACCTCGGCAACACGCTGTGCGCGCTCGGCGATCGCGAGGAGAGCACGGCACGGCTCGAAGAGGCCGTCGCCGCCTATCGCGAAGTCCTGGAGGCGCGTTCCCGCCAGCGCGCGCCGGCCGAATGGGCGAAAACGCAGCACAATCTGGGCACGGCGCTGGTCCGGCTGGGGATGCGCCAGGGCCGCGCCACGCCGCTGGAGGAGGGCATCGCCGCCTATCGATCCTCCTTGCGCGAGCGGAAGCGCGACGCCGTGCCGCTCGACTGGGCGGCGACGCAGAACAACCTCGGCAGGGCGCTGGCGGCACTCGGTGAACAGCGCAACAGCGTGGCACGCCTTGAAGAAGCCGTTGCCGCCTATCGCGCGGCGCTGGACGTTTTCACGCGCGAACGCACGCCGCTCGAATGGGCCGGGACACAGAACAATCTCGGCAGCGCGCTGGCGCAGATCGGCGAGCGCGAGGGCGGCACGGCGCGTCTGGAGGAAGCGGTCGAAGCCTATCGCGCGGCGCTGCAGGAATATTCGCGAGCCCGCACACCCCTGCAATGGACGACCGACCAGGCCGGGCTCGGGGCCACCTTCGCCAGTTTCGGCGAACGCGAGGCGGGCGCGGCGCGGCTGCGGGAGGCCGTGACCATGCTGCAGCGCTGGGCGCGCGAACGCGTCCCCCTCGACCGCGCCATGACGCAGAACAATCTCGGCACCGCGCTGTGCACGCTGGGCGAGCGCCGGGCGAAGACGGATAAGGAACTGGGCTGCCGGACACTCGTCGCGGCGCGCGAGGTCATGGCGGGCGCGCTCGAAGTCCGCCAGCAGCTCAAGGCGAGCCGCCAGGTGGCCGAGTCGGAGCACATTCTGGCTGAGATCGACGCCGCGATGGAGCGTTCCGGCTGCGGTTAGCGGGGATGCGCCGCGCTCACCCCGCCAGCCGCTCCTGTTTCTTGCGCTCGTTCGGATCGAGGAACCGCTTGCGCAGGCGGATGTTCTGCGGCGTCACCTCCACCAGCTCGTCGTCCTGGATGTACGACAGCGCGTTCTCCAGCGTCATCTTCATCGGCGGCGTGAGCAGCACATTGTCGTCGCGGCCCGCGGCGCGGACGTTGGTCAGCTTCTTGCCCTTCAGCACGTTCACTTCCAGGTCGTTGCCGCGGTTGTGCTCACCGACGATCATGCCCTGATAGACGCGCGTCTGCGGCGGGATCATCATCGGGCCGCGGTCCTCCAGGTTCCACAGCGCGTAGGCCACGGCCTCGCCCTGGCTGTTGGAGATGAGAACGCCCGTGCGCCGCCCCGGAATATCGCCCTTGAAAGCCGTGTAGGCGTGGAACAGCCGGTTCATTACCGCCGTGCCGCGGGTGTCGGACAACAGCTCGCTCTGATAGCCGATCAGGCCGCGCGTCGGCACGTGCATGACGATGCGCTGCCGTCCGCCGCCGGAGGGGCGCATGTCCACGAGGTCGCCTCGGCGCTCGGAGAGCTTCTGCACGACGGTGCCGGTATGTTCCTCGTCAACGTCGATGACAATTTCCTCGACCGGCTCCAGGCGCTGGCCCGTCTCGGGGTCGGTCTGCATGACGACGCGCGGGCGCGAGACCGCGACTTCGAAGCCTTCGCGGCGCATGGTCTCGATGAGGATGGCGAGTTGCAGCTCACCACGTCCGGCCACTTCGAACGCGTCGGCGTCCTGCGTCTCGGAGATGCGCAGCGCGACATTGCCTTCGGCCTCCTGCAGGAGGCGGGCGCGGATGACGCGGCTCTGGACCTTGTCGCCCTCCTGACCGGCGAAGGGGCCGTCATTGATGCGAAAGGTCATGGAGAGCGTCGGCGGATCGATGGGCTGCGCCGGGATCGGGGCCGTGACCTCGGGCGCGCAGATCGTGTCGGCGACGGTTGCCTGGGCGAGACCGGCGATGGCGACGATATCGCCTGCGGTTCCCTCGTCGATGGGCTGGCGCTCCAGGCCGCGGAAAGCGAGCACCTTGGAAACGCGCCCCTGCTCGATCACCGCGCCGTCGCGCGACAGCGCCTTGACCTGCTGGCCAGGCTTGATGCCCCCGGCGCTGATGCGGCCGGTGAGAATGCGCCCCAGATACGGGTCGGCTTCGATGGTGGTGCCGAGCATGCGGAACGGCCCCTCGCCGGTCACGGGCGGGACAACGTGGCTGAGCACCAGATCGAACAGCGGCGCCATCCCGTCCTTCGGCCCTTCGGGCTCATGCGCCATCCAGCCTTCCTTGGCCGAGCCATAGAGGATCGGGAAATCAAGCTGTTCTTCGGTGGCGTCCAGCGAGGCGAACAGGTCGAACACCTCGTTCACCACCTCCTGGTGCCGCTCGTCGGGGCGATCGATCTTGTTGATGGCGACGATGGGCTTGAGGCCGATCTTCAGCGCCTTGGACACCACGAATTTCGTCTGCGGCATCGGGCCTTCCGAGGCGTCCACCAGCACGATGGCGCCGTCCACCATGTTGAGAATGCGCTCCACCTCGCCGCCGAAATCGGCGTGGCCAGGCGTGTCCACAATGTTGATGCGCGTGTCCTTCCAGACGAGCGACGTCGCCTTGGCGAGAATGGTGATGCCGCGCTCGCGCTCCAGGTCGTTGGAGTCCATGGCGCGCTCGGCGACGCGCTGGTTGTCGCGGAAAGAGCCGGACTGGCGAAGCAAAACGTCGATCATGGTCGTCTTGCCGTGATCGACGTGAGCGATAATAGCAATGTTACGAAGTTTCATCTGTGCTCGTTAGATTTGAATTGGGCCTCGGCCATTTTCCTGGCGTATTCAGCAGCGCCATCCCGCTTCTTCCGTTTCATCCGGTGGATGAGAACCGGGCGTGTTGGTTCCTCGATGTCGAATTCATCCAGGAAATGCTCGCGGACGGCATTGAACGCATCCCAGATTTCACCGCGCGCGCCGTACTTGTCCTCGACCGTCGGTGCGCAGGTCCGGGGGTCGAGCCTGTCCATCACCTTGCGCATATGATGCAGCGGGGAATAAGGGTAGATGCCAATGAGTTCGTCCGTCTCGCCGACATTACGGTAAACGATGCGCATATTGTCGATCGTCTCCGAAAGCCGTCGCGATGCTATCAGATAATCCTCCAGCGTCGGGGCTTTCAGGTGGCAATAGTAAATGAGCGCCGCCTTGGCCTCGACGATCTCGCGCCACTGTTCGCGTAGGTTCTGCAGGAAGGTCGTCCGCCTTTGATACACGTGCGCCATGAATGCCGCAACCACGGTGACGATAAGGAGCGAGGTGTCGCGGATGAATTCGTAGAAGCTCAACGCCCACGCGACGCCGGACAGCTTTGCCGCCAGCGCCAGCCCGATCAGCGCCACGAGCCCGGCCACCGTGAAGCCGAGTATGCGATCCTGCCGTTTCCGCGTCATCGAGCGTCCCCATCGCGTGCCATCCGTCGAGCGCCCTTATGCCAGCGAGCCGGGACGCGGCCAAGCGATTCCTGCGCGGCGGGACGATATGCTCGCAGATCGTTTGCGTAAGATGGAGGGCCGCGATCGGAAGAATGAAGCGGCGCCGGGCAGAGCGCGCCACCTCATCTCCTGTTTTTCAGGCGAAATCGCCTGCGAGTTCGGCGCGCACCGCGTCCGGCAGTTCTGCCGCGTGGGTGTAGTTCGGATGGTTCAGGCCGACGGTCACCTTGGCGCCGGGCTGTTTCATCGCCGCGACCTGCGCGTCCGTGAAGGGGAAATGCACGAACTGCACGGACGAGGCCTTGCCGTCCGCCGTGGTACGGTCCTGGTCGGTCTCGGCCATGCATTTGACGCGCTCGGTCCCGATCTCGATATAGGCCGTCTCCTCGATGCCGCCGAGCGTGGCGAGGATACGCTTGCGCAAACTCGCGTCGGGGATTTCGATCATGAATGTGGCGACCAGTTCGCGGCCCTTCGGGATCAGCGGATTGTAGGCTTCCAACTCGCCCGCCACCTGTTCGGCGCCGCCCTGCTCGATGTGGATCATCTCCTGCACCTGCAGCCACATCGTGTCCCAGCTCTCGAAATAGAATGTCACGTAAGGCCCGGCCTCGACACGGCGGTTGCGCTTGCGCTCGGTGACCCGGCGGCGGGACTGCCCACGCACCTTGGCGTATTCGGCCATGGGCAGGATGTCATCGGCGGTGAGTTCGTGACGGTTCGGCATGGTGTGGCTCCGTTTTTTTCTCGCCGCGATCAGGCGAGCATCGCGGCATGTGTTTTTCGCTAGCCGCGATCAGACGAGCATCGCGGCACGGCGAGCTACTCGATGATCCCATAGGCGCGTGCGAGAAGCATGATCGGGTGGCTCAGCAATTCGGGCCTGGCGCCCTCCCCGTCCACCCTTTCGATGCCTTGCAAGATATGCAGGCCGGCCAGCGGGCATTCCGAGGCGACGAACGCCTTGTTCGCGTTCGCGGCGGAGCGCGCCACGGGTTTGCCCACCTTCAGCGCGACATCGAAATTCTCCGTCTTGTAGCCCCAGGCGCCGCCGTGACCCGAGCAGCGCTCGATCACAGTCACATCGGATTCGGGCACCAACTGCGCGAGTTCGGCGCCCTTCTGCCCGATATTCTGCGCGCGGGCGTGGCAGGCGATATGCACCGCGATGCCGCCGGGTACGGGCCGCAGGCCGGGCGCCAGCCCCTCCTTCCTGGCGATGTCGACGACGTATTCGCTCAGATCCCAGGTGGATTTCGCCAGCAGCTTGACGTCCTCATCCTCGGCCAGGATCAGCGGCCACTCGAATTTCAGCATCAGCGCGCAGGACGGCACCAGCGGTACGATGTCGTAGCCCTTCTCGATCCAGGGGCGGAACGCCGCCGCCACCTTTTTCGCGCTCTCCGCCACTTCACCGATGAGGCCCTGTTCCAGAAGCGGCATACCGCAGCAATGGGGATGGATCACTTGCGTATCGACGCCGTTCTTCGCCAGCACGGCGCGGGTGGCGAGGCCCATCCGGGTGTCGTTGTAGTTCGTGAAACAGGTCGCATAGATCACGGCCTTGCGTCCGTGGGCGGGCGCCTCGCGGTTCACCTCCGGCGCGTGCTCGCGTGCGAGGCTCTCGAACGACTTGCCGCTGTATTTCGGCAGCTCGACTTGCGGGTGCAGGCCAGCAACGCGCTCCATGAGGCCGCGCGTGGTCGTGTTCGAACAGCGCGTCGCCCAGTTGACCGGACCGGCGGCCAGACCGGCGAGGCGGCCGTTGCGGTCGGTCTTGGTGAGCTGCCGGTCGGCGAAGGGCACGCCCTTCTTGCGCGCCTCGACCGCGCGATAGCGCAGCATCAGATGCGGGAAATCGAGATTGAATTCGTGCGGCGGCACATAGGGGCACTTCGTCAGGAAGCACATGTCGCACAGCGTGCAAGCCTCGACGACGGGTGCGAAATCCTTAGAGTCCACCGTGTCCAGCTCGCCCGATTTCGAATCGTCCACCAGATCGAACAGGCGCGGAAAGGAATCACAAAGATTGAAGCAGCGGCGGCAGCCGTGACAGATGTCGAACACGCGGCGCAGCTCGGCGTCGAGCGCAGCCTCATCGTAAAAGCTCTCACTCTCCCAGTCCAGCGGGTGCCGGACGGGTGCATCTAATCCGCCTTCGCGCATCATGTCCTCGTGAGGATGACGTTGGGGAGGCGGCCCGGTGCGTCACAGCCGGACCGCCTGGAGCCGAGCTTATTTCAGCTCGTCAAGAGCGCGCTGGAAGCGGCCCGCATGGGAACGCTCCGCCTTGGCCAGCGTCTCGAACCACTCGGCAATTTCCTCGAAGCCCTCGTCGCGCGCGGTGCGGGCCATGCCGGGATACATGTCGGTATATTCGTGCGTCTCGCCGGCGACGGCGGCCTTCAGGTTCGCGTCCGTCTTGCCGATGGGCAGGCCGGTGGCCGGATCGCCGCAAGCCTCAAGAAACTCGAGATGGCCGTGGGCGTGGCCGGTTTCGCCTTCGGCGGTGGAGCGGAACACGCTGGCAACGTCGTTGTAGCCTTCGACGTCGGCCTTCTGCGCGAAATACAGATAGCGGCGATTGGCCTGCGATTCGCCCGCGAAGGCCTCTTTCAGATTGGCTTCGGTCTTGCTGCCCTTCAACGATGCCATGCAACATTCTCCTTGCGCTTGATGCCGGGATACGGAAATGTCCCGCTCCGGCGGGATATATGGGAGGCAATTTAGAATTATTCTAAACTGGCGTCAAATCCCGATTTTAGGCTGATTCTAACAAAACGCTGTCGCCTGGGCGCCGTTGCGGTGCGCCGCCCGGCTGAGGACACCCTAGTACGCCCCGCGAGAAGTCCTGACCCATTTGCCGCGAGTGCTTTCAGGACTTCTCGCGGATCAGGCGTACTAGCAACCTATTGAATCTAGTACAGCTTATCCGCAGCAAGTTCGTATAAGCGCGTGCGGCAAACGGGGTACGAACTTGCTGCGGGCTGTACTAGGTGTTTGCGGTTACGGAGATGTTGCCCGGCACGAGGTGGTGTGCGACATCTTGACGCATGCAGGATATCTGTCTCAGGTCGCTTGTACCGTTGCAGGCTCCTCTCCGCCCGTTTGCGGCGGGGTTGTGGCAGGTTCGGTTTGCGCGGCGGCCGCCTTGCGGCATTCGGGCCGCGGGGGGCAAAGCGCGCAGGCCAAGCGCCGGGCCGCACCGCGAATGTCATCGAGCCGCCGCATGACCTGCTCGCCGCGCCGCAGCTTGCCGTCCAGCGCAGCCATCGTCTTGGCCAGTCCCGGATCGCTGTCCTCCAGCCAGACGTCGAATGCGCGCGCATAGACGCTCAGCAATCCCGGCACTCCGACCACCGATTTCGGGGCATCCGGCTCGATGCCCGCCGCGGCCAGCATCCAGTATTGCGAGCAGGTCAGCGCGCCGAGCTGAGCGGCGGCCTCGGCAGGGCGGAACCTCAGATCATGCCTTATACGCCGCAGGCCGTCGCGGTAGGGCGCCATGATCTCGAAACGTGTCATCATCACGTCGAACAGCCGGTCTCGCGCACCCGAACCCGGTTCAGCAGCCTCAGCCTTGGAGAGCACCGCGTCGTCCACCGCGCGCGTGAAGGCGGCCAATATCTCCGCCTTGGAGCGAAACACCGTCCGGAAGGCAGCCAGATCGATGCCCGCCTCCGCCGCGATGCGGCTGAGCGCCAGCCCGCTCCAGCCGTCACTTGCCGCAAGCCGCAACGCGGCGTCGATGATCCTGCCTTGAGGGGTCGCGAGATCGAGCATGGCGTGTCTCCTGAAAAGCGGGCGCGGAAGCGGCGCACCGGCATTCTGCGCGAGGATCGTGCCGAAACGGTGAAGCCCGGCCCCCAGCGCTACGACGCCACCGTCTCCTCCTGCGCCATGTAGCCGCTCAGTTCCGCAGACGGCGACCGCATCAGATCGCCCATGGATTGGGCCAGCCTCACGGCCATCCGCTGCATGAGCGCCTCGATGGCTGCCTCGTTATGGAAAAACCGCCCGCCGACCGGCCGCACGAGATATAGCCGGCGCACGAATACCGGATCGACGATCGGCCGCGCGGTGACCAGTCCGTTGCGGATTTCCTCGGCCACGGCGCCAAAGGGCAGCACGCTCGGCGCCGTGTCGTGCAGGACGATCGCCCTCAGCGCCAGCGGCGAATTGACTTCGAACGCGATTTTCACGTCCATGCCGCGCTCATCGGCGGCCACTTCCAGGAGGCGGCGGATGTAGTCCCGTGCGCAGGGGAGGGCCAGCGGCTCCTTGAGAACATCGGCGAGCGCAATCGGGCCGGTGTTGGTGTCGGTGCGCGAAGTGACATAAAGAAGGTGTTCGTCGAAAAGCGGTCTGAGCGTGTAACCCGGCTCCTCCTTGATCTCGTAGATGAGGGCCATGTCCAACTCGCCGCGCTTGAGGGTCTCGGTCAGCACGAATCCCAGCTCTTCCGTCACGCTCACGAGAAGCTGCGGGATTTCCTCGCGCGCCTCGATGATGAGGTCGTAACCGATGAGCTTCATGATGCTCGGGGTCAGGCCGAGCCGCAGCGTTTCCGTCGTCGCACCATGCATCGAGAGGATCTCCATGCGCGTCTCATCGACGAGTTGAAGGATTTTCTGCGCGCGGTCGAGCAGCTTCTTTCCCGCGGGCGTTGGAACTACACCGCGCGAATGGCGCGTCAAAAGGGGAATGCCTAACTCCTCCTCAAGCTGCTTGACCTGCAGGCCGAGGGCCGGTTGCGCGACATTCAACTGTTCTGCTGCCTTCGTCATATTGCCAAGTCCGGCAACTTTCACGAAGTAGCGGAGCTGACGAAGATTAATGGTGCCCTCCCTCACCGCTCGCGATCTTTATCGCACCGGCTCAATCACCCCTGCCGCTTCGGGGTCCCTTCCAATTTCCAATGTAGTATACTGATGGCCACTGCACCAAGCGTTCTGTCACCTATTTGGTGCAAATGTGTGACGCCGCCATGGCAACGCCCGAAAAAAGCCGGGGTTTTTCCAGCGGAAGTGAGTGGTTTCGCGGATGACGCGACGGCGCGTCTACCGGCCCGTGCCGTTGGCGGATGACGCCATCGCCGGCGTGAAGCCTGGATCGACATGAACATCGACCACCGCCACGGCACCCCCTTCCACCGCCTGGATGGCCTGTCCGAAGACAGCGGGCAGGTCCTCCGGTTCCGTCACCGGGCCGAAACCCACAGCGCCCTGAGCCTCTGCCATCCTGGCGAGATCGACTTCCGGATCGGCGATACGCTGCCCGATCCACTTGTTCTCAACCGGCCGTCCACGCATCCGCGCCACGCGTTCCTGGTGCACCTCGTCATTATAAAACGAACGATTGTTGGCCACGACGATCAGCAGCGGGATGCGGTAATGCGCCGCGGTCCAGATCGCGGTGATGCCCATGAGAAAATCGCCGTCCCCGCAGATCGCAACCGGCAGACGGCCCGAGCCGCGCAGAGCGAGAGCCGCGCCGACCGCTATTCCCGGTCCGCCGCCGACGCCGCCGCCGCCGTCCGAGCCGAGGAAATCGAGCGGATGCCGGAACGGCCACAATGCACCGTTCCACGACAAAGGCAGATGCAGCAGCGACACGTCGCGGCGGCCACAGGCTTCCCTCAGCGCCCTGCCGAGCCTGCCCACCGTGAGGCCACTGTCGGTCTCGGGAGCGGCCGGCACGTCTTGCACGCCGGTTCCGTTCGATGATGCCGGGCGCAGATCCCGTTCCGTGGATTCAAGCGCCTCCACCAGCAAACTCACGGTGCAATCGGTATCGGCGGCGAGGAAGATGTCGGCGGGCGGCAGCGCATGATGATCCATGCTCCAGCCGTTATGAAGCGTGTGATCCAGCGATACCTGGATGATTTTCGCGCCGGGCGCGGCCCCGCCGAAGGCTGTGCGAAGCGTTCCGGCCAGATCGACCCAATCCAGGCTGAGGATGACGTCGGCGTCGCGCAGCACCTCCTGCACATGTTTATCGGCATAAATGCCCGGCGCGCCGACGTGCTGCGGATGATCGGTCGGGAAACAGGCGCCGATTTTGAGATCGGTGGCGACGCGGGCGCCGGTCGCCTCCGCAAGCCGGATGCGTTCGTTCCATCCCTTCGCAGCGCGCGAGACGCGCCCGGCCAGGATGACGGGGCGTTCAGCCTCGCGGAGCGCGGCGACCGCCGCCGCGAGCGCGTCCGGAGACGGTCCGAAAATGGCGGGCGGCATGTGACGTGCCGCATTGAGGGGGGGCAGCGGCGTTTCCAGCCGCGCCTCCTGCATCCCGGCATCGAGATTGATATAGACCGGTCCCATGGGTGCGCTCTGGGCCAGCCATGCGCCGCGAAGGATGGCCTCGCGCGAGGCCTCGGGCGAGGCGGGCTGGTCGTCCCATTTCACATAAGGACGCACGATCGCGCCCTGGTCGCGCGCCGTGTGGATCCAGTCGATCCAGGGCCGCCGCTTTACCGCGTCCACCGGACCCGTCGCGCCGATCACGATCACCGGCATGCGGTCGCACCACGCGTTGAAGATCGCCATCGTGCCGTGAAACAGTCCGACATTGGAGTGCACGGCCGCGGCCATGGCGCGTCCGGTCACCTTGGCGTAACCATGCGCGATGGCCACCGCGTGCTCTTCGTGAAGGCATAGAAGGAGCGTGGGCCGACTGTTTCCCAGATAGTTGACGAGGCTGTCATGCAACCCACGGAAGCTGGCGCCAGGATTGAGTGCGACATAAGGTACCCCCACGGCGCGCAGCGCGTCGGCTATAACATCGCTGCCAAAGAGGGGCTCCGTCCTTTCTAGGTACAATGCCGGACGTTCGAGGAATACAGGATCACCGTTATCTGTCGCCCCAGGGACATTGGCGATCCCCCGGGCGATCCCCTTGCCGCGGGACGGCGGAGCGCTTCGTTCCGACATGCAAAACCATCCACTCGCTAAAAACCTAATGGAGTGTTTTTCGCCGGTATGTGTCCAATACAATTTCATTCGCCCAGCACTGCCATTTCTATAGGCAGCGAATTGGTAAAATACTTTTTCAGATAATTTCAATTTGCTGGCACGAGGGGATGGCCTTTAGTTGGAGGTGCTCAAAAATCTATATGATTGCCCTAGTAAAATTGTTTTGGACAACAGCGGGCCCGATAAGGCTCTTAAGAAGCCAAGAAAGAAAAGCCGAGATGCAAAACAAGACCCTCAGGGGAACGCGAGGTGTCGAGTGTACCTGGACATACACCGCGCCAATACGAGAGGCGTCCGGATGATCTCGTCCGGACGTTTTCCGGCGGATGGGACGGTGAGTGCAAATGCTTTGAGCATAGAGGGCGTCACGAAGCGTTTCGACACGCCGGAGGGAACGCTGACGGCCATCGAGAACATCTCCATCAATGTGAAGGCGGGGGAATTCGTTTCCATTATCGGGCCTTCCGGATGCGGCAAGTCAACGCTGTTCAAGATCATCGGGGGGTTGACCGGTAAATATGAGGGCCGCGTCTGTGTCGGCGAGGATGTCGTTTCCAAACCTCATCCGGCCATCGGCATGGTCTTTCAGGAGGAGTCGACCTTCCCATGGCGGACCGTGCTCGACAATGTCGCGTTCCCGCTCGAAATCCAGGGCATGGCGCGGGCGGAGCGTCATGACCGCGCCCGGCACTTCATTGAGATGGTGGGGCTGACCGGGTTCGAGAAGCGGTATCCCGCCGAATTGTCGGGCGGCATGCGCCAGCGCGTCGCGCTCGCGCGGACGCTGGCTTTCGAGCCGCAGATTTTGCTGATGGATGAGCCTTTCGGCGCGTTGGACGAGCAGACACGTTTCCTTCTCGGGGATAAAATTCTGCAAATCCACCAGAGCCTTAACCAGACGAGCTTACTGATCACCCATAGTATAACCGAGGCCGTACAGCTATCCGATCGTACTGTGGTGATGAGCTACCGGCCGGGGCGTGTGAAAAGAGTCGTTGATATCGACCTGCCCCGGCCGCGCAGCTCTGAGGTCGTGAGCAGTGAAGCATTCGGGCACCATGTCGCGCTTCTATGGGCCGATCTGCGCGAGGAGGCCAGCCGCGGCATGACCGAAACCGAGGCACGGGACCGGCGGGGCCGCCACCAATGAGCGCTCTCGCCAGGGTCCTGCGTGAGCGATTCCTGCCTCCTCTCACGGGTTTCGCGACCCTGGCCGTCATCTTCGGGATCGCTGAGGTCCTGCTGCGGCTGGGATATCTCAACCGCTATATCGTGCCGCTGCCCTCGGAAGTCTTCGCCAGTTTCAGCCGCGTGATCGTGGAGGAGGATATTCCGCGCCGGTTCCTGATGACGTTCGGCGAGGCTTTTACCGCCGGACTGCTCGCCACGGTCTTCGGCTTCGCCTGCGGGGTCGCGCTGCATCGCTACATGGTGTTGCGCCGGGCGACGCTTGCCTGGGTGGCCGCGTTCGCCGCAGCGCCGCTCGTGCTCGCCTATCCGCTGTTTCTCGTCATTTTCGGGCGCTCATCGCTCACCATCATTGCGCTGGGTTTTCTCTCCGGTCTTGCCCCGGTCATTCTCAAGACGCTGGAAGGGCTCATGGCCGTGCGGCCAGTCCTGATCGATGTCGGTCATTCCTTCAATCTGGGCAGCCGTCAGTTGTTCTGGAAGGTGCAGTTTCCGGCAGCGATTCCCGCGATATTCACCGGCATCCGGCTGGGCCTGATCTTCGCGCTCATCAACGTTGTTGGCATGGAGTTTCTCATCAATTTCGGGGGGTTGGGGCAACTTATCAATGACCTGGCCGAGCGTTACGATATGGCGGGCACCTACGCCACGATTACCTTCGTGATCCTCGTCAGCGTCATCATCTTTGCGGCTTTGGAGCGCGTGGAACGATGGCTTCGGCCGGTTTACTGAACCGTATGAGCGACCTTCCCACACCCCGCGCCGTGTTGCTGACGCGGATGGCCGTTCTCGCCATCGTGCTTGTCTTGTGGGAGGCAACAGCGCGATCCGGTCTTCTGTTCGAAGACGTCGTGCCATCGCTTTTCAAAATTGGCGGGGCGTTCATACAACTGTTCGGCCGCGGCGAGTTCTACACCAATCTCGGCGTGACGGCGTGGGAAGTCGCCGCCGCCATGGTCATCGGCGGGACTGCCGGCATCGTGACCGGGATGGTCATCGGCGGCAGTCCGTTTCTCACGCGCGCCTATGAGCCGTTCCTCTATTACATCGGCCCGACGCCGAAGATCATCTTCTTCCCCGTCATGATCATGTGGTTCGGCCTCGGCATCCCGTCGAAGATCGCCATGGGTGCACTGTCCTGTTTTTTTCCCGTCGCGCTGAGCGCCGCCGCCGGCATGCGGGGGATCGACGAAGTGCTGGTGCGCGTCGGGCGCTCCTTCCGGGCAACCCCCTGGCAGATGGCGGCAAAAATTTATATTCCCGCCATGGCCGCGCCGATCATGAATGGCTTGCGTCTCGGTCTTGGAGTTGCAATTATCGGAGCCCTGCTAGCTGAAACCAAGCTTTCCAATAAGGGTATCGGCTTCCTTATCATTCAGAGTTATCAAAACTTCAACATGCCTGAAATGTATGCCATGTTGATCGTGGTGTTTACACTGGCTGCCATTTTGAATGGTCTTATGGAAAGATTTGTATCGAGGGCTTAACGCGGGGCTTACTTTGTAGGGAAAAGGAGTATTTACATGAGGGCAAGAAAATACATCGGCGCTTTTGCAGCATGCGGATTCATCGCTGCGGCTGCATTCGCAGGGACGGCATCCGCCGAAACCCTGAAGCTGGCGGTCGGCCAGCGCGGCAACTGGGACACGGCCATTGCCGAACTCGGCCAGAAGGCCGGCATCTTCAAGAAGCAGGGGCTGGAGCTTGAGATCCTCTACACGCGAGGCGGCGGCGAGACGCAGCAGGCCGTCATCTCCGGCAGCGCCGACATCGGCGTAGCCGCGGGGACGCTCGGCGTGCTCGGCGCCTTCAGCAAGGGAGCACCGGTCCGCATCATCGGCGGTCAGGCGACGGGGGCAGCCGATTTCTGGTATGCGCGCGCCGATTCCAAGCTGAAGACGATCAAGGACGCCACGGAGAAGACGACGATCGCCTATTCCACGAATGGCTCCTCGACGCATTCCATCGTTCAGGCTTTCATGAAGGAGTTCAATCTCAAGGCCAAACCGACGTCCACGGGCAGTCCGGCCGCGACCTTCACGCAGGTCATGTCCGGCCAGATCGACGTGGGCTGGTCGTCGCCGCCTTTCGGCTTCGACGCGCTGGACGAGAAGAAGATCCGGATCGTCGCGCGCGCCAACGATGCCAAGATCGTGCACGGCACCACCATCCGCATGCTCATCTCCAACGAAGCGGCGCTGAAGGCCAAGAAGGAGACGATCGCCAAGTTCATGAAGGCGTATCGTGAGACAATCGACTGGATGTATTCCAGCGAGGACGCCCTGAAGGCCTACGCCGAATTCGCGAAGACCGCGCCGGAGCGGGCCAAGAAAATCCGCGACGAGTTCTTTCCGAAGAGCCTGCTCGATCCCGATTCGGTCATCGGTCTCGACCGGCTCATGACGGACGCGGTGAGTTTCAAGACCATCCCGGCGCTGCTGACGAAAGAGCAGTTGGCGACACTCGTACAAAAACCCGCCAAGTAGCGAAAGCAACGGTTGCGTCCCCGCGCCGCGGTACGAACGGAAAGGCCGCGCCGCGGCTGCGGGACGGCGCCACAGAAAACAAGAACGGGGAACGTCTTGACGAAACTCCAGATTTCGGTGGCGGTCGGCGATTACGACCGCACCCGGCCATTGTTCGGCGGCGAAGTCGCCATCGATGGTGCCGACCCCAACTATCTGTTGCTTTCACCGGAAGAGACTTTTTTTCACGCTTTCCGGCACCTGTCCTACGATGTCTCGGAGCTGTCGCTGAGCAGCTACGTCCTGAGCGTTTCGCGCGGCACCTGCCCTTACATTGCCATCCCGGCTTTCGTTTCCCGCGCCTTCCGTCACTCCTCCATCTACATCCGTACCGACAAGGGCATCAGCAGCCCAGCGGACCTCAAAGGCCGCCGTGTCGGCCTCCCGGAGTGGCAGCTTACGGCCTGTGTCTGGGCCCGCGCGATCCTTGAGGACGACTACGGAATCAAGTCCTCAGACGTGACGTGGGTGCGCGGCGGCGTCGAGACGCCCGGACGGCCGGAAAAAATATCGATCGCGACGCCGCCGGGCGTATGCATCGAAGACGCGGGGGCGGACACGTGCCTGAACAGCTTGCTGGAGAATGGCGAGATCGACGCCTATATCGGCCCGCGCTGGCCCTCCTGTTTCGGAAAGGGCCATCCGCATGTCGAACGTTTGTTTCCTGATCACACCACCGCCTGGGACTACTACGGCCGCACGAAGATTTTTCCGATCATGCACGTCGTCGGTGTGCGCCGGGAACTGGCGGAGCGAAATCCGTGGTTGCCGGGCGCGGTGATGAAGGCATTCGCGCGGGCCAAGGCCGTCGCCCAGGAGAGACTGGCCGATACCTCAGCGCCGAAAGCAATGCTGCCTTTCATCGAGGAGCATGTGGCGGGCGTCCGCAGACACATGGGACAGGACTACTGGCCCTACGGCTTCGACGAGGCGAACCGCAAAGTGCTGGAGACCTTCTGCGACCATCACCACCGGCAGGGGCTGTCGGAACGCCGGGTGACGCCGGAGGAGTTGTTCCATCCGGCATCTCTGGAGGCACCTGCGATATAGGGCCGCGCTCGCGCCCGCCGCATTCGATCACATCGCGCGTTCGCGTTCACCGAAACCGCGCGTGAGCGGCGAGAGAAAATAGGACATCACGCTGCGCCTGCCGGCCTGGATTTCCGCCGAGAGGGACATGCCAGGTACGAGGCGGGCGCCTTTGGGCAGCGTTTCCGGCCGGGCACCGGTCAGCGCGATGCGGGCGCGATGGACCGCTCCCTGAGCGGGCCGGGATGGCGTTCCCGCTGTTACGCTGGCGCTGGTGGCCTGCTGGCGCGGGGCGAATGGCGCTTCGCGGATCGAGAGAAGCCGCCCCTCCATTGGCCCGCGCTGCTGAATGGGAAAGGCATCCATCCTGATGAGCACCCTGTCACCCGGCGACGCGTAGCCGACGTCCGGCGATTCGACGAGAATCTCCGCAATGAGCGGCGCATCCGACGGCGCCAGCGTGACCAGCGGCTCCGCCTCGTGCACGACCGCCCCGGCCGGACGCGGGGCGACGCCGAGCACGACGCCGTCCACCGGCGCTTTGAGCCGGACGGGAGCGTCCGAGCGCGCAGTCCTGGCAAGTCTGATATTCAATTGGTCGAGTTCGTGGCGTTTGGTCACGAGGTCTTCGAGCAGCCGCTTGCGCCACGCATCGATGAACGCCTGCCGCTGCACGCGCGCGGCTTTCGCGCTGTGCCGCAGCTCCGCCAGCCGGTCCGTGATGTTCTGGTGATCGCGCTCATAGCGCAGGCGCGAACTCTGCGATTCCAGGACCTGGAGCTTGGAGGCCGGACTCCGCTTCTGCAGATCGGCGTGCATCGCCTCCACCTCGTTGGCGATGGACAGCTGACGGGCCAGAAAGCGGCGGTCATCCTTCAACGCCGCCATCATGGTCCCCAGGCGGCTGATCTCCTCGTCGAACGCCCGCAGCCGCGAGGCGTATTCCATCTGCCGCCGGCCGTAAAGGGCAGCCTGAAGAATATCGCCGGAATTAGTCGGATCGGCGGGCTCGAAGGACGTGCCAAGCACTTCGGCCTCGATGCGCCGGAGTTCGGCTTTCAGAGCCGCCTTCCGGACCACCAGCGCCTGCACGCCTTCCTCGGCGAGAGCGGGGGCGGTGTCGGCGGGAGCGGGAGCGGGCTCGAGCGTGGCGAGAACCTGCCCTCTCGTCACATGGTCGCCCACCCTGACATTGACCTCGCGCACGATCGCGCGTTCCGCGGGCTGCAGCGTTACGGGGGGCGCTCCCGAGACGATCTCGCCCGTACCCGCGATCACGATTTCGACCTGCGTGAGGGACGCCGCGGCCAGGATGAGGAGGATCGCCGCGACCGCGAAATAGAAAATGCCGCGCGGGGCGCGTGGCGGCGGTTCTCCGCTTGGCTCGCAAGCGCCCGGCTGGTGCGTTTCGGTTTCGAGGGGGACGGCGGAGGGCGAAGCACCGGGCTGCTGCCACCAGGCGGCCGTCCGCGTCGTTGCCGTTCTCAGGAGATGGGCAAGATGTGTGGCGACCGGCGCGACCGTCCGCTCGGGCTGCGCCTCAAGTGCTGAGCGGCGGGCGGCCATCAGAGCGGCGCCGACCGACTGGAGCCGCGTGTGCAGGGCGTGGAGCTGCGTCCGCCGTGCCTCGATGACGGCCGCTGCTTGTGTCGCCCCCCGCAGTGTCTGGCGTGATCCCGCCTTGATCCAGGGCGACGCTTCCCGGCCCGGGCAGGAAGGCGCCGCCTCGGCCGCAGCTTCGGGCGCCTCCTCTCTCGGCGCGTGGCCGCCGGGAACACATCCTTTCACGGCGATGTGCTGAGCGAAGACCTCCGGGCTCAACGGAGTGAAATGGCGGCTCTCGGGCGGCAACCGGAGCGCATCGAGATCGGCCGGTGCGAAGGCGGGGGCCCCGGCCTCCTGCTGCGGCGGTGCCTGATACGCGCCCGCCGCGGACGGCGGGTCCCCCTCCTCACCGAGAAAGTGCACGCTGAGCCCGCCAGCGAAGACATCGAATGTGGTGCCGCCTGCCCGAGGGGGAGAATGGCTCGGCGTTGGCTGCGATCCGCCGGGTGTCTGATCCAGTCCGGCTGCAATCCGCATGGCGTCCCAGACGCGGGCAGCAAGTTCTTCCTCCCTGGCCCTGGTTTCGGCGGCCGTCTCCCACTCATCCGCCCGTGCCGTCATGATCCGCAAAAGGCGCGAGACACCCGCGCGCAGACGGGCGGCGAGGCTGTCTCCGTGCGGCGGCGCATCCGCCAGCAGCGTTTCGTCCTCCCGGCCCGGCGTCAGGGCGCGACAGTTCCCGGCCGCTCGTCCGGCGGAGCGTGAGGCGGGATATGTTGCGTCTGATGGTGCCATGGGCGCACGTGGACCGGACAATGTTCGAGCGGGACGGCATCCACCCCCACCGGCGAAGGAAGGCGGTGCGAGACGACAGTCATCGACCGGCCATGTCCTGTTCGAGGCGTGTCACGAGACGTGTTTACATGGAACCGCCTGTTATCTTCGAACACCGACGGAGTGAGGGTATCTTGCTCACAAATGAATTCTGCTCAGACGGTAAGTTGATACGTACCTAGGGTTAACAATTCGCCATTTTTCAACTTATTTCCGTCAGCGGGATCGTTATGATTTTTAAAGCAGATCAACTATTTCCGCGTCATTAATTCGATCCGTAAAATTTGAGCGTGAGCCGCAAAAATGAGAAGCAAAAATGAGAAGCAGCCGACGCGGGCCGGGTGCTTCCCATTGGGGGGGAGAGAGAAAGAGTGTGGAGCGGCAGCGATTTCTCAGGCCGCCGCGCGGGCCGTGTAGCGGGGCCAGCATTCTGCGAGAAACGCGATCATCTCGGCCGGCGCGCTGCCCGCTGCGAGTGCGTCGCGGGCCTCGTCGTAGCTCTGATACCGGCAGACGCGCTCGAACAGATGACGGGCCTCGTCATGCTGCTCACGGAAAGCATACTGCATCGCCAGGACCACGACATTCGCCTTGCGCAGCAGGCAAGGTTTCAGATTGTCGGTCATCAATGTCGCATTCCCGCCGGTATAGAAATCGGCCAGACGCGGCAGGCCATGAAACCCGAATGTATCGGCGACGAACGGTCCCGCCCCGTGACAGAAGCGCGTCGCCAGTTCGACCGGCGCAAAGCGGATGCCGTGATGCACTTCGAGAATGCTGCGATAGGTGCGGCAGATACAGATGTCTTCCGCTCCCGCATCGTTCGGCAGGACGATCCGGTCGTCCTGAAGCGCCTTCAGCAGCCGCCTGGAGCGCAGCGAAAAGCCGCCGCTGCCGACGGCATATTCCTTCGGTGAGCAGGGCCACGGCGCGCCGATGAAGTCATACTGCAAAAACTCGTCGGTCCAGGCGGTGGGATCGATGATGAAGCCGTCGAACTGCACCGAGAGCATGAAGTCCGTTTGGATGTGGAAATACAGGTTCTTCAGCATGAACCTGTTGTGCTCTTCGTAGTCGGCGAGCGGCTTGATCCGGTGATGCTCCCAGTCCGGTTCGATAGTGTCGTCCTGATCGGTGACGAAGACCGTTCTGTTGAAAGGCATCAGTTCGTTGCATCGGCGCAGCGCGATGGCGGACAGGAGATGATGCTCGGTATCGACACAGCACAGCGTGATGTCGCGAAGAGATGTCATGTTGCCAGGTCCTGTGGGATGATGCCGGTCGCGGATGCAGCCCCCGCAGCGTACATCTCTGGCTACCTTTCCTTGCCGAAGCCTTGCGGCGGTGTGCGTTATCCGTAGCGGCTTGGCTTGAGAGCGCCTCAGTCGGGGGGGAGGAAATCATCCCAGGCGGGTTCGCCACCGAAACGGCTGGTGAGAAAGTCGATAAAGACCCGCGTCTTCGCCGCGAGATAGCGGTTGGGCGCGTAGAGCGCGAAAATCCCCAGTTCGGCGGGCGGGTAATCCGGCAGCACGGTCGCCAGATCGCCCGCGCGGATGTCGGGCCCGGCCAGGAAGGTCGGCAGATTGGCGATGCCGATGCCCGCCAGCGCCGCCGCGCGCAGCACTTCGCCGTTGTTAGACCAGAGCGCGGCGTTGATCTGCGCCGTCAGCGCCGCGCCGTTCCGGGTGAGCTGCCAGCGCTGCGCGGCCGTGGAGTGGCCGTATGCCAGGCAGCGATGCGCGGCCAGATCGCCGGGGCCAAGGGGTGCGCCATGACGTTCGATATAGCCGGGCGCAGCCACGAGGACGCGCCGCGCCGGAGCCAGCCGCCGTGCGATCAGCGTGGAATCGCCGAGCGCGCCGATGCGCACAGTCACGTCCACACCCTCTTCCAGCGGATCGATGAAGCGGTCGTTGAGTGTCATCTCCACCCTCAGATCGGGGTAGAGGACCATGAAGGCGGCGACCGCGGTGCCGAGATAGTGGATGCCGAACGACATCGGCGCGTTGACCTTCAAGACACCGCGCGGCTCGTCGTGCAGGCGCGAGATCTGGATTTCCGTTTCTTCGACCTGCGCGACAATGGCGACGCATCGCTCGTAATAGGCGAGACCGGCCTCGGTCGGGGTGACGCGGCGCGTCGTGCGGTCGAGCAGGCGCACGCCGAGCGCATGTTCGATCTCCATGACCGCTTTGCTGACCGCCGAGCGCGTCAGTCCGAGCCGCCGTGCGGCCTCGGCGTAGCTGCCTGAGGCGACGACCTTGGTGAAGGCGCGCATCGCGTCAAGCCGGTCCATATTTGTATCCGTTTCGGCACCACTGTGAATAAGTCGGATACCATTGACGCATGCCGGTCGACAACCCATCCTTTGTTGAAACAGGCGGCCACAGGAACCCTCACATGCTGACCATTCGCAAATCGGAAGATCGCGGCCACGCCGATCGTGGCTGGCTCGACACGCGCCACAGCTTCTCGTTCGCCGACTATTACGACCCCGCCCATATGGGTTTCGGCCCGCTGCGGGTGATCAATGACGATCGCATCGCGGGCGGCGGCGGTTTTCCCACGCACCCGCATCGCGACATGGAAGTCGTCACCTACCTGCTGGAAGGCGCGCTCGAACACAAGGACAGCCTCGGCAACGGGTCGGTGATCCGCCGCGGCGACGTTCAGCGCATGACGGCAGGCACCGGCATCCGGCACAGCGAATTCAACGCCTCGGCCACCGAGCCGGTGCATCTCCTGCAGATCTGGATTTTGCCCGAACGCGGCGGGCTGACGCCCGGCTACGAGCAGAAGACATTCGCCGAGGCGGACAAAAGCGGGCAACTGCGGCTGATCGTGTCGCGCGATGGCCGCGACGGCTCCATCACCGTCCATCGCGACGCCGATGTCTTTGCGTCCCTGCTCGGCGATGGCGACCGGCTTGTCCACGGGCTGAAACCGGGGCGCGCGGCCTGGGTGCAGATCGCCAGCGGTGCCGTGATGCTCAACGGCGAGCCGTTGCGGGCGGGCGACGGCGCGTCCATCGACGGCGGAGAAATCGAACTTGCGGGGACAGCTTCACGCAGCGAGCTGCTGCTATTCGACATGGCTGTCTGACCGTTCGGCCCCAATCAACCCCAGGAGATGACGATGGCACGCGTTCTCGTTCTTTACTATTCCAGTTACGGCCATATCGAGACCATGGCGGCGGCCGTCGCCGAAGGCGTGCGCGAGGCTGGCGCGGAGGCGGTGATCAAGCGTGTGCCGGAGCTGGTGCCCGAGGTGGTGGCCAAGAGTTCCGGGTTCAAGACGAATCAGGCAGCGCCGGTTGCGACCACCGAGGAGCTGCCGGACTATGACGCCATCGTCATCGGCGTGCCGACGCGCTTCGGCAATATGCCCGCGCAGATGAAGAACTTTCTCGATCAGACCGGCGGGCTGTGGTTCGGCGGCAAGCTCATCGGCAAGGTCGGCTCGGTGTTCACCTCGACGGCGACTCAGCATGGCGGCCAGGAAAGCACGATCCTGTCCACACACACGGTGCTTCTGCACCACGGCATGGTGATCGTCGGCTTGCCCTATTCCTTCCAGGGCCAGATGGGGGTGACGGAAGTCACGGGCGGCTCGCCCTACGGCGCCACGACGATTGCCGACGGGGACGGCTCGCGGCAGCCTTCCGAGAACGAACTGGCGGGAGCGCGCTTCCAGGGCCGGCATGTCGCGCAGATTGCGGCGAAGCTGGCGGCGGCGTAACCACCGGCGCCCGGCTCACGGCACGACGGCGACGGGATTGGTCCCGTAGATCGGCGAGAACATGTTGACGATCGCCTTTACGAAATCGTTGGGCACGGGGTGATCGTTCTTCGTCGCCACGAAACCGAGATTGACCGGGTTCGGCTCGCTGTGAAAGGCGTAGCGGAAGATACGCGGCGCGGCGAACCCGGCTGCCCGCAATTGCGTCCGCAGTTCCCTGGCATCGAACAGCGACTTGTGCAGCCGCGCCAGCCACCGCTGCGGGCGCTGTTCCGGGTTGCCATGCGTGTAGCGGTAGACCTCGGACAGATCGAAGACCGGCGAAGCATGCCCGGGCGCCTGTTCCAGATAGGCGCGCGCGATCGCTTCGAAGTCGGGGATCCCACAGAAGAACACGCAGCCATCGGGATGCAGAACGCGCCGGACCTCGGCCAGAAGCGGCACATGCTGGCCGCGGTAAAGCCGCTCGAAAAAGGCGTGAGAAAAGATCAGGATCGAGGACTCGTCGGGGAAGATCGTGAGGTTGCTGCAATCGTGCACCACGTCGGTGGCTTCGGTCTGACGGGAGTCGATGTTGACGAAGCCGTCGAACCTCATCGCGTTGCACCCGAGATGGATGCGATAGGGCGGCGAAAACCGCTCCGTCACGACGGAATTCTCTGTTGGGACTGGTTCGAGCATTGGCGCGGCACTCCGCGGTGGAACTCCCGAGGGAGGCGAGTGATCATCATTGAACAACTAGAACGTGCATACCGCTTGCAGCGGTCGGGCGCAGCAAAATTTTCGCCGCCGCTGCAATCCGATGCGAATGCGCGGCACGCCGGCCACGCCGCGCGGCGGTTTCGCGACCGGGCATAACCTCCCGCACTGGCGGTAACAAAGCCTTCGCCCCGACCGGTTATGCTCGGGCCATCGCGGTATGACGGACGGGGTTTCAGCGTGCAGGACGAAGCAGGAGTCGTCTCCGGCGGCAGTTCACAGAGCCGGGCGGACGCCAGAGGCGGGAGGCAGCCTTCGCAACCCACTGTCAGCCATTTCCGGCAGTTCGTGGTGTGGCCGCTGCAACTCGTGTCGGGCGACGGGCAATGCAGTGAGCATGGCTGCCACGAAATCATGGACAGGCTGGTGAGCGGTCACAACTGGCACGCCCAGGAGGACAAATTCGGCGGCGAGAGCGACCTGTTCGCTGAGCGGCACTACCGCGAGTTCATCTCCTTTCTGCCGCATGTCCAGCGCTTTCTCTATGGCGACGCGCGCACCGGCGATGAGCCGCCCAGTCCCGGTGACATCTGCATGCGCGTCTATTGGCGCACCGATATCCACAGCGTCCGCGTCGTCCTGCATCCCGGCGACGCGCCCGTGACCTGCCGGGTCGTGCATGTCCATCTGTTCTTCTTCTACGATGTGGATGCGGTCATCCTCGTCTGCGAGCTTGCCGCCGACGAAATCCCGCTCGAAAGCGCTCAGAAGATGATGCAGCGCTTCGGCCGCGCCTATCCCGCCGGATGGAGCGAGAACGGCGATCCCATCCATTGCCCGTCGCTGGTCGAATGGCTCGACGCGGACGGCAAGGTCATCGCGGCGTCCGATTATCACGATCGCGAGCGCTTCATGCGGTTCGTGGACGAGAGGCGTTCGACCTGCATCGCCCGCCACTGGGAGTTTCTTCTCAGCCCCCTCGTCAATGATGCGAGCGGCGTCGCCGGGCGTCTACGCATCCGCGAAATCGAGTATTACCGCATGCCGGTGATGTCCTTTCTCATGCTGGAGGATCTCAGCGTTCTCAGGAAGGGGGATTACATTTCGCTGGCGCTGGCCACCGCCCCGGCGCCGCGCGACCGGGACACACTTCCCTTTTCCGAGCGCTTCCTGAACGACTTCGAGGGGAAGCACGCTTATGAGCGCCTATATGCGGGCGGGCTCGACGCGCCTGGCATCGAAACCCGTTTTCTGACCTGCGGCGAAGCGTTCACCATCGTGTCGTCCGGCTCGTCCGGCTCGCTGAAGGACCCCGACCGCGGCCTGCTGAGCCAGTTCCGGCATCAGTATTTCTTGCTGTTCCTGATCGCGCATTTTCACCGCTCTGCGCTTCTGATGCTCGCCGACCGCATGGTGGGAGCGATCAAGAAGCTCGATCCGCGCAGGTCGTCGTCGCTCAACGCCTTCCGTGACGAAACCTTCGCGCTTCAGGAAAACTTCCTCCGTTTCTCCCAGCGCTATCTCTTCACCGAGATATCCGGGCGCACGCATATTCGCGACCTGTTCCGGATGATCCGGGAGCATCTGTGCATCGACAGGCTGCAGCAGGAGGTGCGCAGCGACATCACGGACATGGTGCACTATCTCGACAGCAGCACGCTGAGGAAGCAATCCGGATCCATGCACCGGCTGACCGTGGTGACGGTCATGGGGCTGACCGGCTCGTTCGCCACGGGCTTTCTGGGCATGAACCTGCTGTCCGCAGCCGAGGAGCCTTTGTCCGTGAAGGCGCTTTACTTCGCCACCATCGCGGCGATGGCGGCAGTGCTGACGGCCCTTGCCGTCGTGTTTTCAAGCCCCCTGAGCCGGCTCCTGGAACGGATCGCGGGCGAGAACCGGAAAGTGTAGCCCCCTGCATTGCCCCACGCCGAAGACGGCCCACAGAGGCCATGTGTCGCACCTCTCAGGCATGCCTTTGGCGTAATGTCAGGATTGCAGACTTGAGAAACTGGTTGCGGGGCGTTCGCTGATGAGGCAGCATCCCGCTCCGGAAACCTCGGGAAGCACGGACGGGACTGCGATGGCCACTCACGGCACGCCTCATTTCTGCAATGATATCGGGGTGGAGAAAATCCACGTCGGCGTGAAGGAATTCCAATGTATGGGCGCGCGGCCCCCTCTGGATCATCCGCATATCTATCTGGATATGGGGGCCGATGATCATATCGTGTGCCCCTACTGCTCGACGCTTTACAGTTACGATCCCAACATTGGCCCTGACCAGTCTGATCCGCCTTATTGTCTTTATCAGGAAGACCGCATGACCGGCTGACGTCTGGGGGGCGGCACTCGAAGCGAGAGTGAGGCAGCCATGCATGCAACAGCGGAATACCCGGTCCTGGTTGCGGGCGCGGGTATTGGTGGCCTGAGTGCCGCCATCGCGCTCAGCCGGCGCGGAGTGAGAGTCCACGTCCTGGAGGCCGAGGCCGAATTCGGTGAAGTCGGCGCAGGGCTTCAGATAGGCCCGAACGGAAGCCGCATCCTCGAGTCCTGGGGATTGGGCGATCAGATGAAGGCGATCTCCGTCCGGCCGCAGGCGCTCGTCGTCCGTGACGGCCTCACCGCAAGACACCTCGCCACCATGCCGCTCGGCGACGACGTCAAGCGCCGCCACGGCGCGCCTTATCAGGTTGTCGAGCGCCGCCGCCTGCACAGTGTGCTCCTCGCCGCGGCACGCGACTTGCCCGGCGTCACGATCACCTCGTCTTACCGTGTCGCCAATATGGAGACGGGCGGCGCCGGTGTGAGGATCATGTCGGGCGACGGGCGGGGCCTGGAAGGCCGCGCGCTGATCTGCGCCGATGGCGTCCGCTCACGGCTGCGCTCGCTTCTCTTTGGCGGTACTCCGGCGCCGACGGGCAAGGTTGCATGGCGTGCCACCGTCACGCCCTCGGTGCTGCCGGACCGGCCGGACAAGGATGCCGTCGCCCTCTGGCTGGCACCCAATACGCACCTCGTCGTCTATCTTTGCGGTGCCGATGGGCCGCTCAATGCCGTCGCCGTCGTGGACGAGACGGCCGCCGGACCACTGAATGGCGAGATCGGAACCCCGGAGCTTCTGGCCCATTTCGCCGACTGGCCGGAAGAGGTGCGTGAGATGCTCGGCCGCTTCAGCGGTTGGATCAAATGGCCGCTGTGGGGGCTGCCGTCGCTGGAGCACTGGTCGAAGGGCGCCGCAACGCTGCTCGGCGACGCCGCACATCCGATCCTTCCGTTCCTGGCTTCGGGCGCGGTGATGGCGGTGGAGGATGCCGAGGTGCTGGCGGTCGAAATCGCGCGCTCGCCCGGGGACGCGGTCACGGCCCTGAGAAATTACGAGGAACGGCGCATGCCCCGCGCCGGACGGGTGGTGGCGGCCTCGGCGCGCATGGGCGAGATCTACCACATGAGCGGGGCCATGCGTCTGGCACGCAATGCTACCCTTGCCGCGATTCCGCGTCGTCTCCTCCTGCGGCGTCAGGATTGGCTGTACGGATACCGCGTTCACGGCTGAAACGCGTTCGGCAGGCGCGCAGTGCGCCATGCCCGACATCGCGAACCGGCCACACTCCAAATCCTGCCGCCGCCGAACTTTGTGCCAATATTGTGACGAATTCGCCACAAGCCGGGGTGAATGGATTTCGCGGGCAGGTGCAACCCTTGATAGGCGCAGCTGTTTGAGAGAGATATAGGGACGGAACGCGTGATTATGTAATGGGCGCGAAATGGGACCAGGTGGCTCGTTGTGCACCATTTATTCACGAAGAAAAACGAAATTGGACTGATGATAGGGATACGCTGAGGGCATCGTTCAGGGTGTGTGGCAGTGGTTAAGCTTCCGTCTGCCGACAGCCGGGAGTGGCGTTATCGTTATGTCCACGAAGGATCCAAATCTCGACGACAACCAGAGAAATGCGGCAAAGGATTCTCGGAGGTATGCGCATGGTGAGAAAGTTTCTTAGGGTTGGGTATGTGGCGTTTGCCGGACTGATCTTTGTATCGCTCGCAGGGCAGGCCCGGGCCGATTGGCTGGATGACCTGTTCGGCGGCGGTGGCGGTTCGGCTCATCGGGTTTCATTCTCGAAGAGGTATTCGCCCGGCCAGATTATTGTCAGTTTCGGCGACCGACGGTTGTATTATGTGACGCGCAGAGGCGCGGCCATCAGCTACCCGATCGCGATTCCGCGCGGCGATGCGCGCTGGTCCGGCGTGTCGGTCGTCAGCGCCAAGCGCGTCAATCCGAGTTGGACGCCCACCGCTCAGATGCGCCGTGAGAATCCGAAACTGCCCGCGTATGTCCCGGGCGGTCATCCCCGCAATCCTCTTGGCAACCGTGCCTTGTATCTCGGCAACACGATGTACCGCATTCACGGCACCGATGCGCCGTGGCAGATCGGCAGCGAGGTCTCGCACGGCTGCATCCGCATGCATAATTCCGATGTGGCGGACCTTTACAGACGTGCCCGTGTCGGCACCCGCGTGACGGTGACCTGGGCGCGGTTCAGAAGATCGTAACCGGTCGCGCACCTGACGACTGCAGCAATATCAGCAAGGGCCGGAGCCGTCTCCGGCCCTCGTTTTATTCCGACGGTCCTGCTTCGCCCCCTGGCGGCGCTGGAAAATCGGCTTTGTCGCGCTGCGCCAAGCTGGCATCCTTGCTCCCGGGTGAGGCTGATTCGGTGGGATGAGGATGGTGGTTCGGATCGTCGGGATCGATCCCGGCTTGCGGCGGACGGGCTGGGGTGTCATTGAGACATCCGGCACGCGGCTGTCCTACATCGACAGCGGCACAGTCACCTCCGACGCCGCCGAGCCGCTCAGCACCCGCCTGGCCGCGCTGTTCACCGGCCTTGAGGCTGTGCTGGCGCGCTGGCAGCCGGACGAAGCCGCCGTCGAGGAAACCTTCGTCAACCGCGACGCCCACGCCACGCTCAAGCTGGGGCAGGCGCGCGGCATTGCACTGCTGGTCCCCGCGCGTGCCGGGCTCAGGGTAGCGGAATACGCGCCGAACATGGTGAAAAAGACGGTCGCCGGGTCGGGACACGCCGAAAAGGTGCAGATCCGCGCCATGATCGGCTATCTTCTCCCCAAAGCGGATCCCAACAGCGACGACGCTGCCGACGCGCTGGCCATCGCCATCACGCATGCGCATCACCGGCAGGCGTCGGCACTCAAGGAGAAGCTTCTGGCACGCGAGGCAGGCGGTGCGCCCAAGTCAGCACGGAGGCTCGCCGGATGATAGGAAAACTCCGGGGCGTTCTGGATTCGGCCAGCACGGAGGGGCTGATCATCGACGTCGGCGGTGTCGGCTACGAAGTGACATGCCCGGCGCGCACCCTTTCGCGGCTCCCGGCCGTCGGCGAGCCGCTGACGCTCGTCATCGAAACGCATGTCCGCGAGGATCAGATCAGGCTGTTCGGATTCCTGAGCGAGGCCGAGCGGAGCTGGTTCCGGCTGTTGCAGCATGTGCAGGGCGTGGGCACGAGGGTGGCGCTGTCCCTGCTCGGTGTGCTCGAACCGCATGAACTGGCCAATGCGATCGCGCTGCAGGACAAGGCGCATATCTCGCGTGCGCCAGGCGTCGGGCCGAAGGTGGCGCAACGTATCGTCAGCGAACTGCGCGACAAGGCGCCGGGGCTCCTGGCCGGCGGTGGTATCGCAATGCCGGCAGGCGCCGTTGGCGCCACGCAGGGCCAGGGTTCGGCGGTCTCCGATGCGGTTTCCGCGCTCGTCAATCTCGGCTACAGCGCCGCCGACGCCAGCGCGGCCATAGCCACGGTGTCGTCGAAAGAGGGCGAGGGCAAGCGCGCCGAAGAACTCATCCGGCTCGGTCTGAAAGAGCTTGCGCGATAGGCTGCCAAAAACCGCCATTTCAGGCAACGAAGGAATCCGCTAAGTTCGCCTCATGAATACGAGACTGGTCGAACGCGAGAAACGGGACGAGGACGAAGGCGAACCCAGCCTGCGGCCATTGCGGCTGACCGAATTCATCGGCCAGGAGCGCGCCCGCGCCAATCTGAAGGTTTTCATCGACGCAGCGCGCGGACGGGGCGACGCGCTCGATCATGTGCTGTTCGCGGGGCCGCCGGGGCTGGGCAAGACGACGCTCGCCCAGATCGTGGCGCGCGAACTCGGCGTCAATTTCCGCATGACATCCGGACCGGTGATCGCCAAGGCGGGCGATCTGGCCGCGCTGCTCACCAATCTCGAAGAACGCGACGTGCTGTTCATCGACGAAATCCACCGGCTCAATCCGGCGGTGGAGGAGATCCTCTACCCGGCGATGGAGGATTTCCAGCTCGACCTGATCATCGGCGAGGGACCGGCGGCGCGCTCGGTGCGCATCGACCTGGCGAAATTCACGCTCGTCGGCGCGACCACCCGCACCGGCCTGCTGACGACCCCCTTGCGCGACCGTTTCGGCATCCCCGTGCGGCTCAATTTCTACACCGAGGCCGAGTTGGAGGAGATCGTAACGCGGGGCGGGCGCGTGCTCGGCGTGAAGATGACGTCCGACGGTGCGCGCGAGGTGGCGCGGCGCTCGCGGGGTACGCCGCGCGTGGCCGGACGGCTCCTGCGGCGCGTGCGCGACTTCGCCTCGGTCGAGAAGGCGAGCGAAATCGATGCCCCCGTCGCGGATCGCGCGCTCACGCAGCTCGAAGTGGACGCGGCGGGTCTCGATGGCATGGACCATCGCTACCTCCGTTGCGTCGCGGTGAATTACGGTGGCGGACCGGTGGGCATCGAGACCATCGCCGCGGCGCTGTCGGAGTCGAAGGACGCACTCGAAGAGACGATCGAGCCCTACCTCCTGCAGCAGGGCTTCATCGGGCGTACGCCGCGCGGGCGCGTGGTGACGCTGAAAGCCTTCCACCATCTCGGCATTGCCGCGCCTGCCGCACCGAGTGGCCAACTCGGACTGTTCGAAAATCCTCCGGCGGCCGCCGATGACGCGTGAAACCGGGCACGAATGGCCGGATCTCGCGGGCCGGATCGAGGGGCGGCGCCATGTGCTGCCTGTGCGGGTCTATTTCGAGGACACCGATTTTTCCGGCCTCGTCTATCACGCCACCTACTTGCGCTGGTGCGAGCGCGGGCGCTCCGATTGCCTGCGCCTGCTCGGCGTCCATCATGCCGAACTGCATGCGGGAAATGGCGGCACCGAACCGGCGGCGTTCGTTCTGCGGCGGCTGGAGGTGGACTATCTGAGCCCCGCGCGCATCGACGAGGTGCTCGAGGTGATCACGGAGACGGCGGAAACCGGCGGCGCCCATATAACCATGGCGCAAAGCGTCGAGCGCGGCGGCAAGGTGTTGTGCCGGGTGCGGGTGAAGGCGGTGCTGATCAACCAGTCGGGCAGGATCCTGCGTCTTCCGCGCAGCCTTCTTGACGCGCTGTGACGGTCCTTCAATGCATTCCCTTCAATATTTCATCGAATTCGTCCGGTTCGGGCGAGAAACAGCGGCGATCGTGTCCCTGACAATTAACCGCGCCGAAAATCTGGCGATGTATAGTGCCGGAAACTCTGGCACGAGAGGTCGTCATGGCAGAAGGTACGACGGAGCATCCGGCGACGTGGCGGAAGGTTGTTGCTGCTATCCTTGACTTCCTGACGGCGTTCTTCGTATTCGGCTTCGCCATCGCCGAGGTGACCGGCGGTCGCACCGAAGGCGGGTTTCAACTCAACGGTCCGCCTGCCCTGGCCCTGTTCGCGTGCATCGTCGCCTATTTCTACATCGGCTATAACCACGCCGGAGGCACGATCTGGCAGCGCATCCTCGGCGCACGCGGGTAGTGGCGGCGCCGGTATCGCGCATTACTATCCCGAACTCAGCAGCCGCTGTCCCAGCATGACCACCGGCTTACTGTTCCACTCCGCCGTGGCCAGATGTTCCATGCCGCAGCGCTGGAAGAAGTCCGCCGAGCGCGAGCCGTCCGCCGTGATCGCATGAAAGCCGCGCACGCGCCGCTGGCGGCAATGATACGCGAAAGCCATCATCAGCAGGGCGCCCAGCCCCTCGCCGCGGCAGTCCCGCCGGACATTGACATGGATGTGCGCCGGGTAGGCCTTCACGAGCCGTTTGGAGAACAGCGCATAAACGTCCGGGCCGGGCAGCGGGTCTTCATTGCTTGTCAGCGATCCCACGAGGTAACCCGCGATATAGGCGCCGTTGTCGAAAGCGACGAAGCTATCGCTCGCGCAGTGGCGCAGATAGCGGCCGAGCCACAGCTCGTGGAACGCCGCGCGCGCGACCTGCGACGCGAACCCCCTGCGGACCGCGCTCTCGAAGAAGATCTCGTCAATCTGCGGCAGCACTTCCGCCGGATCGCCCGCTAGTGCAAGCGGCACCACTTGTGGCATTCTTTCCTCTTTGCATTGCGGTGCCCCCTCACCGGAACCGGTCATGCGCATGGGCAGTCGGCCACCAGCGCCTATTCCCGGAAATGCTTCGACAGTTTCAGCCCCTGCGCCTGATAGTGGGAGCCGATCCCCATCCCGTAAATCTCGTCCGGCGTTTCGGTCAGCCGCTCATAGATCACGCGCCCGACGATCTGCCCGTCCTCCAGGATGAACGGCACCTTGTGACTGCGCACCTCCAGCACCACGCGGCTCCCCGACCCGCCCGCGGCGGCATGGCCGAAGCCGGGGTCGAGAAAACCGGCGTAATGCACGCGGAATTCGCCCACCAGCGGGTTGAACGGCACCATCTCGGCGGCATAATCCGGCGGCACGTGCACGGCCTCTTTCGACGCCAGGATATAGAACTGGTCCGGATCGAGGATCAGTGCGCCACCGCTCGTCGCATGGATCGGCTCCCAGTAATCCGCCAGCGCGCAGGCGCCCGCCCGGTCCACGTCCACAAGGCCGGTGTGCCGCTTGGCGCGATATCCCAGAACGCCGCCGCCCGTCTCGCCGGACAGATCGACGGACAGCGCGATGCCCCCCGCGATATCGGCGTTTTCGCTGGAAATGAGCCGCTGCTCGTGGTGCAGCGCGGCCAGTTCGGCATCGGTGCGTTCGGCGCGGCCGCGGCGGAAGCGCATCTGCGACAGGAGCGAACCCGGCCGCACCAGCACGGGAAAAGTCTGCGGGCATATCTCGGCGTAGAGCGGGCCGCGATAGCCGTCCGGGATCTGGTCGAAGGCCGGGCCGGTCGAGGTGATCACGCGCGTGAACACGTCGAGGCGGCCGGTCGAGCTTTTCGGATTGGCGGCGGCGGAGACGCCGGCGGGCAGCGCCAGGCTCTCCTGCAGCGGCACGACATAGACGCAGCCGGTCTCCAGGACGGCGCCGTCGCGCAGCGGAATTTCGTGCAGGCTGAATTGCTTCAGCTTGTCCTCGACCGTCATCCGCGCGGCGGGGAGGAAGCTCGCCCGCACACGATAGGCCACATCGCCGAGGCGCAGATCCAGACTGGCGGGCTGGACCTGCGCGGGCGAAACGGGCACGCGCGCACAAACATGCCCGGCCTCGATCAGGCGGCGAACCGCCTGCGCGGGCAGCAATCCTTCGGGCGTAGCGCGGCTTGCCGCATTGGTTTCGTTTCGTGTCATTCCACCAATCCTTCGCGTCATCTTAGTGATCAGGGCCTTGACGCCAAGCCCCAAGCCCTTTTTAATCCACGTTCTACCCGTGGTGATTTGGTCGGCCGGCTTGCAGCCACGTTAAAGAACTCGCTAAAAGGGCCGCGTCGAGACGATCCGGCCGGCTTTTTCGCGGATATCGCTCTCGAAAGGACACATTCCCATGGACGACGATTTCCCCAAGTCCTGGCGGCCCGCCACGGCGCTTGTTCATGGCGGCACGCTTCGCAGCCCGTTCGGCGAGACATCGGAGGCGGTTTTTCTGAACTCCGGCTTCGTCTACGAGAGCGCGCACGATGCCGAGGCGCGCTTCCGCGGCGACCAGGAAGGCTACGTTTATTCGCGCTACGGCAATCCCACCGTCACCATGTTCGAGACCCGCATGGCGCTTCTGGAAGGCGCCGAAGTCGCGCGCGGCACGGCGTCGGGCATGGCGGCGGTCAACGCGGCATTCTTCTCCTTCCTCAGGACGGGGGACCATGTGGTCGCGAGCCGGGTGCTGTTCGGCTCGTGCCGCTACATCATCGAGGAACTGCTGCCGCGCTTCGGCGTGACCTCGACGCTGGTCGATGGCCGCGATCTGGACGCCTGGCGCGCAGCGGTCAGGGACAATACCCGCGCCTTCTTCTGCGAAACGCCCGCCAATCCGACGCTGGAACTGACCGATCTGGCCGGCGTAGCGGAGATCGCCAAGGCGGCGGGCGCGCGGCTGGTGGTCGATAATGTCTTTGCCACACCGATGCTGCAGAAGCCGCTCGCGCTCGGCGCCGACATCGTCGTCTATTCCGCGACCAAGCATATCGACGGCCAGGGACGCTGCCTCGGCGGCGCGGTTCTGTGCAGCGAGAAGTTCCTCGAAGACCATCTGAAGGTCTATCTGCGCCAGACCGGCCCGAGCCTCAGCCCGTTCAACGCCTGGGTGCTGCTCAAGGGCCTGGAGACGCTCCCCTTGCGCATCGACCGGATGGCGGCCAATGCGCAACGCCTTGCCGAATTCCTCGGCGGGCGCAAGGAAATCGAGCGGGTCCTCTACCCCGGCCTCGACACTCATCCTCAGGCTGAACTGGCCCGGAGCCAGATGGCGTCGGGCGGCACCCTGCTGACGTTCAATGTCGCGGGCGGAAAGGACGCAGCCTTCCGGATCGTGGACAAGCTGCGAATCATCAAGATCTCGAATAACCTCGGCGATGCTAAAAGCCTGATCAGTCATCCCGCAACCACGACGCACCAGCGGTTCACGCCGGAGGTGCGCGCCGATATGGGGATTGGCGACAATATGTTACGCCTCTCGGTAGGGCTGGAGGATGTAAATGATCTGATGGAGGATCTGGATCAGGCGCTCCGCGAGGCAAATCTTTGAGCCCGGAGCGCAGAACATGTGGCAGGAGTTAGGGGCGTGAGTTACGAAGCCACGACGCGGAACATCAGTGTGAAAGTTTCGCCGAGTTTCATGGAAGACGACTCCTCGCCGGTGCAGGGCTATTATTTCTGGGCTTACACGGTTGAAATCGCCAATCATGGCGCACAGAGCGTGCAACTTCTCTCCCGCCACTGGCGAATCACCGATGCCACCGGCCAGACGCAGGAAGTGCGCGGCCCTGGTGTCGTGGGCGAACAGCCGACCCTCGCGCCCGGAGAGAGCTACCGCTACACGAGCGGTGCGCCGCTGCGCACGCCTTCGGGCATCATGCTGGGCTGGTACCAGATGACGGACGAGGACGGCGAGACCTTCGACGTGGCAATCCCGGCGTTTTCGCTCGACAGCCCCTATACGCTGCGCAGCGTGAACTGAGCCGCGCGGGGCTGGCCGGAGGCGCGTCAGAGCTTGTGCACATATTGAAAATTCACCTGCACGCTGTCGCTGAAGGTGTTCTTGTCCTCTACGGTCAGGTAGACGTTGAAGTTGAGGACGTCTTTCGACGGGAAGGTGTAATGAAAGCCGGGGCCCAGATAGAGCGACTCCTGCCGCGTATTGGGCACGGCGACGCCGCCGATCTCGTCCGGCTCAAGCTGCTTGAGCCAGTAGCCGTTCAGGCCGAAATAGAAGTCCTTGAAAATCTCGTAGCTCGTCGAGAAGTTCAGCCACACGCCATCGCCCGTGTGCCGCTTCACCCCCTGGGGTGAGTGGTCGAAATTGTGGATGTAGTTGGCGCGCCAGCTGATTTCCCAGTGCGGGAGCGGCAGAACCGTCGCCCTCCAGAGCGGGTTGACCGACCAGTATCCATTGCCGGGATTGACCGTCTTCGTCACATCGTATTTGCCCGACGGCGAGAGGACATCGACCCCGACCGCCTGCGAAAAAACGGCACGGCCCCCGCGCTTCACCGGCTTGAACTGGAGGGACAGGTTGAGCAGGATGTCGCCGAGGCCGGCGCCGTTGTCGAAGAGGGGCGGTGACGGGCTGATATCCTGCCCTCCGACCGGGACGACGATGCCCGCACCCGGAACGGTTCCGAGAACGGTCCAACCTGCACTGCAGACGACTTGCGGGATCGTGTAGGCGGCCTGGAGGGACCAGTCGGCAATCGTGTGGCCGTCCGGACCGTTGAAGGTATCGAAGGCGTTGTAGCCCCCGTAATGGAAATAGGTGCAACCTGGGTCCGTCGAGCCGAAGCCGTCGAAGAAGCTCGTCACTCCGAGATTGATGCCGCCGCGTTCGGCCGCGCCTGACGGGGTGGACGTGATGACGGCCAGCATGCCCGCCGCCAGAATGACGGTGAACCGGCTGCTGCACAGTGGAATAGTCATTGCCCTGCCTTCCTCCGGGGCGGAAGTAACCCGGCAACCTTGCGCATGACTTATTGTCCCGCGCGTATCAGCGCGATTTGAACGGGATGACGGTCCGGAAGGTGCGCCGGCTCGGCGGTGGCGGGAAGGGGGCGGCGGCGCGCACGGCCCGCACCGCGGCGGCATCGAGCGCGGCACTGCCGCTGGAGCGTGCAAGCCGGGCATAGATCAGGCGGCCGCTGGCCGAGATCGCGAAGGCGACCTTCGCCGTCCCCCTTGCCGCGACGGCGTGCGGCCTGTGGCGGGCGAGGCGGGCGCGCAGCATGCCGATGTAACTGGTGAGATTGCCACGGCTGGCCGAAACCCGGCCGCTCTTCGCCCCCGAGCCGCGGCCCGTCGTGGCGGCCTGACGGCGGCGCGAAGGAGCCTTCTTGGCACGGCGGCGGTTCTTGCTCTTCGGTTTCGGATCGCGGGCGGGCCTGGCCTGAGGTTTTTCGGCTTGTCTTCTCGCTGGCTGCGGAACTGCATCCGGTGTCTCGCTGCGCGTGCTGAGCACAGGCGGGACCGGCGAGGCTTCCGGCTCCGCCTCGGGCACGTCGGGCTTCGTCTCGGGTGGAGGCAGCTCGCGGCGCGCCTCTTCCGGCGGTTTCTCCGCTCTCTCCGTCTTGGCCTGCCGCTCGCCGGTCTCGGTGCCCTCCACCGGTGCGCTGGCCGTGGCCTCCTCTCGGACCGACATCTGCTCTTCGGCAGCGTCCAGCACGTTGCTCGCCACCAGGCTGACGCTGATCGTCTCGGGCGAACCTGCCGCGATGCCCGAGGACGGCATCCGTTGAAGAAATGCCGCTCCCGCCGCCAGATGCAGCCCAAACGAAACGGCAAAAGCCAACGCGAACAGGCGGCTGCTCCGCTTCCTCTCAAGCGGCGGGGCCGATGCGGTATCGTGGTGCAGTTCCATCGACGCCCCTACCCTGCGAATACCGCTGCTGTCAGCACCGCCGCTTCCGTCAACTCGACGCTGGCACCGATGGTGTCGCCCGTGGCGCCGCCCAGATGGCTCATCATCAAATGACGGAGCAGGATGAGCGTCACCGCCGCCGCCAGCCACATCGCCGCATGGCCCGCCGCCGCGGCCACCGCTGCCGTCAGCGCGATGACCGCCCAGGCTCCGGCCTGCGGCAGATGCGCGGCCATCGCCGAGCCGAGGCCGCCTGGCCGCACATAGGGCGCCGTCAGGAACAGCGCTAGCGGCGCCGTCCGGCCGAGCGCAGGAGCGAGCGCGATGGCCAGCCAGTGCCCCGCGGCAACCAGCGCGGCGAGAGACGCGAATTTGACGAGAAGCACGACCACCAGCGCGACGACGGCAGCCGGTCCGCAATTCGGGTCTTTCATCACCGCCAGCCTGCGCGCCACGTCACCGCCGCAGGCCCAGGCATCGGCGCTGTCCGCGAGGCCATCGAGATGCAGGCCCCCCGTCATGGCGGCCCAGACGGCGATCAGGAGGGCGGCGGCGAGAAGCGGCGGCACTTGCGCGGGCGACGCCGCAGCGGCAAGCGCGAGGACGCCCCCAAGCATCAGCCCGAGAGCCGGATAGGCGAGCACCGACCGGCCCGCCTCATCCGGCGTCGGAGCCTCGATGGCGGGCAGCGGAACACGCGTCAGAAACTGCACGGCGATCAGGAACGGGCGGATGTGACGCATGAAATCCGGTTTCTGTGAAAAGGAGAATCTCTGTGGCGATCCGAGGCTCACTCCGCCTTCTCTGAAACGCCCGCTTCGGCGAAGGTCGCCATCCGTGCGTGCAGTGCGCAGGCCAGCCGGATCAGCGGCACCGCCACGCCCGCGCCGCTTCCCTCCCCCAGCCGCATCCCGAGATCGAGGAGCGGGCGTGCGTCCAGCGCCGCCAGCAGCCGCTTGTGAACGGGTTCGGCGGAGTTGTGCGCGTAAAGGAACCACGCGGCGCTCCCCGGACAGATGCGCTCGGCGAGAAGCGCGGCGGTCGTGGCGATGGCGCCGTCGATCAGCGCGGGCAGGCCCGATTTGGCGCAGGCGAGATAAGCGCCCGTCAGCGCGGCGATTTCGAAGCCGCCGAGGCGGCGCAGCACCTCGCGCGGATTGCCCAGATGCTCGCCATGCAGCGCCAGCGCGCGCCCGATCACCTCCGCCTTGCGCGACACGCCCGCCGCGTCCAGCCCCGTGCCCGGCCCGGCCAGCGCCGCGGGCGCCTCGCCCAGAGCTGCGCAGGCGATGGCCGCCGCGGCGGTGGTGTTACCGATGCCCATCTCGCCACCGATGAAAAGATGCGCCCCCGCCGCCAGCGCCCGCGCCACGCTCTCGTGCCCGGCATTCAGCGCGCGCGCCATCTGCTCCGCCGTCATCGCCGGGCCCTTCGTGAAGTTGGCGGTGCCCAGTCCCAGCGCCGCCTCGCCGACGCCCGCCACGCCGCTCGTCTCCACCACGGTGCCGAGATTGACGACCTCGAACCGTGCGCCAAGCTCTGCCGCCAGCACGGTGATGGCCGCGCCCCCGCGGGCGAAGTTCTTCACCATTTCCGCCGTCACCGCCTGCGGGAAGGCCGACACGCCTTCAGCCACCACGCCGTGATCCCCCGCGAAGACGCTGATCCAAACGCCATCGGCGCGCGGACGGACCGTCCCTTGCATCGCGGCGAGGCGGATGGCGACGGTCTCCAACTCACCGAGCGCGCCGGGCGGCTTGGTGAGGTTCGCCTGCCGGGCACGGGCGGCGTCGGCGGCGTCCTCGTCGAGCGGGCGGGGGGCGACCGTGAGCCAGTCGATGCCGGGCATTCTGGTCATGCGTTTCCTTTCAAGGTGAGCGGCAGGCCCGCGACGGTGAGAAGGACCTCGTCGCAGGCGGCGGCGAGTTCCTGGTTCAGCCATCCGGCCTCGTCCGCGAAGCGGCGGGAAAGCACGCCTAGCGGCACGATGCCGAGACCGGTTTCGTTCGTGACCATGATGAGGCGGCCGGGAAGGCCGGGAAGCGTGTCGAAAAGAGCGGCGCGTTCGCGGGCGAAAGTGCCGGGGGCGGTTGTGAGCAGCACGTTGGTCAGCCACAGTGTCACGCAATCGACGATGAGGCAGCGCTCTGGCGCGGCATGCTCCCGGAGCGCGGCGGCGAGGCTGACCGGCTCTTCCACCGTCTCCCAGGACGGCGGACGATGCGCACGGTGAGCGGCGATACGCGCGGCCATTTCTTCATCTCCGGGCGTCGCCGTGGCGATGTAGATGACGGCCATGCCGGATTCGGTTGCGAGTTGCTCCGCGAGTCGGCTCTTTCCCGAGCGCGCGCCACCGATGACGAGGGTTTTCGCTACGGTCATGATGCCTCCATGCCGAACAGCCGCGCGAGAAGAGCGGTATCGAGATGCTCATTGACGGCGTCCGCCAGCCGGTCGAAATCCGCCTCACGCCGGGCGGCGATATCGGCGGCGCTGCCCTCTCCCGCCGTCAGCCCGGCCCAGGCGAGCAGAGCGTCGCAGGCGGCGGGGACGTCGAACAGGCCGTGCAGATAGGCGGCCATGATCTGCCCGTCGGCGCTCAGGGCACCATCCGGACGGGCGCCGTCATCGAGAAGGAGCGCCGGGCGCGCAAGGTCCGGGCCTTCGCTCAGACCGGCATGGATTTCGTAGCCGCGCACCGCGGCGTCGCACCAAGCGAGGCGTCCGCGCAGGTTGCGCAGCGCTTTCTCAGGCACGAGCGTCGTTTCGAAGTCGAGAAGCCCCAGCCCTGCGCTGCTGCCCGGCGGCCCCTCGATACCATGCGGATCGTGGATCGCGCGGCCCAGCATCTGCATGCCGCCGCAGATGCCCAGCACCTTGCCGCCATAGCGCAGGTGACGCATGAGCCGCGCCTCCCACCCGGCCGCGCGCATGACGGCGAGGTCGTCGCGTACCGATTTCGAGCCGGGGAGAATAATGAGATCGGCCGGTATGCCAGTCTCGTGAACGCTCACAAGCCGCAGATCCACGCGTGGGTGCAGCCGCAGGGCATCGAAATCGGTGTGATTGCTGATGCGCGGCACGACCGGCACCACGACTCGCAGCGCGTCCGCGGGCTTGGTCTCCTGCTGCGCCACGATCGCGTCTTCCGCGTCGAGATGCAGGCCATGGAGAAAGGGAAGCACGCCGATGACCGGCTTGCCCGTCTCCCGCTCCAGCCAGTCGAGGCCGGGACGCAGAAGCGCGATATCCCCGCGAAAGCGGTTGATGACGAATCCCGCCACCCGCGCCCGCTCGCTCGGCGACAGAAGCGCCAGCGTGCCGACGACATGGGCGAAGACGCCGCCACGGTCGATATCGGCGATGAGGATCACCGGACAGTCCGCCGCCTCGGCGAATCCCATATTGGCGATGTCGTTGTCGCGTAGGTTTATTTCGGCGGGCGACCCGGCCCCCTCGACGATCACCGCGTCGTAGCGCGCTGCGAGCCGCTCATGCGAGGCGTGCACGGCCTCCGACGCCACGCGCTTGTAGCCGTGATAGGCCGCCGCGCCGAGATTGGCCACCGCGCGACCATGCACGATGACCTGTGCGCCAATGTCGGAATTGGGCTTGAGAAGCACCGGGTTCATGTCGGTAGCTGGCTCCAGATTGCAGGCCGCCGCCTGCACCGCCTGAGCGCGGCCGATCTCGCCGCCGTCCGGCGTCACCGCGCTGTTGAGCGCCATATTCTGCGGCTTGAACGGCGCCACGCGCACACCCCGCCGCGCCAGCCACCGGCATAGTGCGGTGACGAGCAGGCTCTTCCCCGCATCCGACGTCGTGCCCTGGACCATCAGCGTGCGCGCGGTCATGGCACGAGCCTCCGGAGCGCCGTGTCGAGCCGCGACCAGTCCACCTCTCCGCCTGGCAATCCGAAACGCAGGCCCGGCGGATCGCGGAACAGGCGGGTGAGAATGCCGCGCCGCGCCAGCCACTCGTGCAGCGCGCTGGCATGCGGCGTCTTCACCCATTGAAACAGCCCCGTACCGCCGTCCGGCGTCAGCCCTGCGGCGGTGAGCATGGCGGCAAGCCGCTGGCTGGCAATGCCGAGGCGCGCGCGCGCCATCTCCTGCCACGCCGCATCGGCGAGCGCTCGGCACGCGATCCAGCGCGACGGACCGGGGATGGTCCAGGGGCCGAGTTGCCCGCGCAATCGTTCGATGAGCGCAGGTGCGGCCAGCACGAAGCCGACGCGCGCGCCCGCCAGCCCGTAGAATTTGCCGAGGCTTCGCAGCACGACCAGCCCCTCGCGATGGCTGAGCGAGGCGACACTCGCCGCGGGCGCCGTGTCGATGAATGCCTCATCCACCACCAAAGCGCCGCCCTTGGCCCGCAACGCCGCGTGGAGACCGAGCAGGCTGTCGGTATCGTGGCGTACCGCGGTCGGGTTGTTCGGGTTAATGACGACCGCGACGTCGAAGGTTGCGGCTTCTTCCATGTCCTGCCAGACGCCGACCTCGTGGCCGGCCTGCCGCCATCCATGAGCGTGCTCGGCATAGGCTGGATGGGTGATGCCCACACGGCAGCGGGGCGTTACCTTCGGCAAAGCCTGGATGGCTGCCTGCGTGCCCGCCACGGGCAAGACGTGCTCCGCGCCGAAATGGCGGCGCGCGGCCTCCTCCAGCCCGTCATCGTCCTCGGGCAGGCGCGTCCAGACGGATTGCGGCACGTCGCCCGCCGGCCAGCCATTGGGGTTGATGCCCGTCGACAGATCGAGCCAGACATCAGCCGGAATGCCATAGCGGCGCGAGGCTTCGAGGATGTTGCCGCCGTGCTCAAGCATAGGCGATCCCCCAGCGGATGAGCGCCACCACCAGGAGAACGCCGAGCCACAGGAACACGCCATGCCGCACCAGCGCCAGCGCCCGGCCGATATCGGCGGCGCCCGGCGCGTGCCCCTGCCCCAGCGGCGGCCTCGCCTGCCATTCGCCGCCATAGCGTGCCGGACCGCCGAGCGCCACACCCAGCGCCCCCGCGCCTGCCGCCATCACCGGCCCGGCGTTGGGGCTTTTCCACGCGCCTGCCTGACGCCGCCAGCAGTCGAACGCCGCGCCGGTTGCGCCCAGCACGGCGTAGGTCAGCGCGGTGAGGCGCGCGGGCACCCAGTTCAGCGCATCGTCGAGCCGGGCCGCCGCCCAGCCGAATGCTCGGAAGCGCTCGCTGCGATAGCCCCACATGGCGTCGAGCGTGTTGACGAGACGGTAGGCCACCGCTCCGCCCGCGCCCGCAACCGCGAACCAGAACAGCGCGCCGAACACCGCGTCATTGCCGTTTTCCAGCACCGACTCAGTTGTGGCGGCGGCGGCATCGAGGCTGTCGCTATCCCGGCTGACAAGGCGGGAAGCGCGCGCCCGCGCGGCGGCGTCATCGGTATGGCGCAATGCCTCGGCGACCGCGCCCGCATGGTCGTGCAGGCTGCGATGGCCGATTGCGAAAGTGAGGGCGGCAAAGGCGATACTCCAGCCCAGAACGCCCCCCTTCGCCTCCAGCCATGCCGTCAGCACCGCGAATGGCAGCACGAGAAGACCCGCCGCGACCGCGCCGCGCCAGCGCACCGGGCCGTTGAGCCATGCCTCGACCCGGCCCGCCAGCCAACCAAACCCGGCCAGCGGATGGAAACGGCGCGGTTCGCCCGCAATCCAGTCGAAGGCGAAGCTGGCCAGCGCGATGGCAGCGGTCATCACCGGCAGTCCGTTCCGGCTCAATGGGCATAACGCAGGGTGACGAACACGCTGCGACCGGGCTGATTGTAGAGATGAGCGGTCTCGTAGTCCGTGTCGAAGACGTTCTCCAGTTTGAGCTGGGCGCGCCAGTCGTCGTTGATCTTGTACTCGGCGCGCAGGTCCACGACCGTGTAGGGATCGAGTTCGACAGTGTTGGCGAGATCGTCGTAGCGCTTGCCCTCGCCGCGTAGCGAGGCGCCGAAGCTCCAGTCGCCGAAGTTGCGATCGGCGTGCAGCGCCCAGGCTTGCCGCGCCCGGCGGGCCAGCACCTTGCCACCATTGGCACCCTCCGATTGATTCACCGGATCGAGCAGGGTGAGGTTGCCGCGGACATCCCAACTTGCGATCTGCGTGGAGGCCGTCAGTTCGATGCCGCGGATGCGAGCCGTATCGACATTGACGGGCGACCAGAAGCCGGAGGCATCCACTCCCCAGGCAATCAGGTCAGTCGCGCGCGTCTCAAAGGCATTCACGCCCCAGCGCACGCCCGCCACGTCGCCTGCCAGCCCCACTTCCGCGGTCTTCGAATGCTCGGGGCGCAGATCGGGATTGCCGCCGCTGCCGCCGCCCCAGGACCAGTAATCGGCGGGCCAATAGAGCTGATTGAAGGTCGGCGCTTTGAACGCCGTACCATAGGATGCGGTCAGTTTGAGGTTGTCGGTGATTTGGTAGCCCCAGCCGATATTGCCGGTGATGTGGCCGCCGAACTGCTCGTTCTCGTCGTGACGCAAAGCGAGTTGCACATTGTGATCGCCATGTTCGCCGAGCAACTGCGCGAAGACGCCGGTATTGGCGCGCGAAGCAACGGTATAGGCCGTGGTGCTGTCGACGTAGTCCGTCAGCCAGTCGGCGCCAGCAATGAGATGCAGGCCCGGTGCCGCGGTCAGATCGCTCTGCCAGGTCGCCATTTCGCGGCGCGTGTCGAAGCGCGTCTGGAAGACGCCGTTCAGGTAGTTTTTCGAGAAATCCTTGCTTTCCGCCACCCGGAACGTGGTCTTGAGGTAATCCACCGGGGTCAGCGTGAGCGTCGTGCCGAGCACCTGCTGCTCGACGCGCGACATGTTGACGTCGGTGCCGTCGTATTCGCTGCGGCCGCGCGTGTGCAGCGCGTTCGCCTCGATCTCGCCCCAGGGCGCGAAACGCCAGCCCACGCGGGCGGTTCCGGACAGGTTCTTATAGCCGTCCTTATCGGGCTCGTAGGTGAAGCAGCCGCCGCCGCCCTCCGTCCAGGGCCGCCCCTTGCAGGCATTGAAGCCTTTCGTGGTGGAGCCGGACAGGCCAAAATTGTACCAGACGTCCGGACCGATGCTCCCCGACACGGTGCCAGAGCTTTTCATCGTGCCGAAACTGCCGCCGGTCGCGCTGAACGTCGTGCGCTGCGCGCCGCCCTTCCTCGTGAAGATCTGGATCACGCCGCCAATGGCCTCCGAGCCGTAGAGGGCGGCGCGCGGTCCCCGCACGATTTCGATGCGCTCGATCAGATCGACGGGCAAGTCCTGGAATGCAACCGTACCGAGCGTGGCCGAGCCGATTTTCACGCCGTCGATCATGACCAGCACATGGTCCGCGTTGGTGCCGCGCAGATAGAGCGATGTCACCTTCCCCGCCCCGCCATTGTTCGCGAGTCCGAGGCCGGGCGTGCCGCTCAGCAGGTCCTGCACACTCCGCGCCTGGCTGCGGGCGATGTCCTGCCTGGTGATGACGGTGACGGCGGCGGATGTCTTGTCCACGGGCTGCTCTGTGCGCGCCGCGGTGATGATGATCGGTTCCAGCTCGGGAACGGTCTGGGCCTGGACAAGCGAGGGAAGGACAGGCAGCAGGCTTGCTGCCAGAAGGGCAGGTACTCGCATCAGTACACTCCATCCGCGCACGACCCCGCGCGCGATTGTTGGCGCAAGGGCACGTCGGAGGGTGGATGCGGAACGCGAGACGGACGTCTGCCTGTTGCCCCTGGCAAAGCCCTCCGCAATGCCCGATCAGGTGCTCAAGGCCGGTCTCCGGACTCACGAGCGGGATGTTTCCCGAGGACAGCGCCTTCCCATGCGGTCACGCACAGTGGCGTCGAGCTGTCTTCTTTCTCGTCTACCGTTGCGGGGGCAGTGCCGGACTTGCCTCATCGAGGCGCACCGGCTTCCCGTTTCATCCGGGGGTAGCAGTCTCCCCGGACACCAAAAGCGAATAAAGTTTTAGCAAAATGCAGCAGTGTGTCAACGCGTGCCTTGCGGATTTACGGCAACGGTGAACGGAGATCGTTTCCGCGCGAGGGAGAAAGATGTGCGAAACACACCCCGCGCTGCGTCGAGGTTGTTGCCAAGTCTGGTGTGCAGTCCTACCAAAGCTCGTAAAAGTTGAATTTGTCGAGGTGCCTGAACCCCATGGATACGAAAGGGAGCCGACCATCCCAGTTTTCCGCGAGCGAGCCCGGCGACATCTCCGCGCTTTCCCCGCTTGAGCCGCCCCCCGGTCCGGTGACGTTGTACTTCAAGAATTCTTCCTATCGGAAATGGTTCATGAGTGGACTTTTTCTTTGTGTACCGATTCTTCCAAGTGGTTTCCGAAGGCGTATGCAGCGTCGGCTCACGAAACACCAGACCGCGGCGAAGATGGCCAGGCTTGGAATTTCGGAGTTGACGGCCCCCGCGCGGGAGATCTTTCGCGAACTACGCGCGCTTCAGGTTGCTTGTGATCGGGACCACTATATCAATAGGTGAAAATGCGTATCTTGTTGGATCTGCAGGGCTGTCAGACGACGAGCGCCCAGAGGGGGATCGGACGCTATTCGCTGGGTTTGGCGAAGGCGCTCGTACAGCATCGGGGCTGCCATGATTTTTGGCTGACGCTGAATGCCCGCCTGCCGGGGACCATAGCTCCCTTGCGTGCCGAGTTCGAACCCTGCCTCGGCCCCGGGCGAATCGCCGTTTTCGAGGCGCCCGGAGCAACAGCCTTGTGCGATCCGGAGAACGCTTGGCGCGCGCGCGCGGCGGAGCTGATCAGGGCGCGGTTTGTTGGCCGCCTCAATCCGGATGTCGTCCACGTTTCGAGTCTGTTCGAGGGGCTGGATGACGATGCGGTCCAGTCCGTGCCGGAAGAGCAATGCGCCAGGACGGCGGTGACGCTTTACGATCTCATTCCACTGCTAAACCCCGAAGCGTATCTCGGCAATGCGCGTCTGAAAGCGTGGTACAATTGGCGGCTGGAAAGTCTTCGGCGCGCACAGCTTCTTCTGGCCATCTCTGAATATTCGCGTCAGGAGGCCATAGATGCTCTCGATATTCATCCGGAAAAAATAGTCACGATATCCGCAGGTGCGGATGAAAGTTTCTGCGTCCGGCCGCATCATACGATCGATGAAGCTGGCTTGCGTGGCCGGTACGGGCTGACGAAGCCGTTTCTTCTCTGCACGGCTGGTTTCGATCCACGCAAGAATATTGACGGCCTGATCGACGCCTACGCTTCGCTCGCGCCGGAACAGCGGCAGGACTTTCAACTCGTTCTGTCCGGCAAGATATCAGAAGACGCTCTGGGCGAGCACCTGGGCCACATCAAACGGCTGCGGCTGCCGCCCAGCGACGTCATCTTCACCAACTATGTCCCGGATGACGATCTGATCTCACTCTATAATTTGTGCCATTTGCTCATTGTGCCCTCCATCCATGAGGGCTTCGGTCTTCCTGCCGTCGAGGCAATGCGCTGCGGCGCACCCGTGATCGCATCCGACCGAACGAGCCTGCCCGAAGTCGTCGGCCGCCGCGACGCACTCTTCGATCCGGCCAGCGTTCCGTCGATGGCGGCGAAGATGAGCGAAGCCCTGTCGAACGAGCGTTTTCGCCAATCCCTGGCTGCGCATGGCCCAGTTCAGGCACGCGCTTATACCTGGGATGCCGCCGCGAAACGCACCCTGGACGCCTTCGCGGCCATGGCCGCACCTTTCCGCCCGCGCCTCCCGGCAGAGAGAACCGGCGGCATCCTGCCCGCGCCGGGAGGCGAAAAACGCCGGGCTTTTCTTGCCCGCATTGTGTCGATCCAGCAGAAACCAGGGCCGTCGCGCGGCGATCTGGCAGCCATCGCCGCAAGCATCGCTGCCAATGAGCCTGTCGCAAGAGAGTCACGCGTGTTCGTCGATGCACAGCCTGCGAGCGGCGACGGCGCAGGGGGGCCGTTGCCGGGCTTGGCGGCGGCTCTTCTTGACGAGCACGGCGCTTGCGGCAAGCTGCGGATGCAGGCCCAGTCCGTGTTCATCTGCCCGCGCACAGGTCTGATCCGCCACGCGGACGTCCCAGGCGCCACGGGGGGCAAACGGGGGCGTGCATCCGTTTGGGAGTATCCTCCAGCCGATTTTCAGGCTGGCGACATCTTTCTCGGCATCGGCTGGGATATAGAGGCCCTGCGCGCCGGTACGGAGCATCTGAGGCGCATACGCAATCGTGGCGCGAAGGTCTACTTCGCCGTGCAAGATCTTCTGCCCGTCCTGTGGCCGCACTCCTTTCCGCCGGCGACTGAAGAGTTGTACAGTCAGTGGCTGCAAGCGGTCGCGGATATCGCCGACGGTGTGGCCTGTGCCTCCGCTGTCCTGGCGCATGAACTGCGGGATTGGCTGGTCCAGAATGCCACACGCGCCGACCGCCGCCCTTTGAAGATCTTGGCGTTTCCCCCCGGATGCGACCCCGAAACGTGCGACACTGCCCTCGCCTTGAAGCCCGCGTACCAAGGAAAACTCACCAGGATCTGCGAGCGCCCCTTCCTGCTCATGACCGGCGACATTGCCCCGCACACGGGGCATACGCAGGCGATGGCAGCATTCGACCTGCTCTGGCAATGCGGCGTAGAACTCAATCTCGTCATTGTCGGCGCCCCGGGCTGGGAAACGAAGGATCTGGCGAGACGCCTGCGCGCGCATCCTCAATACGACAGGCGGTTGTTCTGGCTACCCGGCGCCAGCGGTGAGCTTCGGCGCCATATCCACGCGTCCGCAGCCGGATTCATCGCCGCCTGCGAGGCCGCAGGCTCCGGCCTTCCGCTGATCGAAGCTGCTCGCCACGAGGTACCGATACTGGCGCGCGATCTGCCGGTGTTCAGGGAAACTGTTGGTGAGCACGCCTATTACTTCAGCGGACGGACGCCGGCGAGCTTGGCCCGCGCGATAGAGACCTGGTTCTCGCTTGGTGATCGCGGCGATATCCCCTGTTCCGGCGGCATTGCGTGTCCCACATGGGCAGCGAGCGTGGAACGCCTGCTTTGCGCAATACGGGATGGCGACGATGCGTTGACCTGGCCAAGCTCCTCGCAGCCACATCCAACACCAGAGCCACGGGAACTGCGCGCCACCGCCGCTGGTATTTGAAGCGGCCAAAACCGCCGGCGACACCGTGTCGTGGAAGATGGCGTTCCGATGCGGCTTCTCAAACCTCGTCCACATGCTGGGATTGCGAGCGTTTGTAAAAGGCGAGACTCGCGCAGAGCCCCGCCCAACTTCGCTCAGTCCAGCAGGTCCGCCGTGTCGTATTTCAGATCGCGCAGATGGCCATCGCTGAGCGAGAAGATCCAGCCATGTAGCGTTACGGCTTGTCCCCGCTCGCGCGCGCCGCGCATGACCGGCGAACGGGCGATGTTGCGGAGCTGCACCCGAACGTTTTCCTCGCAGAGGTAGTTGACGCGCTCCTCATCATCCGCGAGCGTCGCCAGATGGTCGCGCTCCTCCCGCACGAGTTGCCTGATCGGCTCGCGCCAGTAGTCGATCGGGCCTTGCGGGGCGCCTTTCAGCGCCGCTTTGATCCCGCCACATCCGTAGTGGCCACAGACCACGATGTGCCGCACCTTCAGCGCTTCCACCGCATACTGCAGAACCGACATGCAGTTGAGGTCGGCGGGATAGGCCAGATTGGCTATGTTGCGGTGGACGAAGACTTGGCCTGGCTCCAGCCCGGTGATAGCGCTGGCAGGCACCCGGCTGTCCGAGCAGCCAATCCACAGCAAGTCAGGCGATTGCCCGGCGCTCAGCCGCGTAAAATAGTCCGGGTCGTTGCCAACCTTGGCGCGTGCCCATTCGGCGTTTCGTTGCAAAATTGAATTCAGTTCACTCATTGCCGTTCCTCACGTGCCTCGAACAGCGGAAAGACTCTCTCCCCGGCTAAAGCGGATAAAGCATTTTCTTCGTTTTGGCATTGCGCCCTTTGGCCGCGTTTCTCCCACGCGTTCTCCGTCTCATAACTCTTAACCAGCCGCACCGTTGCCGGCATCAAATCGCCCGCGCGCGCCCTTGGGCACTCATCGCATCGGACTTCCCGTGCCGTCCTGCCGCGGCATCGGCTCTCTCTCCTGATGAGAAGCGCCGGTGTCGCTCATACTGTTGCCTTGCGCCGGAGGCAGGCTCGCGCTTCCCGCGTTGGCCTGGATGCCGAGCGCCTGTTCCGACTGAGCGATGTCCTGCGGCGAGTATTCCTCTGCCTTGCAGGAGCACCCTTTGATGTAATGTTTGCGATTGAGAAAAGCTGTCTTCAAACTCGTATAAGGTTTCCTGTCGAGGGAGACCATGTTCTCGACTTCTTCCCCCGGGTTCCTGTAAATGTAGAGCTCTGCCGGAGCGGCACACTGCTCCTTACATTTGATCTCGTCTTCACGAAACCGGCTTTCCAGCGTCGAAAAGCTGATAGGGAAGTAGTAGCCGTCGCACAGCCGCACGCACATTGTGCGATAAGAGGCGAAGGGCAGGTTGGATTGATCCGGCAGCGGGTTGGCTTCGCTGCGATCGAATGAACTCTCGTTATCTTCCCATAACGAGAAAATCGACTGCTGGCGGCGCCGCGAGTCATATTCACGCGTGTAATTGTCCCCGCAACCGTAGCGCGCGAGCTCGGCGATCAGATCGTCGCGGCGCATGCGGCGGCTCACGTTATTCGTCAGAGCGTCACGCTGCTGGCGCAGGTTGTCCAGATTGCGCCGCGCGCTTTCGATCTCTTTGTCGAGCTTGACGCATGTCGGTGTCCGCCGCAGCGAGCGGCCGAACAGGAACATGTCCTCGTAGCAGTTGCGGCGCTCGGCATCGGTCTCCGCGCGACGCCGGGCGCGCTCATACTCGGCCATCTGGTGGTCGATGCCCGCCAGCGCCTCGCGCGGACTGTTGGTGAGCTGCCAGTCGCTGACGAGCTGGCGTTCCAGGTCCTGGCAGCGCTGGTCGCGATTGCTGTAGCCTTGCGCGCCAACAGCCGTGCTGAAGACGAGCGCCGCACCGGCCAGCAGGACGGCGACAGGGCCAGCAGCGCGCGTGCCAGGGTTTTGCCACCAACTCTGAGAATTCCACATGGGTCGCTTCTTTCGATCGTCTGCACGTTACACTACGACAGAGGAACGCAACCGATCAACATCCGGTTGCGGATCAGTTCGCCCGGCGCGCTTTGCCGGTCATGGCCACCAGCATCCGGACGGCGTCGTGCGCATTTGCTTCGCGGGCATAGTCCAGCGGCGTGCGCCCGTTGCCGAGGCGTTTGGCAGGGTCAGCGCCCAAGTCTATCAAGAGTCGGATGAGTTTGGGCTCGTTTTGTTTGGCGGCAATGGCCAACGGCGTCGCGCCGCGTGCGTCGGCGGCGTTGAGATCGGCGCCGAGCCGCACGAGCACGCGGATTACGCTGGCATTGATGGCTTCATCCCGCCCGGTGCCGACCAGGTATTTCTCCACAGCGAAAAGCAGCGGCGTGTTGCGGCCCGCATCCTCTGCGCGCGCATTCACGTCGGCGCCGGCCTGGACGAGTATCGGGATGATGCTCGCCGCGTCGCGCATATTGACGGCGTAGTGCAGCGGCGTCCGGCCGGTCCGGTCGCGTGCGCTGGCGCTGGCGCCCTTCTCCATCAGCGCAGAGGCAACGGGGAAGGTCTCGGCCGCCATCAGCGGCGTCATCTGCGAAAGGTCTTCCGGTTTGTTGGGATCGGCCCCGGTCTTGAGCAATTTACGCACGAGCCCTGAGTTTTCGAAAGCGATGGCCGCCCAGAGCGCCTGGTCTTTCGACATCTCCAGTGGGTGCTGGGCAGGCTCAAAAGTTCGCGGCTTGTGCACAGTGACGCCTGCGCCTCCGCCTTCAAGGACCTGAACGACGCGTTCCGGCTGAGCCGACGCGGCGAAACTGAAGGCGAGCAGCAGTGCAAGCGCAAAGAGGCCCGCGGCACTGTGCAGCCGGTGATTTGAACCCGAAATCAGCCAATGTCGGACAGAGGTCGAATTGCGCATAAACATCCCGGGGGCCGCGCCGGCCACCTTCGCATCTTCGCGAAAAATGCGCCATCTCCGGGGACGCGGTCCGGCGCTCCGGCGCTGCGACCTTCCCATATGGCCGTCCGCTAGCTTAGCCAAAAAAAGGTGGCCTGTCCCGGGCCACAGGGAAATCGCGCTGGTCAACGTTCGTTCTGGCCACTCAAGAAATTGAAATCACTCCGCCTTCTGGTGCAGGCATTTGTGGGCGGCAAGATGGCACGTCCGGCAGGGTTCGCCAAGCCGGTTTGGAAAAACCTCGCCGCAGCGTCCCGCGTCCGTCTCCGGCGCCTCGTACTTTCACTGTCTATCCAGACCATGACAGACCTTCAGTTGGCTCGTCTCTTGCTTCAAGCGGGTGTGTGCGACCAGCTATTCACGGGCGCGATAGGACACCCGCAGCCAATCAGGCCCTCCGCCCTTTCAGCCGTTCAGCAACCTTCTTCCGCCCGATCAGGGGCAGAAGCGCTTTCAATTCGGGCCCGTGCTCGCGCCCTGTCAGGGCCAGCCTCAGCGGCTGAAACAGGGCCTTGCCCTTGGCGCCCGTCTCGGCCTTCACGGCGTCAGTCCACTCATTCCACGTCGTCGCAGCCCAAGGTTCTGACGGCAGCACACTCCGCGCCACCTCGGGCAGGCCACCTTCCGCAATCACGGGATCAATCGGGCCCTCGACGACGCCCCACCAGTCTCCTGCCTCCGCGAAACGGCGCAAATTGGCGCGGACGGCCTCCCAGAATGCCCGGCCACCGCCTATGCCGTCTGCCGCAAGACGTGGCGCGACGTCGTCATAATCGAGATTCTGGAGCAGCTTTGCGTTCAGCGCCCGCAACTCTTCGATGTCGAAACGCGCCGGTGCACGCGATAGTTTGTCAAACTCGAACAGTTCCGCAAGTGCGGTCAAACTCTTATAGGGAGCCACCGCATGCGAGGTGCCGACGGTCGCCGAATGGCTGAGGACGGCGAGCGGCTCCAGTCCCTCCTCGCGAAACGACTGAATAGAGAGAGAGCCAAGCCGTTTCGAAAGCGCCTGTCCATCGGCACTGACCAGCAGGCTGTGGTGCGCGAATTGTGGCGGCCGGCCCCCGAGCGTCTCGAAAAGCTGTATCTGTACGCCGGTGTTGGCGACGTGATCCTCGCCGCGAATGATGTGCGTTATGCCGAAGTCGATGTCGTCCATCACGCTCGGCAGGGTGTAGAGATAGCTGCCGTCCGCGCGTATCAGCACGGGGTCGGAAAGCGAGGACGCCTCGATGGTCTGGTCGCCGCGGATCAGGTCGTGCCACGCCACGGTGCGGTCTTCGAGCAAAAAGCGCCAGTGCGGCTGGCGGCCTTCCGCCTCCAGTTTTGCGCGGTCCTCTTCCGTCAGTTTCAGCGCGGCGCGGTCGTAAACGGGGGGCGCACCGCGGGAAAGCTGGCGTTTGCGGCGGCGTTCCAGCTCCTCCTGCGTCTCGTAGCAGGGGTAGAGGCGGCCGGCGGCCCTCAACGTCTCCACCGCGGCGGCATACTTGGCGAAGCGTTCCGACTGCCGCGCCTCGATGTCCCACGCCAAGCCGAGCCAGCGCAGGTCGGTGCGGATGCCCTCAACATAGTCCTCGCGGCTGCGCTCCAGGTCGGTGTCGTCGAAACGCAGGATGAAGGTGCCGCCCCGCGCCTTCGCGAACAGCCAGTTGAACAGCGCCGTGCGCAGATTGCCGATGTGGATGAGGCCCGTCGGGCTCGGCGCGAAACGGACGATGGGGGTCTTCGGTTTTGACGTCTTCTTTTTGCCCGCCAACAGCTCAGCTCCCGCATTGACTGGATCCCGCTTCCGCGGGGAAGGACAGAAACACGCCGACGCCTGCCCTTTTTGGGCGGACATCGTCCCGGCGCACCCGGACTAAATCGTCTCGCGAAACTTGTTTGTGATCGGGTAGCGGCGATCGCGGCCGAAATTCCGGTCGGTAATCTTAACACCGGGCGCGGCCTGACGGCGCTTGTATTCGGCGATATAGAGCAGACGCTCCACCCTTTTCACAACATCCGGCGCATGCCCGCGCTGGATGATGTCATGCAGCGGCATCTCGCGGTCCACGAGGCATTCGAGAATGTCGTCGAGCGCGTCATAGGGCGGCAGCGAATCCTGGTCCTTCTGGTCATCGCGCAGCTCAGCCGACGGCGCCTTGGTGATGATGTTCACAGGGATGACTTCGCCGCCGGGGCCGAGACAGCCTGCCGGGCGCGTGGCGTTGCGGTAGCGGCACAGGGCGTAGACCTGCATCTTGTACAGGTCCTTGATGGGGTTGAACCCGCCGTTCATATCGCCGTACAGCGTGGCGTAACCGACGGAAACCTCGGACTTGTTCCCCGTCGTCACGACCATGGCGCCGAACTTGTTGGAAATCGCCATCAGGACGGTGCCACGGGCGCGCGACTGCAGGTTCTCCTCGGTGATATCGGGTGTCAGATTCTGGAACAGCGGATGCAAGGCGTGGCCGAAGCCTTCGACCGCCTCCGCGATCGGCACTGTATCGTAGCGCACGCCGAGCGCGCGCGCGCAGGCCGCCGCGTCGCTCAATGAATCGGCGGAGGTATAGCGGTAGGGCATCATGACGCAGTGAACGCGCTCCGGTCCTAGCGCATCGACCGCCATGGCGGCGCACAGGGCCGAGTCGACGCCGCCGGACAGGCCCAGCACAATACCGGGAAAGCCGCTCTTGTTGACGTAGTCGCGCAGGCCCAGCACGCAGGCGCGGTAGGCGGCATCGTCCCCTTTCTGCAACTCGGCAAGTGGCCCCGGCTCACAGCGCCACCCTTGCGCCCCCTTCGTCCACTCCGTCAGCGTGACCGCCGGTTCCCATGCGGGCATCTGCACGGCCACCGCGCCGCCGGGATTGACGACGAAGGATGCGCCGTCGAAGACCAGTTCGTCCTGTCCGCCGAGTTGATTGACATAGGCAAGCGGCAGGCCCGTTTCGCTCACGCGCGACGTGGCGTGGCCCATGCGAATACCGTATTTGGTGCGCGAGAAGGGCGAACCGTTGGGCGACAGCAGCAATTCCGCGCCAGTCTCCGCGAGGCATTCGCAGACATCCGCCGTCCATATGTCCTCGCAGATGGGGACACCGATCCGCACGCCGCGGAAATTGAGCGGGCCCGGCACCGGTCCCTCCTCGAAGACGCGCTTTTCATCGAACACGCCATAATTCGGCAGGTCCACCTTGTGGCGCACGGCCTGCACCTCGCCGCCATCGAGCAGCGCCACCGAATTGCGCGGGCGGTTCGTGCCCGGCCAGGGGACGCTGAGGAGAAGAGCGGGGCCGCCATCCGCCGTCTCCGCGGCCAGCGCCTCGGCGGCTTCTCGGGCGGCCCGGATGAAGGCAGGCTTGAGAATGAGGTCTTCAGGCGGATATCCGGTCAGGAACAGCTCGGAGAAAACGACGAGTTCGGCCCCCAGCGCCGCCGCCTCGGCACGCGCGGAGCGGGCGAGCGCGACGTTGCCGCCGATATCGCCGACCACGGGATTGAGCTGTGCCAGCGCAATCCTCAGCTTTGCGTTTGAGCCGGTCATTGGGCCAAGCCCGATTTGTCAGGGTTTGTACCGGCCGTGCCTGTCGGCATTGACCTTGTCGAAGAAGTCGTTGACTTCCTGCTCGGTCGAAACCTTGTGCACCTCGCCGCCATAAATCAGATACTTCCACTTCAACCGCTCGCTGCTCGCCAGCTCCAGCGGCTTCACCGCCATCAGTTCCTCCATGGACGTCTGCGACGACACCCACGGCGCGAACATGACATCCTGATGGGCCATCTCCGCCATGTCCGGCGACAGCAGCCCCTCCTCCACGGCGGCCCGCACCATATCGACATAGGCGAACTGGACGAAACCGGAGCAGATGAAGTCGATGGGGGCGAACCTCTTGGATCTTTTCAGGTAATCCTTGATGGTTGGCGCACGCCCGAAAAGCTTGTCGCGCAGGCGGAAGAACCATTTCGAGCGGTCAGCGGCCAGCGCGGCGAGCAACGCGAAATTATAATCATCATCCTTGATGTAACGCAACATGCGTCCGCCCACCAGAGGCCGCATTTCGTGTGTGAACCAGTCGGCCTCGAGCCGCTTGATGCCGACGATATAGCGCGGCTTGTCTTTGGTATCCTGGTAAACCTTGCTCGGCGCGACGATTTCCGAAAACGAATTCAGATCGACGCCGCTGAAAGTGGCTTCGATGAGGTAGGACCGATCGACCGCTTGGTAAGAGTGCGGCGTCACGAAGGTCAGCGCGGCGTGCGCGAAGCGGCTGTGGTCGAAGGTGCGCGTGAGGAATGAGAAGAAGCTTTCCAAACGGCTGGACAGAATGACATCGCCGGGCGCGAGGAAATGGCCGTACTGGAAACGCTCCACGGGCATCGGCCAGGTCACGCTGGATTCATCCGGCAGGATCGGCGCCTGCGGCGAGACTTCCCATCCGGCGAGCGAACCGGGCGAGGCGGAGGGCTGCTGCGCGCGGTTGGTGACGGCCTCGTACATCGCATCACCAACGGTCTTGCCCATACCTTCGGGCGTGAGCCGGTAATTCCTTTTGCCCGAACCGCCCCTGAAGCTTTCCCCCATGACAGGTTCCTCCGAAATCACCGCAACAAACGCCCGCCAGATTGGCGCCGCGCGCTTTTTCCTACACAGTCCGCACGCGCCGCGCAAGCGCAACCGGGTCGCGGGCCGCCGGAGGAGCAGCAGTCTCAGCCGCTGTATCTGAACGGGGGCTTAACGCGAAGGCCACAGTGGTGACATGTTGGGGCCTGACAGTGCTGCACCTGACGAAACGGCAATCCCTTCAAGAGGTTTCGATGCGCGTGCTCAGCGTAATGATTGTTCTGATCCTGGCTGTTGGTGGCCAAGCCGCGGCGGCCGATATCCCCGCGGCTTCCCGAATTGAGGCCGTCACGGTGTTTCCCTCCGGCGCGGAAATCACGCGCACGCTGAAGGCGAAACTGGTGGCTGGCGAGCAGACGGTGCTCGTCAACGACGCCACCGGGCAGGCGGTCCCCGGCTCGATCCGCGTCGAGGCCGAGGCGGGGGGGCCGCTAAAGATCATGTCGGTCGATGCGCACCGCGTGGAACTGCCGAGCACCGATCCGGCGGTGACGCAATCGGCGCGCAAGAAGCTCGAAGACCAGATCCAGGCACTCCGCGACCGCTACAGCGAACTCGGCGATGTGGTGAAAGTGGCGCGCGAGCAGAAGAGATATCTGCGAAACCTGGAACGGCTGCCGCGGACGCAGGGCACCGGCAGTTCGTCCGGCCCGCGCGAGGACTGGATCGCGATTTACGACCTCATCGGCACGCGCATGACCGAACTGGGCAAGACGGCGCGCGAAGCCCGGCTCAAACGTCGCGAGTTGGATCGCCAGATCAAGGATCTGAAGAAGGAACTGGCGGCCGCCGGCGGCAAGAGCCAGGACCGGATGGAGATGCGCATCCATATCAAGGCCACCGAGCCGCTGGAGGCAACGCTCACGATCCGTTATCAGGTGACCGTGGCTTCCTGGACGGCTTTTTACGACGCCCGCCTGACCACGGGCGACGAACAGGGGGCCAAACGCAAACTGTCGATCGCCCGCTATGCCAGCATCGCGCAGACGAGCGGCGAAGATTGGGAAAACGTAACGCTGGCCCTGTCCACGACGCGGCCCGACACCGCCACGGCGGCGCCCGACCTCAACATGCTGAGCGTCGATTTCGGCGCCGCGCAACTGAAGGTGGGCGGGCGTGGCGGCGACAGCTGGCCGTCGCCGCCGACCGTCAGCAAAGAGATCGTTACCAAACAGAGCGGCGACTTCTTCGCCAACAAGGAAAAGATCATCAAGATCAAGAAGGTGCTCGTCGCCAAGGAAGGCGCGCCCCAGACCGTCGCATCCAGCTTTCAGGCGGTCTACGACATTCCCGGCCGCGCCACGATCAAAGCCAATGGCGAGGCCAAGCGTCTGCAGATCATGGCTGAGGAAGTGGAGCCCGCACTCCTTGTGCGCACCGTGCCGCGTCTGGACCACGCCGCCTATCTCTACGCCAGCCTGACGCTACCCAAATCATCCTCGCCCGTCCTGCCGGGGCAGGTGTCGCTCCTGCGCGACGGCGTCTATGTCGGCACTGGCCAGTTCCCGCAACTCTCGCCCGGCGAAGAGTTCGAACTCGGCTTCGGCGCCGATGAGCGCGTGAAAGTCCGCCGCGTCGTCCGCGAAGACAAGAAGGGGTCGGTCGGCACCTTCACGACGTCGCGCGTGGAGGAGCGCAGCTTCTCCATCACCGTGAAGAATCTGCATGCGCGTGCGGTGAAAATGCAGATCCTCGACCGCATGCCGGTGCCGATGCATGAGGACATCAAGGTCGAATTCACCATGACCAGCGGGCCGCAGCCCACGAAGAAGGATGTCAACGACCGGCGCGGCACCATGCTGTGGCAGATGCAGGCCGAGCCGGACGAGGAGAAGCAGATCGCTTTCGGCTATCGGATCACCGCTCCGGCCGACAAGCCGATCCACTACCGCGAGATGACGGACGAGGAGATCCAGTCGAACCAGATCAACCGGGGGGGGCGCCCTGCTGCGGCGCGCTGATACCGTGCGCTCACAGCCAGTATTTCGGGTAGGAGTGCCGGGTGATCCACGCGTGATACGCCAGCGCGACCACCTGTAGCGCCACCACACCGGCGAGTGTCGGCGTCAGCAGAAAGGACCATGACGCGTGATCCAGCATCACGGTCAGCGGGTTGGAACCGGCCGGAGGGTGGATCGTCCTGGTGATCTGCATGGCGGTAATCGACGTCGCGACCGCCAGCGCCATGGCCCACCAGCTCGTCCCCAGCGTATGGGAAACGGCGAGACCGATCGTCGTGGTGACCAGATAACCGCCGACGACGTTGCGCGGCTGCGAAAGCGGGCTGTCCGGATAGCAGAAGATCAGCACGCAGGACGAGCCGAACGACGTGACCAGAAGCGGCAGGTGGGCGACGTCTGAAAGACTGGCAATGGCCGCGATGCCCAGAAAACCGCCCAGCCAGATCAGCGCCATCTGCGGGATAGGAGGTGGTGGCGGAGGCTGGAGCTTGTCCCCGTGGATACGCTCGAACTGAGGCTGGTCCATTGTGCCGGTACTCTATACTGGTAGGATGCCAGACTATGAACCCGCGGCCCACGCGGATGCAAGCGCCGCGCAGGCACTTCTTATGCCGCCTAAATTTCGGAGAAGCAAAAAAGGAGAGCCGGAAGCACCTGCCCTCAAGGCCTCCGGCTCTCACCCCCCGCGTTGTTCATTGGGCCCGCCTCAACCCCGCCGGAGGCAGGCCCAGCCGACGCCGCTATTTTTTTTCGGTCTTGCCGCCGCTCCGGCGCGTTATCGGCTGAAAAGCAATGCGCGAATGATGCTCGCAATAGGAACTACCGCTCTGCTTCTGCCGGCCGCAGAAATGGAAATCCTCGGATTGCGGGTCGCCGATAGGCCAGCGGCACATGCATTCCTTCAGGTCGAGAAGATCGACGCGCAGCACCGCCGGGGCGTTGAGTTCCTCGACCGGCGAGGGAACGAGCGCCAGCGCGGGCATCTTCTGTTCGACGGGCGCGAAGACCGGCTTCAGCGCCGTGTTGCCGTGCGTGCGCAACTGAACGCGCGCCGCAGGAGCGGGCCGCGTGGGCGCATGGACGACGTGACGGCGCAGGCGCGGCGACCGCATTCTGGACGTGGTGGCGCGGCCCGCAAGGCCCAGCCGGTGTACTTTGCCGATAACGGCGTTCCGTGTGATGCCGCCGAGACGGCCTGCGATCTGGCTCGCGCTAAGCCCGTCGGCCCACAGCTTCTTGAGCAGCTCGACGCGTTCTTCAGTCCACCCCATTACACTGCCTCCTCGTGCATCCAAGCGAAATTGATGTAGGCGCAGGCTCAAATGTCCGCGGCGACAGACTCCAGACGCAAAACATGCGAATGAGACGCGGCCACGCGGAGCACAAGCCCGGTTACGCTTACTGAAACGGTGACTCTTTACTTGGCTGGAAACCCAGTGAGCGGGACAAAAACTGACTGTTACGCGCTACTGGATGGCGATGACATACAACAATGAAGACGGCGGGAAAACTCAACCTCGCACCGTCTTAACGCCACCCTGATAATGGCATGCCTTGATGGTGATGACAAATAAACGAATGATTAACCTTCCCTCGCAGTGCCGGTTTTTCGCCTCACTGTGTCTTTTGTGCCAATTGACAGCCTCCGGCAATCGCTGAATGATCGTTCTGTCAAGGATGCCGCGCCTTGGGTGCGGCATTTGTCGTTTTTGGGGACCACGAAACAGCCATGTCAGCCGTCCTGCCGACCTATGCCAGAGCCGATATTGCCTTCGTCAGCGGCGAGGGTGCCTGCGTCTATTCCGAGACGGGCGAGCGATATCTGGATTTCGGCGCGGGCGTCGCGGTGACGGGGCTGGGCCACGCGCACCCGCATCTCGTCAAGGCTCTGACCGAGCAGGCGGGCAAGCTGTGGCACACCTCGAACCTCTACCGGATCCCCGGACAGGAGCGGCTCGCCGCGCGGCTCACGGCCGCAACCTTCGCCGACCGCGTGTTCTTCTGCAATTCCGGCGCCGAGGCGATGGAAACGTGTATCAAGACGGCGCGCAAATTTCACAGCCATAACGGCCATCCGGAACGCTATCGCATCATCACCTTCGAGGGCGCCTTTCACGGCCGGACGCTGGCGACCATCGCGGCCGGCGGTCAGGAGAAGCATCTCGCGGGCTTCGGCCCCATGGTGGATGGCTTCGACCAGGTGCCGCTCGGCGACCTGGAGGCGACGAGGCGGGCGATCACGCACGAGACCGCGGCCATCCTCATCGAGCCGATCCAGGGCGAGGGCGGCGTGCGGCACGCGACATGGCCGTTTCTCCGCAGCCTGCGCGCGCTGGCCGACGAGCACGGCCTGCTCTTGGTCTTCGACGAGGTGCAGACGGGCGTTGGGCGCACCGGCAAGCTATTCGCCTATGAATGGGCGGGTATCGCGCCGGACATCATGGGTGTGGCCAAGGGCCTGGGCGGCGGTTTCCCCGTGGGCGCGTGTCTCGCCACCGAGGCGGCGGCGGCCGGCATGGTCGCGGGCAGCCACGGTTCGACATTTGGCGGCAATCCGCTGGCGATGGCGGTGGGCAACGCGGTGCTCGATATCGTGCTGGACGAGGAATTCCTGGCCCGAGTGCGACAGAATGCGCTGCTCCTCAAGCAGAAGCTGGCGGAAATCCAGGACAGCCATGGCGATGTAATCGAGGAAATACGGGGCGAGGGCCTGCTCCTCGGCCTCAAATGCCGTGTGCCGAACGCGGAGCTGGTCGACGCGCTGCGGGACGAAAAAATGCTGGCCATTTCAGCAGGTAACAATACTGTGAGATTGTTACCGCCACTCATCATCAGTGAGGTCGAAATTCACGAAGCCTGCGACAAGATCACCTCCGCCTGTGCCGCGATCAGCGGCCGGGCCACACATCAAGTTCTCGCCTGATTATGGCCATGCAGCATTTCCTCGATATCGATGTCCTTGACCGGGCTACGCTGGAAAATCTTCTGGCGCAGGCCCACGCGATGAAAGATGACCTGCGGCAGGGCAACCGCCGCTTCGGACAGATCGCCGCCGGCAAGGTGCTGGCGATGATGTTCGAAAAGCCGTCCACGCGCACCCGCGTGTCTTTCGATGTGGCGATGCGCAAGCTGGGCGGCGAGGCCATTGTGCTCAACAGTTCCGACATGCAGCTCGGGCGCGGCGAGACGATCGCCGACACGGCGCGCGTGCTGTCGCGCTATGTCGATTGCCTCATGCTGCGGACCACCAAGCACGAATCTCTCCTGGAACTTGCCAGTCATGCCTCGGTGCCGGTCATCAACGGGCTAACCAATCGCTCGCATCCCTGCCAGATCTTCGCCGACGTGATGACGTTCGAGGAGCACAAGGGATCCGTCGCGGGCCGCACCGTGACATGGATCGGCGACGCCGCGAACAATGTCGCAACATCGTGGATTCATGCCGCCGCGCGCTTCGGTTTCAAGCTCCATGTCGGGGCGCCCGCGTCGCTGCAGCCGATGCCGGACATGCTTGCCTGGGCGAAGAGCGAAGGCGCCGAGTTGGCGCTTTTCGAGGATCCGGCGGAGGCCGTGAAGGGCACGGACTGCGTCGTGACCGACGTGTGGATTTCGATGGGGCAAAAGGACGAGGAACGGCGCCGCGCGCTTCTCTCCGGTTACCAAGTCAATGGCGCGCTGATGAAAAAAGCCGGTCCCGACGCCATATTCATGCATTGCCTGCCCGCGCAACGCGGCTGCGAGGTGACGGACGAGGTCATCGACGGCCCGCAATCCGTCGTGTTCGACGAGGCGGAAAACCGGGTTCACGCCCAGAGGGCGATCCTCGCCTGGTGCCTCGGGCATGTTTGACGACGCCGGTTGCTGACAGACTGCTCAGCATTTTCGTCATCCCCGCGAAGGCGGGGACACTGTCCCGGCGCAGGCTGCGGCAATGCTGCGGGATTCTCGCTTTCGCGGGAGTGACGGGATAATCGCACGACACACGGGAACACGATGGCTGAAATCCACGCAGACGACTTTGTCATGCCGTTTCAAATCGAGACGTCCGGCGCGCGCGGGCGGCTGATACGGCTTGGGCCGGCGCTCACCACCATCCTGAGCCAGCACGACTATCCGCCGCCCGTCTCCACGCTGCTCGGTGAGGCGATCACGCTTGCCGCCATCCTCGGCGCTTCGCTGAAAATCGAAGGGGGCAGCTTCATCCTGCAGACGCGCTCCGATGGGCCCGTGAGCTTCCTCGTCGCGCATTATCACGCGCCGGGACGCATCCGGGGCTATGCCAGCTTCGATCCATCCGCTTTCACGGAGGCGGTGGAAAGCGGCGATCACACGCCCGCACCGCTTGGCAGCGGCCATCTCGCCATGACCATAGATCCGGGGCCGGGGATGGAGCGCTATCAGGGTGTCGTCACTCTGGAGGGCGAGAGCCTGACGGACGCCGCCGACCTCTATTTCCGCCAGTCCGAGCAAATCCCCAGCTTCATCAGAATCGCGGTGGCGCGGGAATACACGACGATGCCTGCCGGCGAAAAGCGGTGGGGCTGGCGTGCGGGGGGCTTGATGGTGCAAAAACTCACCGACGAAGGCGGCGCGGCGCCTGCGCGAACCAAGACCGACGGCCACGAACCGGACGAGGCGTGGGAGCGCGCGCGGCTGTTCGCCGCGACGGTGGAGGATTTCGAACTGCTCGAACCGGCCTTGCCGGCAGAGCGGCTGCTCTACCGGCTGTTCCATGAAGAAAGCGTGCGCGCCTTCGAGGCGGCGCCGCTCGCCGCGTTCTGTCAGTGTTCCGAGGAGCGCGTCGGGGAAATGCTCGGCCGTTTTTCGGATGAGGAGATCGGCGACATGACGCGGGACGGGCGCGTGGAGGTGACATGCGAGTTCTGCAACCGGCGCTATGAGTTCGACGCCGACGCCTTGCGGACGAGAGCGCAATAGAAGCGGCACCGTTTCGCCAGAGCGGCCTCACACGAACAGGGCGCGCGGTTCTGCTTCCCGAGCCGCACACACCCTCTCGCCCTCGACCCACACCGCGCCCGATGCCACCAGCTTCAGCGCAAGCGGGTAGACCCGGTGCTCGGCGGCGAGCACGCGCGCGGCGAGCGTGTCCGGCGTATCGTCCGGCGCGACGCGCACGACCGCCTGCGCCACGATCGGCCCGGCGTCCATCTCCGCGCGCACGAAATGCACCGTGGCGCCGGACAGGCATACGCCCGCAGCCAGCGCCTGTTCATGGGGGTGGAGGCCGCGGAAGGCTGGGAGCAGCGACGGGTGAATGTTGAGATGCCGGTCTCGCCACGCTTCGACGAAGCCCTCGGAGAGGATGCGCATGAAACCGGCGTTGCAGACGAGGTCCACGCCCGCGCCGCGCAGAGCGGTATCCAGCGCGGCGTCGAAGGTTTCGCGCGTGGCGAAGCTCCTGTGGTCGATGGTGAGGATGGGAATGCCCGCTTCCCGCGCGCGATCGAGGCCCGCAGCACCCGGGCGGTTGGAGATTACGAGCGCGATTTCCGCCGGGTAGTCGTGTGCGCGGGCAGCGTCTATGAGCGCCTGCATGTTACTGCCGCGCCCTGAGATCAGGATACCGATGCGTTTCTTCTTGCTCATCGCGAGGGGCGGTTACGCCGCGTGCTCGAGTACCGCCTGAAGACTCTGGAGGCGTTCCAGCGCATCGGTGGCCTGACGGCGGGCGTCCTCGTCCTTGGCGGCGGCCAGATCGTTCTCGGCGTCCTCGATCTCCTGCTCGATCAGCGCCCGATCCACGTCGGCGAGCGGAATCGCTTGCTCAGCGAGGACCGTCAGACCGGCGGGCCCGACATCGGCGATGCCGCCGCGCACATAGACCTCGGAAAGCGCCCCTTCCAGGCCCGGCACGCGCAGGATCCCCGGCCGCAGCATGGCGACGAGCGGCGCATGATGCCGCAGAACGGTGAAATCGCCCTCGGCCCCCGGCACGATGACCTCGACGACGTGAGCAGAGAGTAGAAGCTTCTGCGGCGAAACGAGTTCGAATTTGAAAGTGTCAGCCATTAGAATGCGTAAAGCCTTCGTTTCATCGTGACGTGCATCACGGGATCGCCCACACCGGGTCTGAGTTGAGGCCCGATGATGATGATGAGCATCCTATCTCCCTTGTACGCCTTGGCGTTGTGCTGCGGCAGCCCCCTGATCTTTCGATAATGGCGCCTTTTGAAGATGGCGTCGATCTGCCGGTACGTGCGCTCGCCCACAGCGTAGGAGGCATCGAAAAGCACCACGTCGCAGGAGAGCTGCTTCTTTCTCGTGCTGACCACGAGCAGCAGGAGCCCGTCCTTCGTGGGAAAGCGGTAATAATCGCCCTCGTTTCGTGATGCCCACGCCATAACCCGCGGCGTGACGCGATAATCCTGCTCGATCCCAAGCTTGTCCGCAATCTCGGCTGCGTCGCCGCCTCTCAGCACCACCGGTATACAGAACTCGTTGACGGCCTTTTCCGCCATATCCGCCGGAGCACCGAACTGAGCGTGTGCCGCCGGGGAAGTCATCCCCGCCAGGATCACAAGAAGCAGTCCGACAAGGCGCTGCGGAGCCAGCATCACATGACCTCGATCTCAGGCCACGGCGGCGGCCAGTTCCTCGGCTTTCTTCACGGCTTCGTCGATCGTGCCGACCATGTAGAACGCCTGCTCGGGCAGGTGATCGTAGTCGCCATCGACGAGCCCTTTGAAGCCCTTGATCGTATCCTGGATGCCGACCAGCGAGCCGGGCTTGCCGGTGAACACTTCGGCGACGTGGAACGGCTGCGACAGGAAGCGCTCGATCTTGCGGGCGCGCGCCACGGTGACCTTGTCGTCTTCCGACAGTTCGTCCATGCCGAGAATGGCGATGATGTCCTGTAGCGACTTGTATTTCTGCAGGATCTCCTGCACGCGGCGCGCGACCGCGTAATGCTCGTCGCCGACGACACGCGGCTCAAGAGCGCGCGAGGTGGAGTCCAGCGGGTCCACGGCCGGATAGATGCCCTTCTCGGCAATGGAGCGCGACAGCACTGTCGTGGCGTCAAGATGCGCGAAGGATGTGGCCGGAGCCGGGTCGGTGAGGTCGTCGGCAGGCACGTAGATGGCCTGCACCGAGGTGATGGAGCCTTTCGCCGTCGAGGTGATGCGTTCCTGCAGGGCGCCCATGTCGGTCGCCAGCGTCGGCTGATAACCCACGGCGGAGGGGATGCGGCCCAGGAGGGCGGACACTTCGGAACCGGCCTGCGTGAAGCGGAAGATGTTGTCCACGAAGAACAGCACGTCCTGGCCCTGATCGCGGAAATACTCGGCGACCGTCAGACCGGCAAGGCCGACGCGGGCACGCGCTCCGGGCGGCTCGTTCATCTGGCCGAAGACGAGGGCGCATTTCGAGCCGGCGGCGGAACCGTTGTTCTCATGCGGGTCCACATTCACGCCGGACTCGATCATCTCGTGATAGAGGTCGTTGCCTTCGCGGGTGCGCTCACCCACGCCGGCGAACACCGAGTAGCCGCCATGCGCCTTGGCGACGTTGTTGATGAGTTCCTGAATGAGCACCGTCTTGCCGACGCCCGCGCCACCGAACAGGCCGACCTTGCCGCCCTTCGAGTAGGGAGCCAGCAGGTCCACGACCTTGATGCCGGTCTCCAGGATTTCGACCTCGGTCGACTGCTCCACGAATTCGGGTGCGGGGGCGTGAATGGGGCGGCGCTGGTTGCTCTTCACCGGACCGGCCTCGTCGACCGGCTCGCCGATGACGTTCATGATGCGCCCCAGGGTCTCGTCACCAACGGGAATGGCGATGGCCTGGCCGGTGTCCGTCACTTCCTGTCCGCGCACCAGGCCGTCGGTCGAGTCCATGGCGACGGCGCGCACGGTGTTTTCGCCGAGATGCTGGGCGACTTCGAGGACCAGGCGGTTGCCCTGGTTCTGGGTCTCAAGGGCGTTGAGGATCGACGGCAGATCGCTGTTGAACTGCACGTCCACCACGGCGCCCGTCACCTGCCGCACCTTGCCAATCGCTTTTCCGTTCAGCATCGCTATTTTCCTGTCGTATTCCGGTCTAGCCCGGCAGTGTTAGTGTCTATGCGTCAAGTCTTCGGGCGGCTGCCGCTAAAGCGCCTCGGCACCCGATATGATCTCGATCAGTTCCTTCGTAATCATGGCCTGGCGACTGCGATTGTAGCTCAGCGTCAGCTTGTCGATCATCTCGCCTGCATTGCGGGTGGCGGAGTCCATGGCCGACATCTGAGCGGCATAGAAGCCCGCCGAATTCTCCATGAGCGCGCGGAAGATCTGCGTGGCGATGTTGCGCGGCAGCAGGTCACGGAGGATTTCTTCTTCCTCCGGCTCGAATTCGTAGTCGGCGCGCGGCTCGTCGGTCTTCTCCGGCGCGGCCTCGGGAAGGCCCGCGGGGATGAGCTGCAGCGGCTTGGGGCGCTGCGTCAGGATGTTCTTGAATTCCGAGAAGAACAGCGTGGCGACGTCGAACTCGCCTGCCTCGAACAGCTTGAGCACGCGGCCCGCGATCTCCTGCGCATGTCCGTAGTTGATATGCCGGACCCCGCGCAGGTCCACCGGCTCACTCACGAACAGCTTGCCGAATTCGCGGCGCAGCACATCGCCGCCCTTGCGGCCGACGCACAGGATCTTTACCTGCTTGCCCGAAATCTGCAGATTGTGGATGTGATCCCGCGCCATGCGGCTGATATTGCTGTTGAACGCACCGGCAAGGCCGCGCTCGGCAGTCATGACGATCAGGAGATGGACATCGTCCCTGCCGGTTCCGGTCAGAAGCGGGGACGTTCCTTCACGAGCACCGAGGCGGGCATTCAGATTGGCGAGGACCGCATCCATGCGCTCGGCATAGGGCCGTGCGGCCATGGCCGCTTCCTGCGCGCGGCGCAGCTTGGCTGCCGCGACCATCTGCATGGCCTTGGTAATCTTCCGCGTCGCCTTGACCGAGGAAATGCGGTTGCGCAGGTCTTTCAAACTGGGCATTGCGTCCTCGGCAGTTGTTTCAGGAGCTCATTCACAGCAGGCCAGTCCTTAGACGGCAAATGTTTTCGAGAACTTATCCAGAACATCTTTCAGCTTCTGCTCGATATCCTTGGTGAGTTCCTTCTTCTCGCGGATCTCGTCCAGCAGGTCGGTATGGCTGCCATGCAGGAGGCTGAGGAATTCCTTCTCGAAGCGCTGCACGACATTGACGGGAAGCGCATCGAGATAGCCGCGCGTGCCGGCAAAAATCACGACGACCTGCTCCTCGACTTTCAGCGGCGAGAACTGCGGCTGTTTCAGAAGCTCGGTGAGACGGGCGCCGCGCGCGAGCAGGCGCTGCGTGGTGGCATCGAGGTCGGAGCCAAACTGTGCGAAGGCCGCCATCTCGCGGTATTGCGCGAGTTCGCCCTTCATCGAGCCGGCGACCTGCTTCATCGCCTTGACCTGCGCGGACGAGCCGACGCGCGACACCGAGATACCGACATTCACCGCCGGGCGGATGCCCTGGTAAAACAGGTCGGTTTCAAGGAAGATCTGGCCGTCGGTGATGGAGATGACGTTCGTCGGGATATAGGCCGACACGTCGTTAGCCTGCGTCTCGACCACGGGAAGCGCCGTCAGCGAGCCCCCACCGTTGTCCTCGTTGAGCTTCGCGGCGCGCTCCAGGAGGCGCGAATGCAGGTAGAAGACGTCGCCGGGATAGGCCTCGCGTCCGGGCGGACGGCGGAGCAGCAGCGACATCTGGCGGTAGGCGACGGCCTGCTTGGACAGATCGTCGTAGATCATGAGCGCATGCATGCCGTTGTCGCGGAAGAATTCGCCTATGGCGCAGCCTGAATAGGGTGCGATGAACTGCATCGGTGCGGGGTCGGACGCTGTGGCGGCGACAACGACGGAGTAGTCCAGCGCGCCGTTTTCTTCGAGCACCTTCACGAACTGCGCCACGGTGGAGCGCTTCTGCCCGATGGCGACATAGACGCAATAGAGCTTCTGGCTCTCGTCGCCGGTGTCGTTGACGGATTTCTGATTGAGGATGGCGTCGAGCGCGACGGCGGTCTTGCCAGTCTGGCGGTCGCCGATGATCAACTCGCGCTGGCCGCGCCCGATGGGGATCAGGGCGTCGATGGCCTTCAGCCCGGTCTGCATCGGCTCGTGCACCGATTTGCGTGGCAGGATGCCCGGTGCCTTCACGTCCACGCGCCGGTATTCGGTGGCCTCGATCGGACCGCGGCCGTCGATCGGATTGCCGAGGCCGTCCACGACGCGCCCGAGCAGGCCCTTGCCCACCGGCACTTCCACGATGGCGCCGGTACGCTTGACGACGTCGCCTTCCTTGATCGCGCGGTCTTCGCCAAAGATCACGACGCCGACATTGTCGACTTCGAGGTTCAGCGCCATGCCGCGGACGCCGTTCGCGAATTCCACCATCTCGCCGGCCTGCACGTTGTCCAGGCCATAGATGCGCGCAATGCCGTCACCGACGGAGAGAACCTGGCCGATTTCGGAGACTTCAGCCTCCTGGCCGAAGTTCTTGATCTGCTCCTTAAGGATTGAGGAGATTTCCGAGGCCCGGATTTCCATCAGCCCACCTCTTTCATGGCAATTTTGAGATTGTTCAATTTGGTGCGGATCGACGAGTCGACCATGCGGCTGCCAATCTTCACGATCAGGCCGCCAAGGATCGAGGGATCAACTCTGGTGCGCAAGGTGATGTCCTTGCCGGTCTTGGCCTTGAGCGTGGCGACGAGTTCCTGAGTGAGGGCGTCGCTCATGGGGATGGCCGCGGTGACTTCCGCGGTCAGTTCGCCGCGTTCGCGCGCGCACAGCTTGTGAAAACCCGTGATGATCTCGCCCAGCGCAAACAGGCGGCGGTTTTTGACGAGAAGCTGAAGGAAATTCGCCGTCAGCGTGCTCATGTCCGCTTTCGACGCGATCGCCGCGATGGCGCGCCCCTGATCCTGCGCCGAAAACACCGGACTGCGTACGAGGCGTCTCAGGTCTTCGCTTTCGTCGAGAAGCGTTTCCAGATTGGTGAGAGCCGCCTCCGTCTTGTCCAGTTCGCCCAGATCACGCGCGAGTTCGAAAAGGGCCGTTGCATAGCGGCCCGCCATTCCCGCAACAAGAGTCTCTTCGCCCGCCACCTTAGCGCTCTCTGTGTCAAGGTTTGTGTGCTGATGTTTCGCCTGAATTATTAGCGCAGCCGAATTCAGGCTCAAAGGCCGTGAACCCCTGAAACCGGCAAAATCATCGAGTTGCCGGTTCTGTATCACAGCCCTTGTGTGCAGTGCAACCCGTTGTCACACGGCGGCAGGGCGGTATACGTTTTATCCAGCACGTCAGCGAATTGTGTGACAGAATTGCATACTCATGCCAAAGCGTGCGAAAGGATATGTTTACAATTTTCCGCAGTTGCGAAGAAAGGCTCACCTGATCTGCCGCTTTTCGCGCGACAAGGCGGCACCGGCTTTTATTCCGCCGCGTCCATACGGTCCACGCGGCGCAATTCGGGGAAGAGTTTTGCCCACAACGCGGTGACACCGATCGAGCCCGCGCCGCCGAGGATCACCGCTCCGACCGGTCCGAGAAAACGCGCGGCGACGCCGCTTTCGAACTCGCCCAGTTCGTTGGAGGCACTCACGAACAGGCTGGACACCGCCGAGACGCGCCCGCGCATGGCGTCCGGCGTCATGATCTGGATGATGCTCTGGCGCACATACATGGAAATCGTGTCCGCGGCGCCCGAGACCGCCAGGGCGATCAGCGACAGCGCCAGCCAGCGTGAAAACGCGAAAACCAGCATTGCCGCGCCGAAAACCGCCACGGAGGCGAGGAGCCACAGCCCGGCCTGCCGCTGCACCGGCCGGAGCGCGAGCGCCACGGCCATCAACCCGCCGCCCAGAGCCGGGCCGGAGCGCAGAAGGCCGAAACCGTCCGGGCCGATATGCAGAACGTCGCGCGCGAACACGGGCAGTAGCGCGGTGGCCCCGCCGAGAAGCACCGCGAAAAGGTCCAGCGAGATGCCGCCGAGCACCACCTTGTTCGACCACACATAGGTCAGCCCCTCGACAATGAGCGCAAGGCGCGAGCCTCCGATGTGCCCTGGCCTGGTGTTGGCGCGGATAAAGAAGATGGCCGCGCCCGCCGTCACGTAGCAGAAGGTAGCAGCGGCGAAAGCCAGCGCGGGCGATACCACGCAGAGCAGGCCGCCGATCCACGGTCCGGCAATGAAGCCCGCCTGCATGGCCAGCGAATTCCAGGCGATGGCCCGTGGCAGCAGGGCGCGCGGCACGAGCATGGGGCCGAGTGCGATGGTGGCAGGCATGGCGAAGGCGCGCGCCACGCCCATGGGGACGGAAATGAGGAAATAGGGCAGGAGCGCCGGCGCCGGCATGGCCGTGTAGACCGCCAGCGCCGCCGTGCACGCGATCAGGAGCGCGATGCACGCCCCGAGAATGACGCGCCGGTCGTAGCGGTCCACGAGCGCCCCAGCCGGCAGCGTCATGGCGAACATGGGTATGAACTGCACAAGGCCGATCAGCCCCATGATCAGCGCGCTCTGTTCGACGCTGTGCGTGGCACGGGCGAGCGAATAGACCTGCCAGCCGAGCGCCGTGCTCAGCATCAGCATACCGATGGTCGACAGAAGACGCGCCGCGATCAGCAGGACGAAATTGCGGTGACGGAAAAGGTCGAGCGGCGTGGCTGGGGTGAAGTCCGGCATTGCGATCCTGATGAGCGCGGCGCGTTGGTCAGGCTCGCGATCGGGCGCCCCTGCCGCTGGTTCTGAAAGACATCAGGAGAGCGCATACAGGGCTCAAGCCACCGCGTGAAGGTATTGCAATTTCACGGTTCTGTTACACGCGGCTGGGCCGGGGCGGCCTTGGCGCGGTGCCGCCGCTTCCACGCCTTGCGCAGCGCAAGGACCGCGCGGAAGCCGAGCAGCGCCGCCACGATCGCCGCATAGACCACCGGCTCCGCCGGCCAGGACTTCACCGACATGATGAAATGCACCGCCACGAGCGCGACCGCCGGATAGACGAGGCGATGGAGCCGCTGCCACTTCGGCGCGCCCAGCCTGCGGATCATGGCGTCGTTCGAGGTGACGGCGAGCGGGACCAGCATGAGGAAGGCCGCCAGTCCTACCCAGATGTATGGTCGTTTGGTGAACTCCCGGGCCACGGCCGCCAGATCGAGCCCCTGGTCCAGCACGACGAAAACGAGGATGTGCAGCGTGGCGAAGAAGAAGGCGAGCAGCCCCACCGCGCGCCGATAGGCGATGAGGCTCGGGCCGCCGAGGCGCCGGAGTGGCGTGATGGCGAGGCCGATGACCAGAAAACGAAGAGCCCACAGGCCGAGGGCATGTTCCAGCCCCCGGATCGGGTCGGCGCCGAGTTGACCGGTGACGGCCTGATAGAAGAGCCACACCGCCAGGACGAGACCGAAACCGTAGAGCGCCAGTCGCAGGAGCTTTTTCCAGGCGACGGTGCGGCGGCGGGCCGGTTTGGATGGTGTGATGGTCACTGGCGCGTTCATTTCAGAAATCCGTCCGCAGATCCATGCCGGAGTAAAGGCTCGCCACCTCATCACCATAGCCGTTGAACGCCAGCGTCGGGCGGCGTTTGGGGAAGAGCCCGCCCTCGCCGATGCGCCGCTCGGTCGCCTGGCTCCAGCGCGGATGATCGACCTCGGGGTTTACGTTGGCGTAAAAGCCGTATTCGCCAGGCGCCGAATCGTTCCACGAGGTCGGCGGCTGGGTCTCGGTCAGCGTGATGCGCACGATCGACTTGATGCTCTTGAAGCCGTATTTCCAAGGCACGACCAGCCTTATCGGCGCGCCGTTGGCGTTCGGCAGCGTCTCGCCGTAAAGGCCGGTGGCGAGGATGGTCAGCGGGTGCATCGCCTCATCCAGCCTGAGCCCCTCGTGATAGGGCCAGGACAGCGCCTGAAAGAAGCCGCGCTGGCCCGGCATTTCCGCCGGCCGCACGATGGTCTCGAACGTCACGTACTTCGCGGCTCCCAGAGGTTCGACCCGCTTCAGGAGATCGCTGAGCGGGAAGCCCACCCAGGGAACAACCATCGACCACGCCTCGACACAGCGCAGGCGGTAGATGCGCTCCTCCAGCGTGACCGGCTTGAGGATGTCCTCCAGTGCATAGTCGCCCGGTTTGGCGACGAGGCCATCGATCTTGACGGACCACGGCGACGGTTTGAAGGACCCGGAGTACTTTTCCGGGTCGCCTTTGCCGGTGCCGAACTCGTAGAAATTGGCGTAACCGGTGATATCTTTTTTATCGTTCGGTTTCTCATCGGTTGAAAACGGGCTTTTCACGGCGCCGAGCGGCGCGGCATCCCCGGCATGCGGGAATGCGGCGACGGTACCCAGCGCTGCGGCTCCGGCGATGAACGCGCGGCGGTGCAGATAGGCCTCCCGGGGTGTGATCTCGGAAGAGGGAATGGCGCTGGCTTTGCGGATCAGCATGAGATTTCGGCCCCTTATCCAATCGTCTGTTCCGGCGGGCGCGGCTGGTCGCGGCGTCCCGCATGCCAAAGAATACGGTGAGGGGGAGGATAAATTACCCAACACGGCCGTGACTTCACCGGCTTGTGATGCCGCGTGTTCACTGCGGCGGCGCGCCTGCCGTCCTAAGCCACGCCAAGCAGGCGGCGGATGGCGGGCAGCAGCTCGGCATAGCTGTCGATGACGGCGTCCGCGCCCTCGGCCGCATCGCCGATCCCGTCGCCATAGCCGAAGCTCACCGCGATGAACGGCACGCCCGCGGCGCGCGCGGCCTCTCCGTCCACCGAACTGTCGCCGATCATGACGGCACGGGCGGGATGGCCGCCGAGACGCTCGATGGTGCCGAGCAGATGGCCCGGATGCGGCTTGAAGACGGGGAAGACGTCGCGCCCCGCGATCGCGCCGAACAGCACGTCAAGTTCCAGCTCCGCAAGCAGCTTGACCGCATTCGCCTGCCGCTTGTTGGTGCACACACCGAGACGCGCACCCTCCGCCCGCAAGGCGCCCGCGGCCTCCGCGAACCCGGGATAGGGCCGGCTGTCCACGGCGATATTCGCCTCATAGTGCGCGATGAAGACGTCGAACATCCGGTCCAGATCGGCGGTCTCCGGGCTGTGGCCTGCCGAGCCGAGGGCAGCCGCCATCATCGCCCGTGCCCCCTGGCTCACGGCCGCGCGGATCACCTCGGCGCCGGCCGGCGGAAAGCCATACATGGACAATGTGTGATTGGTGGCGCGGATCAGGTCCGGCGCGCTGTCCACCATGGTGCCGTCGAGGTCGAAGAGAATGGCGGCGTCTTTCATGTCTGCCCTTTGCTGTCGTCGGGGACGGCGAGTTATGACCTCTTTTGCCTCCTGGGACAAGCCATGGCACCGGCGGACACCCGCGCCGTCTGGCCGTAGGGCACGAAATGTCTTTTCTTGGGGGATCACCGCCCCTAACTTAACCAAGCCGACGCGTGACACTGTTTGAACATTGCCGCGACACGCGCGGATGTCATGACCGGTGCTTCACGAAGGGCACATGATGCAGGCCGCCCAGGAATTGAGTCACGAATATGGATTTGGACAAGTTTAAGGCGCAGGCCGCGGAGCGGGCGCTCGACTTCGTGAAGCCGGGGATGAAGCTTGGGCTCGGTACGGGCTCCACGTCGGCGAAGTTCGTGGAACTGCTGGGCACGCGCGTGCGCGACGGGTTGGACGTGCTGTGTGTGGCGACTTCGGAGACGACATGGCTTCAGGCCGAGAAGGCCGGCGTTCCGCTTTCCACGCTCGACGAGCATCCGCAACTCGACCTCACGGTGGATGGTGCCGACGAGTTGGACCGGTCGCTCCAGCTCATCAAAGGGGGCGGTGGCGCGCTATTGCGCGAAAAGATCGTCGCCATGGCGTCCGACCAGATGGTGGTGATCGCGGATTACACCAAGCGGGTCGATACGCTCGGCGCTTTTCCGCTGCCGGTAGAGATCGTGCAGTTCGGGACGCGCGCGACGCTGAAGATGATCGAGGATGCCGCCGCCGACACCGGGTGTCTTGGCGTGCTGACGATCCGCCGCAACCGGACCGGCGAGCCGTTTCTCACCGATGGCGGCAACCTCGTCGTTGATTGCGCGTTCGGCGCCATCGACGACCCTGAGGCACTCAGCGACGTGCTGGAGATGATCCCCGGCGTCGTCGAGCACGGCCTGTTCATCGGTATCGCCGATACTGCCATCGTCGCCGGTCCGCAAGGTGTCGACGTTGTCGGCGCAGGCAGCTGCTGATCCGTATACCAATTTGCACGCGCTATTGAAGGAATGAGATTATGAAAAAGCCCGCCTTTCTCGCGGCAGTATTGAGTGCATTTCTGTTGATAACGGCCGCCGCGCCCGCGGTTCACGCGCAGACAGCCGGCGGGAATGCTGCGCAGATTGACCCGGCGCGGTTGCAGGCTGCCAAGGAACTGCTGAAGGTCACGAAGGCCGACCGGAATATGGCGGCGATCCTGCCGATGATGCTCAAACAGCTCAGGGCGATGATGCCGCCCCTGGGGCCCGACGCGCAGAAGGCCAGGGACGAGGTCATGGACGAGGTCGAAAAGCAGTTCAAGGGGCGCACCGGGGAAGTCATAGACAAGATCGCGGTTCTCTACGCGCGCCGGTTCACGGTTGAGGAAATGCGCGCCGTGGCGGCCTTCTACCGCACGGGCCCCGGCCAGAAATTCGTCGCCGCCTTGCCGGAACTGGCTACGGAAGGGATGAAGATCGGCCAGCAATGGGGCCGCCAGATCGGCCTCGAGGCCCAGCGGAAAATCCGCGAGGAAATGGCCAAGCGCGGTTACAAGCTTTAGTCTGCCGGTCATGTCATTCCGGTCCCGGAAAGATGGCCACGTGGTCCAGCGCTAGCCGCACCCCGATGGTGCCGCCGACCGCATGATCGTGGTGGCTGGGGACGAGGGCATAGATCTCCGTGCCGCCGGGAATGCGGAGCGAATACAGGTAGCTGGCGCCGCGAAACACCTTTTTCACCACTTCGAGCTGAAGGGGGGCGTCATCGTCGTGGATGATATCGTCCGGACGGATCAGCACGCAGACGCAGTCGCCGGGCTGAGCGTTCGGCGGCGTCCTGCCCGCCATATCGCCGAGTTCCGTCCGGACATGCCCCGGTTCCAGTAGCTTGCCGCTGAGCATTGCGCCCATGCCGATGAAATTGGCGACGAAGCGGTCGGCGGGCTCATGATAGATGCGATAGGCGGTGTCCCACTGGCGCAGGCGCCCTTCGCCCAGCACGGCGATGCAGTCGGCCGTGGCGAAGGCCTCGGCCTGATCGTGGGTGACGAGAATCGCAGTCATGCCGCTCTGCAGGAGCATGGCGCGCACCTCTTCGGCGAGATGTTCGCGCAAATCCGCGTCGATGCTGGAAAAAGGCTCGTCGAGCAGCAGGATCGCCGGGCGCGGCGCCATGGCGCGGGCCAGCGCCACGCGCTGCTGCATGCCGCCCGACAGATGGTGCGGATAGGCGCTGGCGGCGTCCGGCAGGCCGATGAGGGCGAGAAGCTCGGCGACGCGCCTCTCACGCTCGGCCGCCTCCCATTTGCGCAGCCCGAAACCGATATTGTCACGCACGGACAGATGCGGAAACAGCGCGAAATCCTGGAACACCATGCCCACATTGCGGGCCTCGGGCGGCTGTGTCCGGCCGGGGCGCGACACCACGGTTCCCGCCAGCGCGATTTCCCCGACCGCGAGCGGCTCGAACCCGGCGACCGCGCGCAGGAGGCTCGTCTTCCCGCCGCCGCTGGGGCCGAGCAGGCAGCCGATCGCGCCTCTCGCCAGGCTGAGCGAGACCCCCGACACCACGGCGACACCGTCATAGGCCACCGACACGTTCCGCAATTCCAGTTGGGGCGTCATCCTTCGGCGGCCTCCCTGACGGCGCGGGTCTGAGTGATGGAGCGGCTGAGGAGGATCACGGGCACGATTCCCGCCATCACGATGGCCAGCGAGGCCGGGGCGGCGTCGGCGAGGCGCTCGTCCGAGGCCAGTTCGTAGGCGCGCACCGCCAGCGTGTTGAAATTGAAGGGCCGCAGGATGAGCGTGGCGGGGAGTTCCTTCAGCACATCGACGAAGACCATCAGAAGCGCCGTCAGCAGCGCACCGCGCAGCATCGGCAGATGAACGCGCCGCACGACTTCGGCCGGCTTCAGCCCCAGCGACCGCGCCGCCTCGTCGAGCGAAGGCTTGATGCGGGCGAGGCCGGTGTTCACCGTCTGCAGCGACAGCGCGAGGAAGCGCACCATATAGGCGAAGAGGAGCGCCGCCAGCGTCCCGCTGAGAACGAGGCCGGTGGAGATGCCGAAACGGGCGCGCATGAAAGCGTCGAGCGTGTTGTCGAACCACGCAAAGGGGATGATGACGCCGACGGCGATCACCGTTCCCGGCACCGCGTAGCCCATGCCCGCCATCCGCACCGCGATGCGCACGACCTTCTGCCGCGCCTGAAGCCGCTGCCCGTAGCCCAGCAACAACGCCAGCGCCACGGCGAGCACCGCCGCCATCGCCCCGAGCTTCACCGTGTTCCACACCAGGCTGAGGAAGCGGGCGTCGATCTGGTCTCCAGCTACTGTCACGCTCCACCAGATGAGTTGGCCGGCGGGGACGAGGAAGCCGAGTGCGACAGCGAGGAAGCAGAAGGCGAAGGCCGCCGCCGCCCGCCAGCCGCTGAGCCGCAGGCGCCGGATGTCCTGATGGCGCTGGCTGGTGTGATGAAAGCGCGCTTTCCGCCGCGACACGCGCTCCAATACGATGAGCGACAGCACGAACACCATGAGCAGGGCGGAAAGCTGCGACGCGGCCACGGCGCTGTCCAGGCCGTACCATGTGCGGAAAATGCCGGTCGTGAAGGTGGCGACACCGAAATACTTCACCGTGCCGTAATCGGCCAGTGTCTCCATGAGCGCCAGCGACAGCCCCGCCGCGATGGCCGGGCGTGCGAGCGGAAGGGCCACGGTGAGGAAGGTGCGCCACGGCCCGTTGCCGAGCGTGCGGCTGACATCGAGCACGCAGACCGACTGATCGAGAAACGCCGCCCGCGTCAGCAGATAGACGTAGGGAAACAGGACCAGCGACAGCATGACGACGGCGCCGCCGAGCGAGCGCACCTCCGGAAACCAGTAGTCACCGTAGCCCCATCCGCTTGTCTCGCGGATGAGCGTTTGCACCGGCCCGGCGAAATCGAGGAGGCCCGTATAGGTGTAGGCGATGATGTAGGCGGGCAGGGCCATGGGCAGGAGCAGCGCCCATTCGAAAAAGCTGCGGCCGGGAAACTGGCACATCGAGGCGAGCCACGCGCAACCCACGCCGCCAATGAAGGTTCCCGCCGCCACGCCCAGCATGAGGAGCAGCGAATTGACGATGTAATCGGCGAGGACGGTCCGGGCGAGATGCGCCCAGATGTCCCCGGCGGGAAGAAAGACATTGGCAAACACCACGAGGACCGGCAGCGCCAGCAGGACGGCGATCGCGACCACGCCTGCAGCCCATCCCTCCCCTCTGAGTGAGGGAAGACGTAAGCAGGAGGCAGGGCGGGAGGCGGTCGTGACCATGGAAGCCTGCGAGAGAAGGAAGAGGCCCGCCGGGGGGCGAGCCTCTCAATTTCCGCCCCGGAACCGGGATTACGAGAACCCTATCCTATTTCCAGCCCGCCCGGTCCATCAACTTGACGGCGTCGGCGTTGTTCTCCCCCAGCTTGCCGAGGTTGACGCTGTCAGGCTTGAACGTTCCCCAGGACTGCAGCGTCGCGCTTACGGGCACGCCCTCGCGCACGGGATACTCGCCGTTGGCCTCCGCGTACCACGCCTGGGCCTCGGGTGAGACGAGGAACGCCAGGAGCTTCATGGCTGCGCTTTTGTTTTTCGCCGATCTGGTGAGCGCCGCGCCGGATATGTTCACATGGGTGCCGCGGCCGCCCTGGTTCGGCCAGAACACGGCCATTTTCTCCGCCGCCGCGCGCTGGCCGGGCGAGGCCAGCATGCCCGCGAGATAATAGGTGTTGGCGATCGCCAGATCGCACTGCCCGGCGGCGGCGGCCCTGATCTGGTCGCGGTCGCCGCCTTTCGGCGGGATGGCGAGGTTGGCGACGAGGCCCCTGGCCCATTGCTCGGTTTTGCCGATGCCGTGTGCCGCGATCAACGAGGCGACCAGCGACTGGTTGTAGATACTCGACGATGAGCGGATGCAGATACGGCCCTTCCATTTCGGGTCGGCCAGATCTTCGTAGGTGGACAGGCTCTCGGGGGCCACCCTGCCCTTGACATAGAGGATCGGGCGGGCGCGCAGAGAGAGGCCGGTCCAGTGGTTTTCGGGATCGCGGTACTGGGGCGGGACGGCGTCTTCGACAGCCTGGGAAGCGAAGGGCTGGGTGACGCCCGCGGCCTTGGCGCGGAAAAGGCGCCCGGCGTCGGTCGTCAACAGGAGGTCGGCGGGGCTGTTGACGCCCTCGCGCTCCAGGCGCTTCAGGATCGCGTCCTCGCCGCTGGTGACGAGATTGACGGTGATCCCCGTCTCCTTGGTGAAGCGGTCGAGGAGCGGCTTGATGAGAGCTTCCTTGCGGGCGGAATAGAGGTTCACTTCCTCCGCCGAAAGGCGAGGTGCGGCGCCAAGAAACGCGATAACGCCGAGGATCGCGGCGAGCGTGCGACTGTGGGGCATGGGATCGTCTCGCGGGCCGTTGTTGCAAATGCTTCTTAACAGCATGTGTGATGAACGCTATATAACCCGATTTCCAGCGTCAACTTATTTCGGCGGCGTTTCAAAGGGGTTGCCGGAGAGCACCTCCGCTAAGAAATCCAGCCCCGCTTGCTGCACGCTCTCACAGGATTTCCGGCGGGGTGTACTAATGGACGCGCGCGATACAGAATTCCACTGCGTCGAGCATCGCCGACTTCTCCGGGCTCGCCGGGAAGACCGCCATCGCCTCGCTGGCGAGCGCTCCATAATGCCGGGCGCGGGCGATGGTATCGGCGAGAGCGCCGCGCTCCTTCATGAGGGCGATAGCGTGCTCAAGATCGGCGTCCGCCGGTTCGCCGCCTTCCATGGTCCGGTGCCAGAAAGCCCGTTCCTCTTCATCGCCACGCTGAAACGCCAGGACCACCGGCAGCGTAATCTTGCCCTCGCGGAAATCGTCGCCGACGGTCTTACCCAGCTTGGCCTGCTCGCCGGAATAGTCGAGCGCGTCGTCCACGAGTTGGAAAGCGAGGCCCAGATTCATCCCGAAGGCGCTCAATGCCGCCTGCTCCGCCTCTGGGCGCCCGGCGATGATCGCGCCGACCTCCGCTGCCGCGGAAAACAGAGCTGCGGTCTTGGCGCGGATCACGGCGAGGTATTCCTCCTCGGTCGTCGCGGTGTTCTTGGAGACGGCGATCTGCATCACCTCGCCCTCGGCGATGACCGCTGCGGCATTCGAGAGCACGCGCAGAGCGCCCATCGATCCGACATCGACCATCATTTTGAACGCCTGCCCCAGGAGGAAATCGCCGACGAGCACGCTTGCCTCGTTGCCCCAAAGGAGACGCGCCGCCACCTTTCCGCGCCTCAGGTCGCTCTCGTCCACGACGTCGTCGTGCAGCAGCGTGGCCGTGTGCATGAACTCCACGCATGCGGCGAGTTGCACATGCCCGTCACCGCCGCCATAACCGCAAAGCTTGGAGGCGGCGATGGTGAGCATCGGCCGCATACGCTTCCCGCCTGAATCGATGAGATGCCGAGCCAATTCGGGGATCATGTCGACGTCGGAGCGCGCCTTTTCGAGGATGATCCGGTTGACCTGCCCCATCTCGTCACCGACCAGCGCCACCAAGGGCTTGAGTTTGTCCTCGGTTCCGTGTTCCTCCGGCGTGATCACGTGCAAAATGCGCTCCTCGGATGAAATGCTCCCCGTCTCACTCCTAACACATGGATTCCGCGTGAGACGCAGTTGGTGTTCGAAGGAGACGCGGGTTGCGGCATAAGATACGCAATGTGCCGTATTGACGGATGCGGAACACGCGTTCGACGCTGTATTAGGCGCATGCGGCGCCCCCGGGTCAAGCGTCCTTAACCTTTCCCGGCCGGGCAATTGGACCGGCATAGCGGATTATGTATAAAATCGTCTGTGATCCACCGTTGAGAAGCACCCGTGCTGTTTTGCCACATGACTGGCCAAACAGGCGCAGGGAAAATACTTAGACCTTATGATCTTGAACGTGCCCGGTTCTGGAGGGTATCATGGGGCGTTTGGGGTCGGCTGTCCCGCCGCAGAGGGACGTATTACCGGAAGAGGGCATCCGGGGGGGAATGAACTGGTTTCGGGTGAGCTCCATTAGGTGCCGTGTGATGTCGCGCAGCCATGAGGCCGCTTCAGTGATGGAGGGGTGAGATGGCGGATGCCGAACATCTCGCGAAGCTGTTAGAGGGCCCTGCGGCGTGGAACGCTTGGCGCGACAGCAATCCGGGACTCGTCCCCGATCTTGTCCGCGCCGAACTCCCGCTCAGTCAACGGCAATTCGGACCCAGCACGGGCGGCCCCATCGATCTGAGCGGGGCGAACCTGGAAGGCGCGATGTTGCGCTTCGCCACGCTGACCGGGGCCGATCTCGGTGGCGCCAGTCTCATCGGCGCCGATCTCACGCATGCGCGGCTCGATCGTGTCCGGCTCGTCCGCACCGATCTGACGGACGCCATTCTCGACAATGCCGACCTCGCCGGCGCGAGCCTAGATGCCGCGGTGCTCATCGGCGCCAGCCTACAAAACGTGCGGAATCTCACGCCAAGGCAGGTGCAGCAGGCTTATGGCGACGCGACCACTCTGCTCCCCGCCGCACTGGTGCCGCCGGCGGAGTGGTTTCCGGAAGTGGTTGACGACGATGAGGACGATTTCGAGAGCTTCGCCGCCGCGGATCGAGTCGATGACGAGGATGCCTACACGGTCCTCGGTTTGCAGGACGATGCCTCGCCGGAGGAGGTGAGGGCGGCCTATCGAACCCTCGTCAAGAAGCTGCATCCCGATCTCAATCCAGGTGATACCGAGGCGGAGCTGCGATTCCGCAAGATCAACGACGCCTACCAAAGGCTGCGGTACCTGGAGGAAGAGGCGGAGCAGGACCGGCAACGGGCGCGGCGGCGGCAGCGCATGGGCATCGCGGTATCGTTAGCCGTTGCCATCCTTGTGGCGGGCGGCGTGTCCTACTGGCTGATGCCGCGCCAACCGGATGGTGAGGTGCCGGACCAGATGACCTCTGTCCGCGACGATCTGGCGCAGTCAGCCGCCGCCGGCAGCGGGCTGGGGCAGGAGGGCAGGGCGGAAGAGCCGCCAAGCGACCCGTCGGCCATTGCCCCGGCGATGAAGGCGAAGGCGGGACCCGGGACGGGACCGGCGAAGGACGACGCTGCCACGCCCGCGCCATCCGACACCTCCGAAATCCTGAACACGGCAGCTGTCTCGAAAGAGCGCGACGCCGTTGCGGCCTTCGAGCAGGCCCCCTCCTCGACGCCCGAAACCGCGGTTACCAGGCCTGCGGGCGAAGAGAGCGCGAGAACCGACGGCGCTGCGCGTTCTGGGGAGACGGCGAAAGCCGATGCCAAGCCCGCCGATGAGGCGGCTACGGACGAAACTGAGCCTGCAGGCGAGCGGGAAGTCAGCGCTTCGCAGCCCGACGGCGCGAAGGAAGACGAAACGGCCGCGGCGACGGACGCACCGGCTGAGACACCCGACAGCGCAGACACCGCGGCCCGGGCGGAACCGGAGGCTGCCGCGCAAACGGACGAAGAAGGCTGGGAGCAGGCATGGCTCGACCTGCGCTACTCCAATGACCTCCTCTCCCTTCACGGTTTTCTCGTTCAATATCCCGACGCGCCCCCCGCCAAGGAAGCACGCGCGCGCCTGCGAAGCCTGATCGCCGCGCTGGAAGATGCCGACCAGCTCGCCGAGTTCCTGCAGGGAACCGATGGGCGAGACGATGCCGAAATCAGGCAGGCAAGGATCAAGCTCACGAAAATCATCGTCGGCGACGCGCTGAGGGCTGAACAGGCAGCCTGGAACACGGCGTCGAAGAAGGGGACGGAAAAAGCCTTCAAGGTGTATCTGCGCGCCTACCCCAAAGGTCCGCATGCCCGTCGCGCGAAGGAGCGGATCGCGCGGCTGCGTGCGCGGCTGCGCGCGGAGCGTGAGCGCAAGCGCGACGAAGCGGCCTGGGCCAAGGCACGGAAGGACAACACCCGCGTGTCCTATGCCGCCTATCTGAAGGCTTTTCCGCAAGGCCGTTACACCAAGGACGCTGACAAGAAATTGGCCGAATTCAACGCCAAGGCGAAGCCGAAGCCGAGGCCGACGGAGCCCTTCACATTTCCGGGATGGAGATAGACGTCCTCACGCGGAAATCGATCTTCGCGGGTGACGGAACTGCGTTGATGTTGTCTACCGCAGCACCGCGCCGTGATAGGGCGGCTTGTGCCAGGCTCGCGGGGAATAGGTGAACACCTCGCAGCCCGCCGCCGTCACGCCCACCGTGTGCTCGAACTGCGCCGACAGCGAGCGGTCGCGCGTCTTCGCCGTCCAGCCGTCGGACAGCATCAGCACATGCGGCTTACCCAGATTGATCATCGGTTCCACGGTAAAGAACATGCCGGCCTCCAGCCGCACACCCTCGCCGCGTTCGCCATAGTGCAGGATGTTCGGCCGGTCGTGGAACGTGCGCCCCAGGCCGTGGCCGCAGAAATCGCGCACGACGCTGCAGCGCTCTCCCTCGGCATAGGTCTGGATGGCATCGCCGATATCGCCGGTGAAGGCGCCGGGCCGGATCACGGCGATGCCGCGCATCATCGCCTCGTAAGTCACCTCGATCAGGCGTTCGGCCTTCCGCGAAATCTCGCCGACCGGGTACATGCGGCTCGAATCGCCGTGCCAGCCGTCCACGATGAGGGTGATGTCGATATTGACCATGTCGCCGTCGCGCAGAGGCCGTGGCCCCGGAATGCCGTGGCAGACGACATGGTTGACCGAGGTGCAGATCGCCTTCGGGAAACCGCGGTAGTTGAGCGGCGCCGGAACGGCGTTATGCGCCAGCGCGAATTCCATGACGAGTTCGTCGAGCCGCTCCGTGGTGACGCCGGGCCGCACATATTCAGTGATCATGTCCAGCGCCTCGGCGACGAGCTGGCCTGCGCGGCGCATGCCTGCGAAGGCCTCCGGGCCGTGAAGCTTGATCTTGCTGTCTGAAGCCGGGGCGGGGCGTTCCAAAAAGGTCATCATGGGCCGATTCGGTCCTCTGCTGCAGGATTGTAGGCGCGCCGCGAAGCATCGCGCATTCGGGCGCCGGTGTCGAACATTATATGGTTTGCCCCGGTGTCTCTTTGCAGGGAGGGAGGGGATGTTCCTCAGCCCGAAAATCTCGGTCCGGCGCGCCGGAGAGAGCCGGTTAACCTTCCGCAAGATGACGTATCCTGAGGAGAATACTTGCAATCCCGCAGTATAATACCGACATTGCGCACACGGAGACTGGACACACAGCCCCGGTTGCCCCTATCGTCATTGTCATGCTGAAAACGTCCGACCGTCCCCTTTCGCCGACGCTCAGGAGCATGCCTCTCCCCGAATTCATCGCGCTGATTGCGCTGATGATGGCGTTGACGGCGCTTTCGGTGGACATCATGCTGCCCGCGCTCGCCGAAATGAGCCGCACCCTCCAGGTCGGCCATCCGAACGACCGGCAGCTCATCATCACCTTCTATCTCGTCGGTTTCTCCGCCGGACAGTTCATCTTCGGCCCCCTGTCCGACCATTTCGGGCGCAAAAGGCCGCTCTTCGCCGGGCTCATCCTGTTCGCCGCGGGGACGCTTCTCGCCATTGTCGCCTGGAATGCCCCTGCGATGTATGCGGCGCGTGTGGTGCAGGGGATCGGCGCCGCGTCGCCGCGTGTCATCGCCATCGCCATCGTGCGCGACCGTTTCGCCGGGCGGCGCATGGCCCGGGTCATGTCCTTCGTGATGATGATCTTCATTACCGTGCCGATCCTGGCGCCGACGATCGGACAGGCCGTCCTGACCGCCGGGCCGTGGCCATGGATCTTCCTCGTCCTGCTGGCGGCATCGCTCATCACGCTAGTGTGGTCGGCCGTAAGACTGCCCGAGACGCATGGCGAGCGCGAGTGCATCCCGCTGACCCCGGAGCGGATCGGCCGCGCCATCGGGGCGGTCGTCACCACGCGGCAGACGGTCGGCTACGCCACGGCGTTCGGGATGTTCTTCGGCGCGCTGATGAGCTATGTCGGCAGCGCCGAGCAGATCTTCACCGATGTTTACAGGCTGGGGACGGATTTCCCGCTGGTGTTCGGCGGGGTGGCGACGGTGATGATTCCGGCGTCGTTCCTCAACACGCGGCTGGTCGAGCGGCTGGGCATGCGGCGCGTGTCCCACATCGCCATGCTCGGATTTCTGACGGCCTGCGGGGTGATGGCGCTTGCCGGGTTTCCGGGCAAGCCGCCGCTGGCGGTCTTCTGCCTGTTTGCGGGCGTGACGTTCTTCTGCTTCGGCCTGATCGCGCCGAATTTCAACGCCCTGTGCATGGAGCCGATGGGGGAGATCGCCGGGACGGCGTCGTCATTCGTGGGGTTCTACACGACGGGCGCAGGCGCGCTGTTCGGCTGGCTGGTCGGGCAATCGTTCGACGGGACGGTGAGGCCGCTGGTGGTGGGCTTCACGCTGCTGGCGCTGGCGGCGCTCATCATCGTGCTGGTGACCGAGCATGGCGTGTTCGCGGCGGAGCATACGGAGGAGCCGTAAGATCATCACCAGTGCCCGAGGGGCCGCCCCCCGAATTGCGCTGTTGACGCGGCACCCCTCGGGGGCGTAAACCTTGCTCCAATTAAAGTTGCGAACGCAAGAACGCTCGCCTTGCACATGGCTGCCCATCCCCATGAAGGATGCGAGGCGTTAAGCCGGGAGGCAAGGGGAGCACACCCGCCAGCGAGTTTTCGCCCGCGGGTGTTTTTTGCGTTCGCGAGTGTGGCGTCTCGCAATTGCCTTCACATTGTGCCGCGAGTGCGTAAAGGCAATTCCGAGACGGGACACCAGCCGCAAACCATCAGCCAGGGCCAGCCCATGTTCGAATCACTATCCGAGCGCCTTTCCGGTATTCTCGACAAGCTCACCGGACGCGGCGCGCTGTCCGAAAAGGACGTCGGCGAGGCCATGCGCGAGGTGCGCCGCGCGCTCCTTGAGGCGGACGTGGCGCTCGACGTGGTCCGCTCATTCACCGACCGCGTGCGTAACAAGGCTGTCGGCCACGAGGTGGTCAAGAGCGTCACGCCCGGCCAGATGGTCGTGAAGATCGTTCATGACGAACTGGTGGCGACGCTCGGCGCCGAGGCGCAGCCGCTCGACCTCAACGCGCCGTCGCCCTTCGCCGTCATGATGGTCGGCCTGCAGGGCTCGGGTAAGACGACGACCACCGCCAAGATCGCCAAGCGCCTCACCGAGCGCGACAAGCGCCGCGTGCTCATGGCCTCGCTCGACACGCGCCGCCCCGCCGCGCAGGAGCAGCTCCGCGTGCTCGGCGAGCAGACCGGGATCGACACGCTGCCCATCGTCGCGGGCCAGACGCCGCAGCAGATTGCGCGCCGGGCCATGGAGGCCGGGCGTCTCGGCGTCTATGACGTGGTAATGCTGGATACGGCCGGGCGCCTGCATATCGACGAAGCGCTGATGACCGAGACCGAGGAAATCCGTGACATCGCGCATCCGCATGAGACGCTGCTGGTCGCCGACAGCCTCACCGGCCAGGACGCCGTGAACCTTGCGCGAACCTTCGACGAACGAATCAGTATTTCGGGCATCGTCCTGACCCGCATCGACGGCGACGGCCGCGGCGGCGCGGCGCTGTCCATGCGCCATGTCACCGGCAAGCCGATCAAATTCCTCGGCACGGGCGAAAAGCTCGACGGGCTGGAGGAGTTCCATCCCGAGCGGGTCGCGGGCCGCATTCTCGGCATGGGCGACGTCGTCAGCCTCGTGGAAAAGGCGGCTGCGACCATCGACGCCGAGAAGGCGCAGGCGATGGCCCGCAAGATGCAAAAGGGCGAGTTCTCGCTCGAAGACATGGCCGAGCAGCTCACGCAGATGCAGAAGCTCGGCGGCATGTCGAGCATCCTCGGCATGCTCCCCGGTATCGGCAAGATGAAGAAGGCGCTGGATACCGCCAATCTCGACGACCGGATGTTCAAGCATCAGGTGGCGATCATTTCCTCGATGACGCCCCAGGAGCGGCGGCACCCGAAGGTTTTGAAGGCGTCGCGCAAGAAACGCATCGCGGCGGGCTCGGGGCGCAGCGTGCAGGAGGTGAACCGGCTCCTGGATATGCACCGGCAGATGGCCAGCATGATGAAGAGCGTGGCGAAGGGCAAGGGCGGCCTCGCCAAGATGTTCGGGCTGGGCGGCGGCATGCCGGATATGGAGATCACGCCGGAGATGGCGGAGGCGGCGAAGAAGATGCCGGGCGGGCTGCCGCAGATGCCACCGGGAGGCCTGGGCGGTTTGCCGGGATTACCGGGCATGCCGAAAGGTTTTCCAGGATTGCCAGGCGTGCCGGGGAAGAAGAAGTGAGTTTTCGCTCCTTGTCATTCCCGCGAAAGCGCGAATCCAGCGTGAGCCGCAGGCCGTGAATGGGCGCATGGGCATACGGGCATATGGGCGTAGTTACGAAGGGGCGAGGCGATGGCAATACCGTGGTGGGTGTATCTGATGAGTGTCGTGGTGGTCGGCTTTGGCGTTGCGTTGCACATGCTGCCGGGTTTTCTCGCAAAGCTTGAGGCCGAGGACAGGCGCCGCCGCGAGGCGATGAGGGTGCGGGGGGAAAGCGAAGGCCGCGAGCAGGATTAGCAACCGCGGCGCAAGGAAAACTGGAACGAAGCGGGATCCCCTCAAGGAAGTGGCCCTGGCGCTGCCGACAGCGGACCTTCCGTCCACGCGACAGCGGGCGATCAGCTTGCCCCAATTGGGAATTCATTGGTTAGAAACAGCGTTCAGACAAGGAAGACAGACATGTCACTGAAAATCAGACTCGCCCGGGGCGGCGCCAAGAAACGCCCCTACTACCGCATCGTCCTCGCCGAGGCGACCGCGCCACGCGACGGCCGTTTCATCGAGCGGCTCGGCTCGTGGAACCCGATGCTGCCCAAGGACAATACCGACCGCATCGTCCTCGACGAAGAGCGCATCAAATACTGGCTGTCCGTCGGCGCGCAGCCGACCGACCGTGTGCTCCGCTTCCTCGACGAAAAGGGCCTTGCCAAGCGTGCGGCGAAGAGCAACCCGAAGAGGGCCAAGCCCGGCAAGAAGGCGGTCGAGCGCGCCGAGGAAAAGGCCAAGAAGGCCGAGGAAGCCGCGGCGGGCGGCGCCGAGGCGACCTGACCGCCGGGAGGCGTGCGGATGGCCAGGAGGAGCAACGCGGACCACGGAGCAGCCGGCGACGGCTCCTCCGCGCATGGGCGTGATGCTCGCGAGGCCGGAACGCAGGCAGGGCGCGGCAGCGGCGGCCCCGAGCCTTCCCGTGGCGATATGGTCCTGCTTGGCCGCATCACCGGTGCGCAAGGGCTGAAGGGCGAGGTGCGTATCACCACCTTCACCGAGGCCCCCGAAAACATCACCGCCTACGGCCCCCTGACCGCCGGGGACGGCCGTATTTTCCAGATCGAAGACCTGCGCTTCATCAAAGGAGCCGCGGTTGCCGCACGGCTGACCGGGATCGCTGATCGCACCGCCGCAGAAGCGCTTCGCGGGGTCGATCTCTATGTTTCCCGCGACGGCCTTCCCGCGCCGGACGAGAACGAATGGTACTATGACGATCTCGTCGGTCTCGCCGCGGTCTCGCCCGAAGGCGCGGAAATCGGCGAGGTGATCGCCGTGCAGAATTACGGTGCTGGCGATCTGCTCGAAATCCGCCAGCCGGACGCGCGCCAGACGCTGCTGGTTGCGTTTACGAAGAAGGCGGTCCCCGTGGTGGACACCGCCGCGCGGCGCATCGTCGTGTGCCCACAGGAAGATATCGAAGGCTGAGAAGCGCAGCGAGCGGGCGGCGAACGCCACTCCCTACCGTAGAAATTAAATAGCATTGCGCTATTTTCGACAACAATTCGAACGAATTCCAGGATTTTCACGCTCCTGTCTCGATATTGTCTACAATTCCGCGCGCGCTCTTAGGCGAAGGCCAACAATAGACGGTTATACCTCAGTCTCATCTCGCGCGGCACGCCTCTTCCGGGACGTTCCGCGCCGCACAGTTACCCCCAATCCGATGAGGATCTGAGATGCTCATGAAACGATTTCTAAGGGCGGTGCTCCGGGCATCGCTGATCGTGGTCAGCTCCGCAGCGCTGCTCTGGGGCGGCGCAAGCTATGCCGATCAGAAGGGCCATCAGCCCTTGATCGTCGGTCCCACCGCCGACTTCATCACCTACGCGGCCTTCGCCAAGCTGGAATCCAATGTGGCCGAGGCGACGCTCAACATCTTCCTGCTCTCCAAAGCCACGGCCAAGGAACGCAAGGCCATTGTCGCCGATTTCGACGACGACGCTCAGGCTGTCAAGGTCTATGTCGGCCAGCTTGGCAAGATGAACCTGACGAGCGACGCGGCTTCGGCGCTGACCAAGTTCAAGAAGGACTGGAACATCTTCGAGAAGCAGGCGCGTACGGCCATAATGAAGGGCGACAAGCTCACGTTGAGGGAGCTTCACGACCTGTACGTGGTGGCCAACAGGATGGACGACACCGTCGATAGCGTATTGGAGAAACTCCGGAGCAAGATGGCGGCGCGTGCATCCTGAGAGGGGTGTCTCTCATCTTGAGAAACGGTCGCGGCCGTGAACGCGATCAAGAGGCGCCGGGGCCAGCCGCAAGGCGGGGCCCCGGACCGTTATGCAATCCGCCGGATCAAGGTTTGATGTAGGTGTAACCCTGCTTCTCCAGTTCGACGATGCGCACGACACCGGACGGCACAATCTTGGCCACCTTCAGAAGCGGGGGCTTCTTGCCGCCTGCTTTCTTCGTCATCGCCGCCACCGTGTTGGCGCAGGCAGAGAACTGAATCTGCGGGTTCTCCGCCGCCATCTTCATGACGCGTTCCTTTGCCGGGCTGGTATCCTCGCGCAGCAGATGCACTCCCGGACCGTTGGCCAGGATTTCGACCTGCACCTTCGTGCCATTCTTTTTGTAGTATTTGAGAAGGTTCAGGACGTTGTTGAGCGCCAGCGTCAAAACCTTCTGGTCGTTGTTGTCGACATGGACCAGCACCTTGGCAGGCGCCGGCGTCTCTTCGGCGAACGCTGCCGACGCCGGAATACCGGTGGCCAACGCGAGCGCGAGCACGATGTTGCGGAATTTGATCATTTGCCCTCCTGGAGATTGAGCTGGGTTGACGCGCGGCAGACCGTGCCGCGCCAGGGTTGGTGCGCCGGCTCAGACGCCCGGAAACCGGCCCCCGAAGCTGGAGCACGAGGACGTGCAGGGCCGTTTTGGCTATCGTTCCGCATTCTGGCGACGGGCGGGATCTCTCGCCCATTTCAAGAATTCCTGGAACAGGCGTTCCTGCGCGACGCGATCGCCGGGGATCGCCTTGGCCGCCTCCGCGCGGAAGCGGCTCAGATTCCCCGGTGAGGAAAGCTTGTCGATCTCGGCCTGAACCGGTGGAAAACGATCCCAGCCGGCCACTTTGCCCGCGAGGTTCACGTCTTTCCATTTGGGATGGTAGCCGGGCTGGGTCCGTAGAATCGTCAGCTTGTTGAAGAGATACCTCACGAAGCGCTTCATTCTGCGGTAGCGATCGCTCGTCTTCTTCCAGTCGAAAGCCGCCAGCACCGCCGGGACGGCGATGGTCTGCACCGGTTCACCCTCGGCGATGAGATCGGGATAGTCGGTATGCTTGAGTGCGCTCGGCAGATAATACCTGCCCAGCCTGATGCTGTAGGGCACCGGCAGGAAATGAAATCCCCGGGGCCATTTCTTGCCCGCAAACGCGTTGAGAGGTTTCGAAGAGACGAACACCACCGCGGCGAACGCGTCGCTCTTGCGCATCTTCTTCATCGCGACAGGGTGCGGGATGAATGTATGAATGGCCCCCAGCTTCAGCTTGTCGAAAATGATCGGACCGGTATAGGCCGCCGCCGTCCCCTTGGTGTTGAAGTTGACCTTCTTGCCTCTCAGGTCTTCGAGCGTCCGGATTTCGGGCCGTACCAGAACATGCATCTCCGCCGGAAACAGGTTGGCAATGTAATTCACCTTGTGCTGAACGTTCGGTTGGCCGCTCAGTTCGCCCAGCGAGTCTGCATAGACGATGGCGGCAACGACGCCGCGCAGGTACAGCAGATCCTTGAGGTTGCCGGAGATTCCGCGCGTCACCAAGGGGATCACCCGCATCTCGCCGCGGCTGTTGAGCACGCGCGCCAGTTCGGAGGCAAAGCGCAGCGGTGCGCCTTCCGGCTTGCCCGCCGCGAGCCCGATCGTCCAGCGGTTCACGCGCTCCCGGATGCCGCCGGCGGTATCGGCGTCTTGCGTCTGCGCTTGCGGTCTCCAGGCGGTCGTCCCTTGAGCGGAGGCCGGAGATGCCCAAGCCGTGAAAAACACCGCCGCCAGCATAAGACCGGCCGCCGATCTGTTTCGAGTTCCGAACATGTTGGTCCCTCAGGCGAAAGGGAGGATGGCCGGAACCCGGCCTCTCCCGAATGGATTTATCCTTTGCGCGTAGCGGCTTATTCCGGGGCAGGGATCCCCGCGAATTCCGAAGCTTTGCGGTACAGCTCCCTTGCTTTTTGAGCGTCCCCCTGAATGCCCACGGCGCCGAGCTGCTGCAGAACGGCCGGGTCGTACGTCTTGGCCAGCGCGAAAAGGCCGCGCACATTGCCATGAGAAACGAGTTCTTCGAACAGCAGGCGGGCAAAGACGATATTGCCGTTGTGAAGCTCTGCCTCGCCTTGCGCGAACAGCTCCTCCTCCTCCTTTCTGGAGAGCGGCGCTTCGATGCGGGGCTGGATCGTCGCATCTTGCGTCGCTGAGGAGGAGGCCCCCCCTGCATAGGTGGTGGACGTGGGCAAGCTCTGCCCGGGAAGCGCGATCCGGACCTGAAAGGCGCTTCTGTAGGGAGCGAAGCCTTTTCCGCGATAGAGATAGGCGTCGACATTGAACGCGCCTTGAAACTCTTGCGGGACGGTCATTTTCAAATCCCGGATATCGTTTATCGAAACGAGCCATGTGTTGCGTGTCTGGAATCCAGCATTGAGCAGGAAACCTTCCGGGAGGCCCTTGAACATCAGAAAGGTGTAGGCTGCCTTCGACGCGGCCCGGGCGCTGAAAGCGGCTGGCAGGCGGACCCTCAACGGGATCGCCCCGCCCGGCATTCCGGAGGCGCCATCGACGGCGAAGGCGCCATTCTCCGCGCTGGCCGCGGCGCTCGTACCGGAAGACCCACCGGTTCCGGATGCCGTTCCACCATGGCTCTGCCCCCTGGCATCCGGAGCCATTCCCGCAAGGGAGGCACTGAGAATAATTCCGAGAACACGACTCTGAAACCAAGTCATTGCTAGCCGCATGAGGGAGGCAGCCACCGAAGCGTCGCCAAGCGCCAGAAACTACTGACAGATATCTAATAGCTTCCCCGAAGAGATCTCAACCAATCTTCACTGTGCGGCATTGCGTCTCACGATTTCATCATTATGAAAAATGCAGTCAGACCGGTTTGTATTCTTCGAGTTCTCTCCTCCGGCGCCACCGTTGCTTTTTCGATCTGCCTTCCGTGCCGGGGGAGGGGAGGGGAGAAGCAGCAGTCGAGGCGGCGGACCGGGTGCAGCGGCGGCCGCAGCCGGGCAACAGTTGCATTTCCTGGAAAATTGTAGGCGACTTTTATGAAAATCGTAGATTTGGCGTTAGAGGTCCGGAGAATAAGATTCCGGTATCGCCTTCACCCGCAGGCCCACCAGGACTAGTCTGAGCGGGATGGCAGATTGGGCCGCTCCCCCTCCAATGGCCCAAAGGCATGATGCCGCACTGCCATACCGGCCGATCCGGTATGTCCCCGCTCTCTCGTAATACGTTAGCATAGGGACATTCCCTCATGA
>JBNKIW010000001.1:0-243414 GCA_050290865.1 Rhodomicrobiaceae bacterium | reverse complement strand
ACTGAACAAACACCGCCAGACCGCTTCTGCCATGTGCCCGTCTCTGACTGGAAAGCGTGTCACTGTTCATCGTCTGAGGCACACGATGGCCATGGACCTCCTGCAGGCTGGCGTCGATCGTGCCGTCATCGCCCTGTGGCTCGGCCATTAATCGGTCGAGATCACACAGATCTATCTCGAGGCGACGCTGGCGATGAAGGAGACGGCATTGGCAAAGACGACCCCATATTCCGGTAAGTCATCCCGCTTTCGGCCCGACGACAATCTGCTGGAGTTCTCGAACAGCCTGTAGATCGCGCCGACTATGTCGGGTGGTCCGGGTGGTTCTGCATAAATTCTCCTTATTCCTCAGACGCTTGTAGTTCCGGTCTAAGCTACTCGACATAGTCCGGCGGGGTAGACAGTGCCGGCTATGTCGATCAAGACATAGCCGGCACAGCTGCGCGGTGGCTCTACTACAGTCGGGCACTGACGTGACGGTGATCCGCGACTACCTCGGTCATGCCAGCGTGGCCACGACAGGCCGGTACATCACCGCAAACCTGCAGATGAAGCGCGATGCGCTGGAAAACTTCTGGGAACACGCTGGGATCGAACCTGCACGGGGCAAGCCTTGGAAGCCCAAGCCGGATCTGCTCGCGTTCCTGCGTCGCTCTGATCGCAACGATTTTATGCTGAGTCCGGCGTCGTGATCTCGTCGGCCAGGATTGCGGCGTCGGTACGCTGCTCCAGGTAAAATCGAACTCCAGATAATGGCTCTTATCTTGAGCTCAAGATAAGAGCCACTTGCGACGACGGTTTTACGAAATCGCCGCCAAAGGCCCGGCGCCCATCGCCTCGGAAGCGTTGGCACGCATACGGAAGTTGTACGAGATCAGAGAAGAAATCCGCGGACGGCCGCCGAATGAACGATATGCCGTCCGCCAGGCGAAGTCCCGGCCCCAAAATCGAGAAGCTGAAATCCTGGTTCGAGGACTGCCGAACGCGCGTCTCGAAAACGTCGGCGGTGCGCGACGCCATCAACTACGGCTTGAACCATTGGGATGGAATGATCCGTTTCCTGGACGATGGCCGCATTGAGATCGTCTCCAACACGGTCGAGCGCAGCACCCGGCCATTGGCTTTGAACAGTAAAAACAGTCTGTTCGCGGGACATGATCAGGGTGCCCAAAATTGGGCGATCGTGGCGTCGTTCATCGAGACCTGTAAGCTCAACGGCATCAATCCCCACGCCTGGCTCACCGATGTGCTCGAGAAGCTCGTCAACCGCTGGCCAGCCCGCCGTATCGACGAACTCTTGCCCTGGCCTACGCAGTCCCCACCACGCTGTGATCGGCGCATCGCCTACTTACATCTTGCTGTGGGAGTTGCCTTCCGGTAGGCAGAACCGGCATCGAATCCGTCGTTTTTCCGCGACATGGCGGGCGCCTCGCGCGAAAAACGAGCTCAGAAATCCAAGGACAGCCCCAACCGCGACCGAATGCCTCGCCAGCTTCGCTCACAGAAATGTTACCTTTGGGATAGAGGTTTCCGCCGCCGTATGGCGGTGGCCGCGACGCGAGTCTTGATGCAGGATAAACTGGAACCATGCGTCTGACCCTCCACAGCAATCACGCCATCCGCCTCCTGATGTACTGCGCGCTGCGCCCCGGAAAGATCATGCGCACCGCCGACATCGCGCGGGCGAACCGCGTCTCGGAGCATCATCTGACGAAAATCGCGCAGTGTCTGGCCTCATTCGGCGCGGTCGAAACGGTCCGTGGCCGCTCGGGCGGCATTACACTCGCCAAGGCACCGGAAGAAATCAATATCGGCCAGGTCATACGCTACACCGAGGACAATCTCGAACTCGCGGAATGCTTCAATCTCGAATCGAATACCTGTCCGTTGGCTCCGGAGTGCCGGTTCGGCAAGATTTTGCAGCAGGCGCTGGCGGCTTTTCTCGCCGTTCTCGATGGCTATACGCTTGCCGATCTCGTCGCACCGGGGACGCAGTTGAAGTCGTTGCTCGGGATCGACATTCCGAAGCTCCACACCGACGCTGCGGAATGATCCGTGTATCGGCGTGGCGCGTGGCCGGAGCGGTCGAGCCCTGCGCCTGTCGTCACGGATGAGCGCCGTAGCCGATCACGACTCCGGCGGCGTGTATTCTACGATCGGCTCACGGTCCTCGCGCAGACCGCGATAGGGCAGCGACATCGTCGGCGCCCGGTCGCCGAGCTTGCGCTTGAACTGCACAGTCCGGATGAATTCCCGGATGCGCGGCTGGATTTCGGTCCGCCATCGCGTGCCGTTGAATACGCCGTAGTGTCCGACGCCCGGCTGCACATAGTGGTATTTCTCGTCCACGGGGATGTTCGGACACAGATCATGCGCCGACTCGGTCTGCCCCAGCCCGCAGATATCGTCGCGCTCCCCTTCAACCGTCATCAGTGCGGTCCTGGTGATCGCCCGGCAATCGACCGGCTGGCCGCGATGAGTCATCTTGCCCTCGGGGAGAAGATGTCGCTGGAACACGGTTTCAACCGTCTGGAGGTAGAATTCGGCCGGCAGATCCATGACCGCGAGATATTCTTCGTAGAAATCACGATGTTGCTGAACGGAGTCGCAGTCTCCCTTCACCAGATTGTCGAAAAGCTTGTGGTGTGCCGTCAGGTGCCGGTCGAGATTCATGGTCATGAAGCCGGTGAGCTGTACGAAGCCGGGGTAGACCCTGCGCATGCAGCCGGCATTCGGAAACGGCACGCGCGCGATCACGTTCTTTTCGAACCATTCGATGGGACGGGTGCGCGCGAGATCGTTTACGGCGGTCGGGTTCCGGCGCGTGTCGATCGGGCCGCCCATGAGCGTCATCGAAGCGGGCTGACAGGCATCGCCCTCAGCCGCCATCACCGCCACGGCGGCAAGCGCCGGAACGGAGGGCTGGCACACGCCAATGATGTGCGTATTCGGGCCGAGGTAGCGGATGAAGCGAATGAGTGTGTCGATGAAGTCATCGAGATCGAATTTGCCCAGGTTCGCCGGCACCTCGCGCGCATCGACCCAGTCGGTTACATAGACGTTGTGCTCGCGGAGCATCGCCTGCACCGTGCCCCGCAGCAGCGTAGCGTAATGGCCGGACAGGGGGGCGATCACGAGTACCTTGGGATCGTACCGCTTGCCGGCGACGGACTTGTCGCGGTCGAAATGCAGGAGATTGCAGAACGGCGTGCGCAGAACCACGTCTTCCCGGACCGGCACGGGAAGGCCATGTATCCGCGTTTCCGTGATGCCGAATTCCGGTTTGCCGTAACGGCGTGTGACATTTTCGAAGAGTTCGCAGCCCGCGGCCAGCATGCGCTGCCCAAGCATCTGCCGAAAGGGGTTGAGGGGGGATTCGAGCTGGAGCTTCAAGCTGTGAGCGCTCCACCGCAAAGGCGTCAGTGCCGTATGAGCCAGCTCATAGGAATGATAGTGCATCGCAGACCGTCCCCCATCGCGGGCAACGGCCGACGCGGTCCACGGCGATGCCCATTGTATACAGTGAAGCTCGGGAAGTATGCGGCATCCAAGTGTGCAGTGCAATAATCCCTTAAGGTAACCCTTTTTGCAGGGACGGTTCAAAACGGATCACAACGCGCCTGGCGCGTGTCACGACGGGACATTTCGTGACCATGGCGCGCGGTGCGGAGCGGCGCGACCAGCGACGCCCCCGGCGGGCAGTGCCCTTGCGCCGCTGCCTCCGATGCTTTCCCCAAAACGGATATTTCACGGTCCGCCGCTATGGTGACGGCGACGGGTCCGTCCGTTGCGGTATGCTACCCCGCGCACGGATGTCAGTTCGGAGATGCATGATGGCCTGGCTTTGTCTCATCCTTGCCGGAATCTGTGAGATCGGTTGGCCGGTCGGACTCAAACTGGGCGGAACAGACTCCCTTGCGCGCCTGGTTTGGATTGGCTTCGCCATCCTGTGCATGGCGGTGAGCGGCGTGTTGCTGCTTGTGGCGCAGCGCGAGATCCCCATGGGCACGGCCTACGCGGTCTGGACCGGCATCGGCGCGGTGGGCGCTCTTGCCACGGGTATTGCGTTCTTTGGCGACCCTGCGTCCGCCATGCGCCTTGTCTCGGCCGGCCTGATCATCGCGGGGATCGTTGGGCTCAAACTCGCCTGACGGATCTGGTGGACGGGAGCCTTCGCCGTGGCTTCCGGCGGTGGATCGGACGCTACCGCGTGCTCATAGGAGACACCGACGGGACGGATGCAGGGTTGGGGCAGCAATGTGTGCGGCAACTCACAAATTCGTTGATCCGGCGTGGCGCTGTTTAATCCGTGGAAAGCACGTTGCGAACACATTTCCGCCCCATCGGAGCGAAATAGTTAACAATTCGTAGTCAGGCGGTCCGCTGCGGGTATGCGTGTCATGGTGCTCGTGCGGGCCGTGGTGATTCGGTGGAACCGCACATCAGCCGCACACGCGGAGGCTGTGGAGGGGAGTTGTGCCGTGGCGCGAGATCTTACCATAAGATCATATCGCCTTCGGCAGGATGGAGAGGGTAGAGGCGGAAAAGTGTTATAGAACAATATGTTGTGTGCGTTGCGCGGAGGTGGTCAGTAAAGGGTGTCCCCATCCTATGGGGAGACTTATCCAATAGCATTGAAATTTCACTGGCCTGCATCCAAGCGAATGGTATGTTCGTTTAACGATTTGTGAAGCGGGGCTGAGGCGGTAGTCCTCGCGGAGCAGATAGGTACAACAGTCTAAGTAAAGCGGGGGATCACGATATGGGGGATAAATTACCTCCAGTTGTCTCAACGTTCGGGGAACCGCCCGAGCATGAACAGGCCGGCGTCGAGGTTGTCGTCGTTGCTGGCCAGATCAAATGGTTTGACGCATCGAAAGGCTATGGTTTCATAGTCCCTGATAATGGTATGCCGGATGTTCTCCTGCATGTGACGGTCTTGCGCCGCGACGGTTATCAGACAGCCTATGAGGGTGCCAGAGTGGTCTGCGAAGTGCTTGAGCGCGATCGCGGGCTGCAGGCCTTCCGTGTCCTGGGTATGGATGAAAGCACCGCGATCCATCCTTCCCAACTACCGCAGCGCACCCATGTCACCGTCATCGCAGAAAGCGATTGGCAGCGTGCCGTGGTGAAGTGGTTCAACCGCCTCAAGGGGTTCGGGTTCGTAACTCGCGGTGACGGCACGGAGGACATCTTCGTGCATATGGAAACACTGCGGCGCTTTGGTTTTGCGGAGCTGCGTCCAGGCCAGTCCGTTCTCGTCCGGTTCGGGCGAGGCGCCAAGGGCTTGATGGCTGCGGAGCTGCGGCCGGACGGCGCCAGTTCGACCTTCCCGTCGTCTCATTGACGTGCGCAGGGTTGGGTCTGTTAGAAGAAAGAGCGGCAGGGCAGTTCAGGCTGCCCTGCTTTGTGTTGTTATGTCTGTGTTGGCTTCGCCCATAGTGCTGGCGCTCGATAAGAAGCCGCTGACCATCAACAACGCCACCGGCCATCACACACTCTCACTGGAAGTCGCGATCTCCAAGGAGGAGCAGGCAACCGGCCTGATGTTCCGGCGTTCCCTAGGTTCTGATGAGGGGATGATCTTCATCTATCCGGAGGACCAGGAGATCACCATGTGGATGAAGAACACATACGTTCCTCTCGATATGATCTTCTTGCGGCGCAATGGAACGGTGCTGCGCATCGAGCGGAATACGGAGCCGCTGTCGGAACGCGTTATCGCGTCCGGTGGGCAGGCGCGCGCGGTGATCGAGCTTCGGGCGGGCAGCGCAAATCGCCTCGGCATTGAAGTCGGCGACAAAATCGATTTCCCCGGCTTGCAATGAATGCGGACAGAGGACACGTGTCCTGACGTCCGGTCGATCTGCCCGCTGCGCAGTCGGCGAGGCGTTCGGGATCTGGTCCATGCCGCTATGCTGAACGGTGAAATGCCCCCCCTGCCCGCGCGATGCGCCATTGCTGCTTGCCTGGCGGGAGACTTTATATTATGCCTTGAGTTCTTCGGTTCCCGACGCGCCTCGGAGCGCAGGTGTCGGGGTGCGCGCATGTAGCTCAGCGGTAGAGCACCGCCTTGACATGGCGGGGGTCACAGGTTCAATCCCTGTCGTGCGCACCATCATTCTCCTTGTGAACCAACGACTTTACGCCGTTCTCCGGATGAAACGGAGGAGAGCGTTGGCGCATGCTGGCGCGTGAACACCTGCCGAACATCGCATAGTGCGTGGGGGACAGGTGGGGCATGGCGCAGGAAACCGGGTCGAGCTTCCAGGCCGCAACCATCGTGACGATACCGGGCATCATTCCCATTAATGCGTGTCGCGCCGCGGACGTTTTCGCTATTCTCGATTGGATGAGTCGGGCATTCCCCGAGATGGAAAAATGAGGAGGCAATGAGGATCTTCATCGCTTTGTCTGGCATTCTTGCGACGCTGGCCGTGGCGGGATCGCCCCGTGCGCAGGATATGTTGCGGTATGTCGATCTCACATCGCCCGCCATGACGCAGGCCGAGTTCTCCCGCCAGGATGTGATGAAGAAGGTGGCTGCAGCAAGAGCGAGAGGCAGCCACGCCGATTTTTCCGACAAGAGCCTGAACGGTCTCGACCTCTCGAACCTCGATCTGGCGGATGTCAATTTCCGCACCGCGCGCCTCAACAACACGAAGCTGCAGGGTGCGAATCTGCAAGGGGCGATCCTCGATCAGGCGTGGATGCTGAAGGCCGATTTGAGCGGTGCCGATCTTCGGAAAGCAACGCTGTTCCAAACCCAGCTCCAAGGGGCCAGGCTCGACGGCGCCGACCTTTCGGGAGCGCGAATTGCGGCGGACATGTCAAAAGCCAGCCTGAAGGGCGCAAAATTCAACGGTGCCAATCTGGCGGCAGACATGCGCAACCAGTCGATGGGGCTGATGCGTGCTGTCTTCACTTCGGCGACGCTCGATGGCGCGGATTTCTCCGGTGCCGATCTGTCGCGTGTGAACCTGGAATTCGCTTCCTTGAAGAACGCCAATCTTGCCGGGGCCAATCTTACGGGAGCGCAACTCGGCGGCGCCGATCTCACCGGGGCGAATATTGCGGGGGCGAATTTTGATCGAGCTGATGCGGGCAGCGCGAAGCTTGTCGCGCTTTCCGGGACAGACACGGCAAACCTCGACAAGGCCGCCAATCTTTCAGCTGCCGTTCGTGATTAGCGAGACTCAGTAATTGTTCGGGGAGCCCTAAAATCATGATTTTGAGGCTCGGCTGATTTAGCTATATCGAAGAACCCCGTGGCAAGAACAGTCTGATAAGACAATGAAAAAGTGTCGGGAATGCAGCGCTGATATCAGCGAACAGGCTTTCTTCTGTCCTAAATGCGGGGCACCCTATCCAGCACAGGAAATTTGGGATGGTTGGGGGTGGGAATGGAAGTCCAAGACGGAGATCCTTGGATTACCGCTCGTTCACGTCGCTTTCAAATACCGTCCCAACCGCGTTCCTGTTGTAGCGAAAGGTATCGTTGCAATTGGTCAGTTCGGAATTGGTGTCGTGAATATTTCCCAGTTTGGAATTGGTGTATTCAGCCTCGCTCAATTTACCGTAGCGGGTTACGCGGTAACGCAAATCGGAGCCGCCTACGCCCTCATCGCACAGGTCGGTGTGTATATCGATCGCGGATACGGTCAGGTCGTATGGAAGCTGTCGGAATTGTTGGGCGGTTACTAATTTTTCGGCTGAGGGGTGTGCAGTCCTTGTTGCACTCCAGTTCCGCCCATGGCCCACGGGGACGACGGTCAGACACCTCCTTGCGCGGGTCAACGGCGACACCGCCCGGGCGGTGGGGCTGCCGGCCTGAAGGCGCTCGACATGATGTTCCTGCTCGGTGTCAGGATCCTAGTACGCCCCGCAGGAAATCCTGACCGACTTGCCGCACGCTCTCACAGGATTTCCTGCGGGTTAAGCGTACTAGCAAGTTATTGACTCTAGTACAGCTTTTCCGAGGCATGTTCGCTTGCGCACTTGCGACAAATAGGGTGCGAACTTGCCTCGGGCTGTACTAGCGTGGAAACCGCCGTTCAGCCCTTTGAACTCGCCGTCTGATCCGCTACGTTCGGCTCGCGCGAAATGGCGCAGTTTCGGCTGCCTGCCATTCCCGCAGCGATACGGCGGACATAGAGACGGCGGCTTCACTGCACCTCTGCCGAGACCGAGGTTGCGGGGCGACCTGCCAGTACTGCGATTTGCACACAATTGTCGGAGGAACAGCATGAGCCGAGTTGGGCGTATCTTTATCAGCGGCCTTCTGGCTGCCCTCCCCCTGGTGCTGACGATCTTTGTCGTCGGTTGGCTCTTGTCGCTGCTTAACCAATACATAGGGCCGAGCAGTGCCTTTGGCAGATTTCTCGCCTCGTTCGGCGTCGGTGCTGGCGCGTCGGAGTTCGTACATTACCTCGTCGGCCTCGCCATCATCGGCGGTGGGATTTATTTCCTTGGCCTTCTCGTCGAGTCGCGGATCGGCCCATGGCTGATCGCTCAAATCGGCAGACTTGTCCGTCGCATTCCTGTGGTCTCCAGCATTTACGACCTGGCGGCGCGTTTTGTTTCGGTTGTCGACGCCCGCGAGGGAGACAACCTCAAGAACATGAGCCCTGCCTGGTGCCACTTCGGCGGCAAGCCAGGCGCGGCCGTGCTGGCGCTGGTACCATCGACGAAGCCGATCCGATTGGGCGAGGAGGACTACCTCGGCATTCTGATCCCGACGGCCCCGGTTCCTTTCGGCGGCGCATTGATCTACGTTCCGGCAGCCTGGGTGGAGATGGCCGAGGGTGGCGTCGACGGGTTGATGAGCGTCTATGTTTCCATGGGCATCACACCGCCGGCCTCGCGACCCGGGGATCCCGCTGGAACTGGGCCACGATGACCTCTTGGTCCATGCGGCAAGTCAACCTCGAACCATCCTCAATCGTGATCCGGCCGCCTGGTCCCCCGCAGGGCTGGGCCGACACCCGATTGAGTGATGCCTCATTGATGACCAACGGTCGCGATTTCGCGTTGCTCTCAACGGCGGAAACCGACCCGCCGGAGTTCCCCACCTTGTTGTATGGGTCGGCTGATACGTGGTGAAAGCAGACATCAGCCAACCCCGGCGCTTCGGCCTCCTACCGCTCGCCCCCCTGCATCGCAGGAAGCCAAAACCGGCCCCTGGGCCTATGCGGCGGCGTCATTCCTCGCCGAGGGTCTTGCGCAGCAGCGCCTCCGCCTCCTCCGCTTCTCGGGGTGCTCTGGCTGACGCGCGGGAGAACGCAGGCGCAGGCGGGGGGATCGATTCCGGAATGGTGGGTGAGACCATCCCGGAATCGCGTGCGTCGTCGGCGCCGTAGCGCTGGGCGCGGTCAGGCCGGAATCTGCGAGAGATCAAAGCGATCCGCGTTCATCACCTTATGCCAGGCCGCCACGAAATCGCGGACGAACTTCTCTTTGCTGTCGTCCTGGGCGTAGACCTCCGCGATGGCCCGGAGCTGGGAGTTTGAACCGAAGATGAGGTCCACACGGGAGGCGGTCCATTTCAGGTCGCCGCTCTTACGATCGCGACCCTCAAACAGATCCTCCGCCGCCGAAACCGCCTTCCACTCCGTGCCCATGTCGAGCAGGTTCACGAAGAAGTCGTTGGTGAGCGTCTCCGGCCGTTTCGTGAGGACACCGTGCTGCGATTGTCCGCAGTTCGCGTTCAACGCGCGCAGACCGCCGACAAGAACAGTCATTTCAGGTGCGGTCAGCGTCAGCAATTGCGCCCGGTCGACGAGAAGCTTCTCAGCCGGAACGCTGTATCGGGCCTTCTGGTAGTTGCGGAATCCATCAGCGATGGGTTCGAGCACGGCGAAGGATGCCACATCGGTCTGCTCCTGCGATGCGTCGGTGCGTCCCGGTGTGAAGGGAACTTCTACGTCGTGTCCGGCGTTCTTCGCAGCTTGTTCGACCGCGGCGCAACCTCCAAGGACGATCAGGTCGGCAAGCGACACCTTCTTCCCGCCAGATTGGGCGCCGTTGAACGTCTTCTGGATATCCTCCAGCGTTCTGAGCACCTTCGCCAACCGGTCAGGCTGGTTGACCGCCCAATCTTTCTGGGGGCTGAGACGGATGCGTGCCCCGTTCGCCCCGCCGCGCTTGTCGGAGCCACGGAAGGTTGACGCCGAAGCCCAGGCGGTGGAGACGAGCTCCGGGATCGGGAGCCCCGAGGCCAGAATCCTCGCCTTGAGATCGGCAATGTCCCTGGCGCCGACAGGATCATGGTCGAGCGCTGGAACGGGGTCCTGCCAGACCAGATCTTCCGCCGGGACCTCCGCGCCGAGATAGCGCGAGCGGGGGCCCATGTCGCGGTGCGTCAGCTTGAACCAGGCACGGGCGAAAGCATCGGCGAACTCTTCCGGATTGTCGCGGAAATGCCGCGCAATGGGTTCGTAGATCGGGTCCATGCGCAATGCCATGTCCGCGGTGGTCATGATGATCGGCACCCGCTTCGACGCATCATCGGCGGCCGGAGCGAGATTGCCGTCGGTCGCCTGCTTCGGCGTCCACTGCCAGGCACCCGCCGGGCTCTTCGTCAGTTCCCACTCATTGTCGAACAGCGTGTCCAGATAGGTCATGTCCCATTTCGTCGGTGTGGGCGTCCATGAGCCTTCGAGGCCGCTGCCGATCTGATCGCCACCCTTGCCGGTCCCGAAGCTGCTCTTCCAGCCCAGGCCCATCTGCTCGATGGACGCGGCCTCGGGTTCGGGGCCGACGAGTTTTGCATCGCCAGCACCGTGGCATTTGCCGAAAGTGTGCCCGCCAGCGGTGAGAGCGACGGTCTCGTAATCGTTCATCGCCATGCGCGCGAAGGTCTCGCGAACGTCCCGGCCGGATGCGACCGGATCCGGCTCGCCGTTCGGCCCTTCCGGATTGACGTAGATGAGGCCCATCTGCACGGCCGCGAGCGGGTTTTCGAGTTCCCGGTCGCCGCTGTAGCGCTTATCGCCGAGCCACTCGCTCTCCGCCCCCCAGTAGATGTCTTCTTCGGGCTCCCAGATGTCCTCGCGCCCGCCGCCAAAGCCGAAGGTCTTGAACCCCATCGACTCCATGGCGCAGTTGCCGGCCAGGATCATCAGGTCGGCCCAGGAGATCTTGTCGCCATATTTCTGTTTGATCGGCCACAGCAGCCGGCGCGCCTTATCCAGGTTCACGTTGTCCGGCCAGCTGTTGAGCGGCGCAAAGCGCTGGCTGCCCGAGGAGGCGCCGCCGCGGCCGTCGCCGGTGCGGTAGGTGCCCGCGCTGTGCCACGCCATCCGGATGAAGAGCGGCCCGTAATGGCCGTAGTCGGCCGGCCACCAGTCCTGGCTGTCGGTCATCAGCGCATAGAGGTCCTTCTTGAGGGCCTCAAGGTCGAGCGTTTTGAACGCCTCGGCGTAGCTGAACGCCTCGTCCATCGGATTGGACAAAGCGGAGTTCTGGTGGAGAATTCCGAGGTTCAACTGGTCCGGCCACCAGTCCCGATTCGACATCGCCCCGAGGTTCACGGCCCCGTGCACGACCGGGCACTTGCCCGCAACTTTTTCGTCCATATTCCTCTCCAATCGTGGCTGCATCGATCGAACGACTTGGTGGACAAGGAACAGCGCCCGTGAGCAACAGTGTTGCGGACGATCTGCACATCAGCGCTCTCGAACCGCCAGTGGCTGAGATGCGAGAGGTCTGCGATGTTGGCTGCTTCTTATCCCCGCTAGGACTCTAAACTAGCAGAGCATTGGCATAATCAGAAATCGGATTAGTTGATGATGATGATAAGAAATAATTATGATAGAGCTAATGCGCAGACCACCTTTCTCCTTCCGGACGTTGGCACGGCGTAGCTGGTTCGCGCGCGACGCCACCGATTTCCTGTTCCGTTGCGAGGAACCGGCGAGCATCACGATCCATCGGCCGCCAGCGCCTTCAGGATCGCCGGATAATCGAAATGGGCGGACAACCGGGACAGAATACGGCTCAGCTCGGAGTCAATCTCGCCTACCTGCTCAATGGCTCCGTCTATGCGGTCGCTGTCCAGGCTCTCCAGCGCCTCCTTGAGCTCCTTGCGCAGTGGCGCGGGAAGGGCCATCAGCATCGCGGGTGTGAGTTCGGCCGCGGCGGTGGCGGCGTCCTCTGGTCGGGTTTCGTAGACGTACCGCAGGTCAAGCTGTTTTGCGAGGCAGCCGTAGATTTCGTCAAAGCGATAGGGTTTGCGCACGAAGTGATCCATCCCGGCGTCCAGCATCTCCTGCTGTTGCTCTGCAAATGCCGAAGCCGTCACCGCCACGATCTTCACGTCCCGCCCGTCAGGCAGAGCGCGAATGCGCCGCGTGGCCTCGATACCGTCCATCACCGGCATGCGGCGGTCCATCCAGATGAGATGCGGGTGCCATTCCTGGAACAACCGAACGCATTCCCTGCCGTCCTCAGCCGTTTTGACATCGAGCCCGATCCTCGACATGAGCTGGCTCAGGAGCTGCCGGTTTTCCGCCTGGTCCTCGGCGATCAGGATGCGGTGGCGGGGGGTACCGGGTTCGACGCCGACCACTTCCCCCGCGGTGGCCGGGCGCAGCAGGGCGCTGATGCTCGCCTCCTCGGCGAGTTCGACGGGCAGTTCGACGCGGAACACGGAACCCTTGCCGAATTCGCTCGTCACGGAGATGGTGCCGCCCATCAGCTCCGCGAACTGGCGCGAAATGGTGAGGCCCAGCCCGGTGCCCTTCTGCTCGCCCGTTTCGCCCAACTGCACGAAAGGCTTGAAAAGGCGCTTCTTGTCTTCCGCGCTGATGCCTGGGCCGGTGTCCTCGACCTCCATGACCAGATGCGGTTGAGCGTTCTGCTTGAGGCCGAGGCGAATGGTGATGCTGCCGGCTTGCGTGAATTTCACCGCATTCCCGGTCAGGTTGACGAGGATCTGGCGAAGGCGCGCCTCGTCGCCATTGATGTAGCGGGGAAAGGCGGAGGATTGGTCCACGATCAGCTCGAGGCCTTTCTGCTCGGCGCGCAGCCGCACTAGGTCAGTGACGTCGTGCACCATGGCGGCGAGGTCGAATGGGGCGACCTCAAGCTGCAGACGTCCCGCCTCGATCTTGGCGATCTCCAGGACGTCGTCGATGAGCTGCAACAGGTGCTCGCCACTTCGATTGATGATGTCGAGCTTTTCGCGCTGGCCCTTGGCCAGGTCCGGCTCAAGGCGCAGCATGGCGGAGAAGCCCAGGATGGCGTTGAGTGGCGTGCGCAATTCGTGGCTCATATTGGCCAGAAAAACGCTCTTCGCCTTATTCGCAGCGTCCGCGGCATCGCGTGCCAGCAGCAGTTCCGCCGTGCGCTGCTGAACGATTTCCTCCAGATGGTCCTTGTAGCGGTGAAGCTCAGCCTCGGTACGGCGCCTCTCGGTGATGTCCCGCGCCAGGGCGAGATTATAACTTCGCCCCTCCGCTTCGAAATAGTTGGCGTTGATCTCAACGGGAAGGACACGGCCGTCTTTTGCCTTGTGGCTGCCCTCGAAAGTGAGTGAGCCCTTCGCTTTCAGTTCACGCCAATGTTCCGGCCAGCGGTCTCCCGTCATGTCGGGATCGACGTCCGGAACGCGCAGACGAAGCAACTCATCGCGTGTGTAGCCGAGCGCCCGGCATGCCTCTTCGTTGACGTAGAGGAAATTGGTATCTTCACCGATCAGATAGGCCGCTTCGTGCACATTGTTGAGGGCGAGGTTCAAGAGAGCGATGTCCTGCTGCGCCTGGCGGCGCTCCGTGATGTCGGTGATCATCGCCACGGAGCCCATGAAACGATGCTCATCGTCGAGGATGGCGGTGGCGGAGATATAGGTCCACACGGTGCTGCCGTCTCTATGGCGGAAGCGGCGCTCATAGTGCTCGGTCAGCCCCTGGCGGCGTCGCTCCATTCTTGCGGCGTGGTCGGGGGCGTCTTCATCGAACATAAAATCGGTCACAGGCCGGCCGAGCATTTCGTCCGCCGAATGGCCCAGCATTTTAGCCATCCGGACGTTGACGAAGGTGGTCATGGTATCCGGCCCAAGCGTCCAGATGCCTTCGCTGGCCGTATCCACGATACGGCGGTATTTTTCTTCGCTTTCACGCAGCGCCGTTTCGGCCTTGGCTCGCTCGGCAAGCTCTCGCCGGAGCTGCGACGTGCGCCGTCTGACGATCCGCCGGAGCGTTCGATTCCAGGCGACGGTGGCCGCGATCGCCAGCGTAATCACGCTCAGACTCGCCAGAATCGAAATCCAGAATGTCCTACTGGCGAAAATGCTTACCTTGCCAATGAGGATCCAGCGGCGATCGATTGTCTGCCGTTGTTGTTCGGTTATGGTGGAAAGTCCCTTGTCCAGAATTTCGCAAAGGACCGGCCAATCGTTGCGGACCGCAAATCGCAGCTGGTATAGCAGGCCCGCCTCCCCCGCGACGCGCAGATTGAGAATTCCCGCTTTTTCAATGTAATAAGACGCTCTCGATATCTCGACGACCATGGCGTCAACTTCACCGAGCGAGACCTTCATCAGGCCTTCCAGTTCACTCCGGACGGGACGCAGCTTTAGATCACGGAAATTCTCTTTCAGGTATTCCTGAACGGCGCTGCCCCTGCTGACGGCGACGCTCCACCCCTTCATGTCGCTCAGACTGGACCCGCTCGTCCGGTCCTTGCGCACCAGGATCATGTTCGGCAGTTCGATGTACGGCTCCGTGAAACACAGGTAGGACAAGCGTTCCGGGGTCCGCTGCGCGGCGAAAATCATGTCGATCTGGCGCTTTTTGGCTGCCTCGATGACATCGTTCCATGTTGGGTAAGGAACCAGTTTGAAGCGAACGTCGAGTTTGCGCTCCATGAGGCGGATATAGTCGATGGAAAGTCCGGTGTAATCGCCGTTTTCGCTCAGTATCTGCGGAGGGATCACAGTGATGCCGATTCGGATCACCCTTTCGCGGTCGTGCTGTGTGAGCCATTCCCGTTCCGCCGGGGTGAGTAAAACCTCACCGGCGACCGCCGAGATGCGCGCAGTGCTCCATACCTGCGACGTTCGAGGTATCTCCACGGGCTGTGCGCGGCTCGGGGCAAACACGCCGCAAGCCAGCATGCACAGCAGCAGCGCCCACAGGCCGATCAGGCCTACGGGCCTCCGCCACTGGGCTGCGCCGGGGATGTCGTGCCTAGCCAATCGGGGGATCGTTTGCTTCATCGGTCGCATGTCCTGTGCCCCCGCCAAGACAAGTTATTTATATGTTTATGTTTGACTGACGGGTATCCGGCGAAGCGATTGCAAAGAGACTAAATCAACAAGGTTAACTTGGGCTGAGTTTTCACGCCGCACTGCTTCCCGCGGGGCGTATTCGCTTCGTCTGAATAGCTGCGTTCGTGACTATGATTTCTGCGCGAGCGCGTTGAGAATTGCCGGATAGTCGAAATTCTCGGCATAGCGCGTCAATGTGCGGGCGACGGCCGGGTCGATGTCCTCGACATGACGGATCGTGTTGCGGATACGCTCCGCATCGAGGCTTTCGAGCGCGCCGGTGAGTTCCTCGCGCAGGGCGGCGGGCAGAAACGCGAGCTTGTCGGGGGAGAGGGTAGCCAGCGGCTCCTCCTCCGCCAGCTCCGGCACTGCGGAACGGAGATATTTCACGCCAAGCTGCCGGGTGAGGCTGTCATAAATTTCATTGAAACGGTATGGCTTGCGGACGAAATCGTCCATTCCCGCATCCAGCATCTCCTGTTGCTGCTCCTTGAACACGGATGCCGTCACCGCCACGATCTTCACATCCTTCCCGCCGGGCAGCTTGCGGATGGTCCGCGTCGCGTCCAGTCCGTCCATCACCGGCATGCGCCGGTCCATCCAGATGAGATGCGGGCGCCACTCTCGGAACATTTTCACGGTTTGCTCCCCGTTCTCGGCGATCTTGACCTCCATGCCGAGACGGGTCATCAACTCACCGAGCAGCAACTGCGCCTCGCGCTGGTCCTCGGCGATGAGAATGCGATAGATCTTTTCATCCGGCGCGAGGCCGATCACGTCGCCGGCGAGCGCCGGTCCTCTCAAGGCCGCGATCTCGTCTTCGGTTGCGGGGTCCACCTCGAGTTCGACGCGGAAAATGGAGCCCTTGCCGGGCGTGCTTTCGACGCTGATCGTCCCGCCCATCAGCTCCACGAACTGCCTCGAAATGGTGAGGCCCAGTCCGGTGCCACTCGGCGCCGTCCCGTCGGCCAATTGCACGAAGGGCTTGAACAATTGCTTCAGGTTCTCCGGAGGGATCCCGGGACCTGTGTCCTCGACCTCGATGAGCAATTGGCTCCGGGCGTCCGTTCTCGCACCGACGCGGATCGTGACACCACCTTCATGCGTAAATTTGACGGCGTTGCCGACCAGATTGATGAGCACCTGACGAAGGCGGGCCTCGTCGCCCTGGACATAACGGGGAAACTTTGAGGCCTGATCGAGTACGAGACACAGGCCCTTTTCTCGCGCGCGCAGCCGCATCATGTCGGCGACCTCGCGGAGCATGGCGCCAAGATCGAAGGGGGCGATCTCGAGCTGGACGCGGCCCGCCTCTATTTTGGCCACGTCGAGCACATTATTGATGAGCGTCAACAGGTGGTCGCCGCAGTGGTTGATGATGTCGAGCTTCTCGGACTGGGCGTCGTCCAGTTGCAGCTCGCGGCGGAGCATGGCGGAAAAACCGAGGATCGCGTTCAGGGGGGTGCGGAGTTCGTGGCTCATATTGGCCAGGAACACGCTCTTGGCGTGGTTCGCCGCTTCCGCAGCGTCGCGCGCCAGCGTCAGTTCCGCGGTGCGCTTCTCGACGGTCTCTTCCAGCTGGTCCTTGTAGCGGCGTTGTTGTTCCTCGGCCTGGCGCCGCTCGGTGATGTCCTGGAAGACGACGACCGTGCCGACATTGGTGTCGCCGTCGCGCATGGCGGCCGCTCCCAGCAACACCGGGAACGCCCGGCCATCCCGGCGAACGAACATTTCCTCCGCCTCCCGCTTCTCGCCGTCGCGCAGGGTGAGAAGGACCGGGCACTCTTCTTCCGTATGAGAGGCGCTTCCCTCTGCCGGCACATGGAACGTGCGGTGCGCGTCCTTCCCGACGACTTCATCCTCGGCGCACCCCAGCATGGCCAGGGCCGCCGGATTGATGAAAATGCATCGCCCCCGCGTATCGATACCGTAAACGCCTTCGGCCAGGCTCGCGAGGAGCAGCTTCTCCTTCGCCGCCAGGAGTTTCAGTTCGTGAAAGGAGAGCCGGGACCGGCGGTAAAGGATCACCAGCGCGATGCTGGCGCCGGCGAGCGAGGCCCCCAATCCCGCCAGCGCGATGATCCACCATGCGTAGCGTGTCCAGAGATCGGCCAGCGCAATTTCCGGCGGGCGGTTGAAAGGCCGCAGACGCAAGCGGCGCATGAGCCTTTCAACGCTGTCATAGTTGGCGGGGGTAACGAACCCGTCGATCCTGGCTGCCGCGCCGCTGAAGTGGCCGTGAGGCAGTTGGAAGAGCGCCGCTGCCAGGCGCGAGGCAGCAAATCTGTCGACATGCGGCATCACCAGTACGGGCCATTCCGGATAGAGGCGGGTCGAAACCGCGTAGGGGAAGTCCGGCAGGTGCTGACGGTTGATGATCTTGAACTGGCTTCGATCGAGTTTCTTGTTCTGCGCGAGGCGTTCCAGCAGTCCGGCGCGAACGAAACCGGCATCGGCGCGCCCCTGGAGAACCGCTTCGATGACGCGATCATGGGGCTGTCCGGTGAGAAGCAGTCGGTCCCCTGCCGGTATCGGGATGCTCGCTTGCGAGAACGCGTAGGCCTGCATTTGAAAGCCGCCGAACGCATCCCGGGAGACGGCTGCGATGCGCTTCCCCTTAAGGTCGGTCAGCGCGTCTATGTCTCCGCGATCGGCGCGGGTAATGATGGCTCCGCCATAGGCCGTGAGTTCATGCGTTCCTTCGCGGATGACCAGCGTGGCCACGGGGGCGGAAAGGCCGTTGGTATGCTGGAGAAGGATGAAATGGTTGGCGGTGGTGATCACCGCTTCGACCGTGCCGCGTCCCACGGCCGCACTGAGTTCGGCGTGATCATGCACCGAGAAGACGACCCGCCGTCCAAGCACGGTCTCCAGATAGGTGGCCAGCGGCTGCCATTGGGCTATCGTCTGGGGTTTGGGGCGATAGGCGAGTATGCCGAGCCGCAGCGGTGCCTCGCCTTCCGCCGCGACCGCGGCAAAGGAGACCAGCAGAAGGAGAATGGCGGCAAGGAGGCGGTTCATGCGGCTGTCTCTTGACCCTTTGCCGGGGCATTCTGCCGGATTAGTCTGTCGAAATCGTTCTCCCGTGCGGTGAAACGGCGCCCGAGGCTGGGTCCCCACGGCCGGTATGCGCCATGCCCGGCACGCAAAAAAGCCGCCTCATCGAGAGGCGGCTAGAGTTTTTGCAGGGTAGTTTGGGGGTGAGAGGGCGAGCCGAGTGGGGGGGGTTGGGGGGGGCAAAACTGGCTCGCACCTCTCAGAGGAAATTCACAAATCGCAATCCGTCGTTCCTGTCCACCGGCTCTCCGGTCTGTCGTCGGCAGACGAGGCCGGAGCCTCGCCTGCCTAGGGTATTTCGCCAGGGGTACTCTTGCATCGGCTCCCAAATCCGGTCTTTACGCGCGACCTACCGTCATTGAGGCACTCAGTACCAGCACCGTGTTCCAGCCCCCCCCGGCGCGAGGGGTTTTGAACTCAACGCCACACACACAACACTACTCAACACACGCCACGCTTACAAAATCGTTCGCAGCTTTCGTTTGCGATAAACAAGAATTCGTCAGCAGTGATCACCTATATCAGTGGTAACCCTTTTTGTAATTTGGAACCGATGGCGTCGTCTTCAAGACCTGCAGCGGAGAATTTTGTTCGACGCCCCGTAACTTTTTGGCCAGCATCTCGAGCAGCGAAGCATGAAACCGCTTTTCCGGCTCGACGCTCGGCGGATTGGAGGCCAAGAATTTTAAGATGTCTTGATACTCCGCCATGTCACCCTCATTACTTGTTGCCGCCGTCATGTGACATTAATGTCCCTGGCTTGTGTCAAAACTAAGGCCGCAACTTCTAAATGACTTGACAATGGCTCCATAGTCACTGCTTCGCGTTACTTATCCACAAAAAACGCGTCAGCGGTGAATTCGAGCATGCGTCTTATCGCGTCTGGCGTGGCGCCCTCCTCCCTGAGCGCGCGCAGGCTCTGGGCCTTGGCAGACTTGGACAATTTGCGGCCCGCGGCGTCGAGGACAAGCCGATGATGGCGGTAGACTGGCCGCGGCAGATCGAGCAGCACCTGCAGAACGCTGTGAATATCTGTCGCAGCGGCGAGGTCCATCCCTCTCGTGACATGAGTGACGCCTTGCAGCGCGTCGTCGGTGACCACGGCGAGATGATAGCTGGCGGGCGTTTCCTTGCGCGCCAGGACGACATCGCCCCAGCGTTCGGGTGCCGCCTCCCGGTCCACTTCGCGGCCATCGGCGGTGAATGTGCGGTAGGTCAGCGGCCTCCCGGTCTTGTCGCGGGCGAGCGCGATGGCCTTGCGCATATCGAGGCGCAGGGCGTAGGGCTCGGCTGCCGCCATGCGTGCGGCGAACTCCGTAGAGTCCGCGTTGCGAAACAATCCCGGATAAAGCGGCGCGCCGTCAGGATCGGTGAGTGCAATGCCGCGCCGCGCACAGGCCGCAGCGATGTCCCTGCGGCTCGCGAAACAGGGATAGACCACGCCCAGCGCCTCCAGACGTTCGAGCGCCGCGGCGTACTCGGCGAAATGCTCCGACTGGCGTCTTACCGGTTCTTCCCAGGTGACGCCGAGCCAGGCGAGATCCTCACAGATCCGCGCCTCGTATTCGGGCCGCGAACGGTCGCGGTCGATGTCTTCGATGCGCAGCAGAAACCGTCCGCCGCAACGGTATGCCATGCTCTCGGTGAACAGCGCCGAGAACGCATGGCCCAGATGCAGCTCGCCATTCGGGCTGGGCGCAAAACGGAAAACGGGCCGTTCGTCGCGCATCACGGCCTTCCCGTATGGTGAAAATTTTGCAATAAGCCGGTTGCGGCTCCTGCCGTCCGGTGGCTTCGCCGCATGAGGACGGGAGTCTTACCGCGGCTTACCCTTGCATCCGAGGACAAGTATGAGAACGCCTTCCCAAGAACTCGATGGTCCCCGCATCATGCCCGCTTCCGGCGGCGCGGCCAAGCATCTCGTCGTTTTCCTGCACGGCTACGGCGCCGACGGCAACGACCTCATCGCGCTTGGCCAACACTGGCGGCATCTCCTCCCGGATGCGGCGTTCGTCTCACCACACGCCCCCGAAGTCTGCGCAGCCAACCCATACGGGGGGAGGCAGTGGTTCGAACTTACGTTTCTTGACCCGACGGAGCGCTCGCGCGGTGTGCAACAAGCGGCGCCGCTTCTTGACGCGTTCCTTGACCGCGAGCTTGCGGCGCTTGGCCTTGACGACAGCGCGCTTGCGCTTGTGGGTTTTAGTCAAGGTACGATGCTGGCGCTTCACGTGGGCTTTCGCCGTCCGCGTGCGATGGCGGGGATCGTGGGTTTTTCGGGGATGCTTGTCGATCCGGACCGTCTTGGCGGCGACCTCGTTTCGCGCCCGCCCGTCCTTCTCGTTCACGGCGACGCCGACGACGTCGTTCCGGTCGGGGCGATTCACGAGGCCAGGAGCGCGCTGGCCGCCGCCGGAGTCGGCGTTGCGTGGCACGTCTCCCCGGGCCTGCCGCACGGGATCGATGGCGACGGGCTAGAACTCGGGGGCCGCTTTCTCGTCACCGCCTTCAAAAGCTGAGACCGCCGCGAAAGACTGCGCCGGTTCGATGGCGGGGCGTTGCGCATCCCGCGAACCCCTTCTTCGTGCGCCGCGCCTCAGGTCGCCGTCTCCGGCTGAAGCAATCCGTCGAACACGTGGCGCAGCTCCGGAGAGCCGTTGCGGGGTGCCGCCAGCTGTGTCTGTGCGGCATCCAGCGCCTCGACCAGTTCCTCGCTGAGTTGCGCCAGAACGCCCTTCAGCCGCTGCGCCGTGGCGTCGCCGGAACGCCCCCCGAGGGTCCTTGCCAGTGCGCGGGGTTCGCAGGAGAACAGCATCGCGATCGCGTTCGCGGCCTCCCTGCCGAGATAGGGTTCGAGGCCCGGCTTCAGCGCGTTGCTGGCGAAGCGCGAAAGCTCATCCGCGAAACCCGCTAGCGCGGCTTCGTCGGGGGCTGCATTTCCGGTGAGCGCGCGCGCCAGGGCTTCGGCCTGTTTCCGCCAGAGATCGAGGATGACCGCCCGCTGATCGCTGTCCTGTGGCGGGGAGAGGCGGGCAGCCGTCCATGCGGCGATGCGGCGGGCGACGCGCGCAGCGGATTCCTCCCGCGCGGCACGGGCCGCGGCCACGGTGTCCATGAGGCCCGACCAGAACGCTCTGCCGCCATTGGCGTACCACAGGTCCGTGCTCGCGCCCTGCCGGCGGGCTTCCTCCCGCTCGGCGGCACTCTGTTCGATGGACATCGCCCGCTGGGTCGTCGAGATCATCGCGACGTCGCGGAAATAGCCCCGCGTCTCGCGGCGCAGCCTGTTCATGACCTTATCGCGATCGGTCTGCTCGCGCAGGAGGTCCATATGCGTCGCCACCAGCAGGCTCGCCGGTCTGAGCCGCTGCGGAAGCGCGAGCCATGCGCGCTGCTCGCTGCCTTTCCAGGCCTGGGTTGCCGGGGTGCACCAGAGGGCAAAATGCGTGTCGCGGACGATGTGCAGCGGGATTTCGCCCGTGCGGCTCGCGGGATTGGCCGCCCCCGGCACATCCAGGATTTCGACGCGGCGCAACAGCCCGAGTGGCAGGCCGACTTCGATCATCCGCACCGACTCACCGCCGAGGCCCGGTGTGACCGTGCCGGCGGCCACCGCCCGGCGTTCGCCATCGCTGCTCACCAAGCAAAGCGACGGCTGCTCGGCATAACGGAACAGAACCGGCACCGCTGTTTCGGGCAGAACGTCGGGGGCGGACATGGTGCTGCCCAGGAGAAGACGCGCGAGCGACGACTTGCCTGTATTGAACTCGCCCAGCAGCGCCACGCGCAACGGCCTGCTCAGGCGTTCGTCGAGCTTCCGGAGTGCACGGGACGCGGCCGCCGCGCTGGCATGGCTCGCGGCGAGTGGCGCGAGGCGCTCGCGGGTGAGACGCAAACCGGCCTGCAGCGCGGCTTCTTCCGGCTCGCTTCCGCCGGAACCTTCGCGCGATGGCGTATTGTCGGGACGCTGAAATGGCTGCCAGAGCCAGGAGAACAGATTGGGCATGGGTCCAAAAATCACGTTGCGGCTCTTTGTTGATCCTGGATGAGCGGCAGGCAGCGTTCCAGGCAGGCTTTAAGCATGTCCGTCAGTTCATCGCCCGCCGCCGCGTGGGCCTGCAGGTCGTCGATTCTCTGCTGCTGTTCGCGGGGAAGCGGCGGCCCTTCCGCGGCGGCGGCCAGGAGCGCCTCGTAGGTGCGGGCGAGCTTCTCTTCCTTCTCGGCGATCCCGCGGAGGACGTTTTGCGCGCGCGAGAAGAAACGCCGGATCGCCATGAGAATGTATTTCTCCAGGTCCGCCTCGACCGAACTGGCGAGCTCCGCGACCACAGGTGAGAACTCGGCGGTGACGAGCTCCCGGATTTTCTGCGCCTTTTCCTCCGCGGAGTGCGCGCGGCGCCACCAGAGCTGCCACCACCGGTCTTCGAGATCGAAAACGACGGCCCTGCTGAGGGGGGTCAGCGACGGTGTCAGGTTGAAATTTAGAAGCGAGGTCGGCGTGAGCTGCAGATTGATGCCGGGCACGACGTCCTGCAGCATCTTCCTGAGTTCGGGCGCCGCCTGGCGCTCCGTATCGATGAGCCGTTTGCCCGCCTCCCAGAAGGTGTGCAGAACAAGCTCTTCCAGGGCGTTCCTGAGCGGGACGGCGTTGCAGCGCCACGTGCGCTCGTTTTCTCCCTGAAGCCAGGCGTGATGAACCGCCCGCGACTGCTCCGAGGCGAAAGCCGCGACATGGTCTTCGAGCGTTCGGCGCAGGCTGATCACGCTTTCGGCGACCTCCTGCCGGAGGTACTTCTCCGCCGCAATCTGATAATTTTCGACATCCGCGGCCACGCCCGCGAGGCGCTGCAGATGCGCGACGGAGTTTTCCAGATCTTTGGCGAGCGCGGGTTCCTCGCCGCCGTTCATGGCGCTGGTCAGCGCTGCAATCTCGCTGCGGGCGGCGCTGGTTACGCTGCTGGCCGTCGCGAGGAGTGTCTGACCGAGTTCGTACAGCCAGTAGCCGTTCGTGCCCCGGAGCATGAGAGCGGAAAGATGCGAGGCGATCGCGGGAATGCCCGAGCAGGCGAACAGGACCTCGCGCATCCGCTCGGGCGAAGCGGCGATCTGCTCATGCGGTCCCATGGCGCCGGTGTCGCGCGCATATCCGGCAAGCTCCGGCGTGAGAAGGCGCGAGGCGTCGGCGGTCATGTCCAGCGCGCTGTTGGCCCAGGACGCGCTCCCCACAACCACCGGGATGCGCGCGCCCGGAAATTCGCGGCCGATGACCGCCTGCACGGCGTCCGCAATGGTCTGGCTGCCGCTGCTCACACCCCCGGTGAGGTCGTCGATTCTGTTGATGAACACGACGATGCGGCTCTTGCGCAGGCCATGGAGGATGCGCAGGAGCGCGATATCGGACGCCGTCAGCGGCTGTTGCGCGGTCAGGACCACGACATAGACGTCCGCGTCCTCGATGGCGCGCATGGTGATCTCGTCGCGGATCAGCAGCGGGTCGTTGGTTCCCGGCGTGTCGATGACGGTCACCGGCGAGGCGAACGGCTCGGTCTCGAAGAAGACGTCGGCGGTTTTGGTGATGTCCGCGTAGCGCCCCGGCGCCAGTTCCTGGGAGGTCTCCTCGATGTGCTGGCCCAGGCAGACATAGCGTTCGATCACCTCGGGCGTCGCGTCCGCGTAGCTTCGCGTTTTGCCGAACAGATGATGATAATGGCGCCCGAGCCGCAATTCCGCGCGGCGGCGCATGGCTTCGAGATTTTGCTGATAGCGGGCTTCCTCGTGATCGGGGACGAGCCGCGCGGCAAGCTCGCTGATCCCGCCGCCGTTTTGAGCGAAGCGGTGCCATTCATTTTCATCGAAGAACGTGAAGAGCGCGCCGTTCCGGGGCTGGCCGGGCATCGCGAATTGCAGCCGGGTGACGACCGCCGTCCAGGGATTGACATCCGTGGGCAGGAGACCGGGACGGCCGATCAGCGCGTTGACGAAGGAACTCTTCCCCGCCTTGATCTGCCCCAGCACGGCAATGCTGCAATGCTGCTTTTTCACGGCGTTCAAGGCGTCGCCGATGCGGGATGCGAGCGAATCGTCGAGAATGTCGCGCAGCCGCTCGCCGAGCCCGAGCATGTCTTCGGTCAGGCTCTTCAGCTCCGTGCCGATAACCAGATCGAGCCGACTCTCGCCCGCGCAAAGCTGCGTCTTCTGCTGTGAGATAGGTGACACCGTCTGCTCGTCCCAGAACGCTCCGCTGCCTCTACGATCCCTCCGCGATCTGCCGGGTCGCGCGCCATCCCGCCAGGACCATTCCCAGTTCGAGACCGGAGCAACTCAGCAGCGCCACATGCTCGCCGTCCACGGCCATGCAGCGGATAGTCTCGCGCGACGGCCCGACAAGCACGGTCATGACCGGCCCCTCCGCCACCGGGGGCAGATCTTCATGCCAGGCGCGCGCGTGAGCGGCGGCTTCGACCAGTTCCGAATACGACGTCCGGCTGCTGGCGTTTGACGGGACGCCCGCCGGATGCCCCGATGCCTCGAACAGCCAGGCGTCCTGCACCCTTGCCGCGATCTGGCGATAGAACGCCGCGACGGTTCCGTCGCTCTCGCGGGCGGGCGGGGATGAAGGCGGTTGCGGGCCGGTTTCGGGTCCCGCTTGAACGGGCGCGGCGGTGGTAGCCGTGCCAGGAGCAAGAAGAGCGGTGAGTTCGTGAGCATCGAACCCCGGCAGCGCGGGGCCTTTCAGAGCGCGCTCTCCCGTCCGCAGAGCCTTTACCCGCCACTCGACGGTGTCCGCGCCCGACGTCAGCCAGTGGAGCGCGCGCGCGCAGTGACGCAGGAGAGCCTCACGATGAGCGTGCAGCAGATCCGGTTGCTGAACGGCGGCATCGGCGCCCCGGCGCAGGAGGTCCGCAGCGGCGGGCGCCTCCTGGGCCAGTTGGCGGTCGATGAGAAAACGGCCGTCCCGGCGGGGTGCGAGCAGCATCCGCTGTTCGCTGACCTCGATCTGGAGGCGTCCCTTCGCGGTGCGCAGATCGACGGCGCGAGGCAGAATGCTGCGCTCGATGATATGGAGCACCTGCCGCAACGCGTCTTTCATGCCGGAGTGAACCCCTTTGTTTGTCCGCCGCCGCTCTAATACGCCCCGCCGGAAATCCCAACCCCCTGTGCCGAGAGCGCCTTTGGGATTTTCGGCGGAGCAGGTGTGCTAGCAACTCGTTGAATCTAGTACAGCTTTTCCGCGAGCCAAGTTCGCTTGCGCCCCTGCGGCAAATGGGGTGCGAACTTGCCTCGGGCTGTACTAGTGTGGTGCCGGAAGGGCGGCAAACCGCGGTCGCCGCGGGGCCTCCCAAGCCCGACGAAGGACGTTCAGAGCGCCGCCTCGAGCGGGTCGACGGTCGCCCGCGCCTTCGCGATCACCATGCCGATATTCGCGCTCTTGCGCGTGATGAAGACGATGGCGTGATCGGAGTTGCGCCTGCAGCGCATGAACATGTGCAGCATGTTATCGCTGACGATGAGCATCTCCTGAAAGAAGTGTCTATCGTCCATCGGCTGCCTGCGCCACTGTTTCCATTGGTTTTCGATGGCAATGATGGACGGACCTTGAAATATGTCCGCAGTTTTCGCTGCCACGAATTCGAAATGGCTGTGGTCGTAGTTGCCGACGGAAGCTGATGATAGCAGCAATCCCGTGCTCATATCCACGTATCCGGCCGCGATGCACTCCGGAACGCTACCCATAGACTGCTCAAGAACACTATCCAAAGACAAAGCTCAGTCTCCCAGTTCTCCACGAATCGAAACGCGCACAGCCTGACGCTGCGGGCGGGAACGTCCCCGTTTCATATCGCCCGGGTTCCGCTCCCGCGGGGCGCGAGGGCCACACCGGCGTGGCATCTTGAGCACGCAAACGGTGTTCCGGTTCCAAGCCTGGCCAAATGCTTCTGCATTTCGGCCTCTCAACGGATGGACCGCGAATGGCGCTGGCGGCAACCCTCTGTGGCACCTTTATCACGAGTGCGAGCGTCGGATAAATTATTTTCTATAAACACCTGTAACATAGTAAAAACCGGTCGCAGCGCCTGCCCGCCCGCCTTCTCGCCCGGTACCCCCGTCATCCTCAGCCCGCGTTCCGTGCCTGCGTCGAAGAGACGGCCGCCCCGGGCATAAGCTGACAGCCTCAGTCAGCAGTTTGTCAGCGGCGCCATGCTAGCGTCGCAGGCATATGAAACGTGGCGATTGCTAATTGGTACACTGCGAATCGCCGGTGCGAGATCGCACATGGCGGGGGGAATTAAGGATGACGGCAAACAGCGATCTGGAAAAGGACTCTGGGGGCGGCGAAATCAGGGTATGGGACGGGGGCGTCCGGCTCTTTCACTGGCTTCTGGTGGCCTGCGTCGCGGTCACGATCTACACCGGCTTCTTCGGCCGCAAGAATCAGATCGACTTTCATGTGATCGCGGGCGCATACATTGCCGCTCTCGTGGTCTTCCGCCTGGTCTGGGGCGGGCTGGGCTCCACTTATGCACGCTTTTCGAACTTCGTGTGCTCGCCTGTGAGCGCGCTGCGCCACGCCCGCGACCTGGCGTCGGGCCGCGCGCATGCGTCGATGGGGCATAATCCGCTTGGCGGATGGATGATCGTCGCGCTCATCCTCGTCCTCATCGCCATCAGTATCACTGGCGTGGTCGCGCTTGGGGGCGTGGTCAAGGAAGGCCCGCTCGCCTACCTGACCACCTATGCGACCGGGCGTGGGGCGCGCTTCTATCACTACTATCTCGCTTTGGCACTGGCGGTGCTGATCGGGCTGCACATTCTCGGCGCGCTGTTCGAGAGCATCCGGACGCGTGAAAACCTCGCCCGGGCCATGGTGACGGGCCGCAAGCGCCCGCGCCCCGATGCCGAGACAGCGGCGCCGCGTAGCGCCCGGCCTCTGGCGGCGCTCATAGCCGTCGTGGTGCTCGCGGGGATCGCCGTGCCGGGTGTGATCTATCTCTCGGCGAAGCCTGCGCTCGGCGTGCCCACGGCGGCGATGAACCAGCTCTGGGCCAAGGAATGCGGCGCCTGCCATTCCGCACACCACCCGACGGTGGCCCCGGCGGCGACGTGGAAGGGGATCATGGCCGGTCTTGGGGATCATTTCGGTGACAACGCCACGCTCGGCGCGGCCGCGACGGAGCAGCTCACGGCCTACGCGCTCGCCAATTCCTCGGAGAAATGGGACACGCGCGTCGCCAACGTCATGCGCAGGCCTGCCAAGGAGAAACCGCTACGGATCACGGAAACCAGGATTTGGAAGCGCATCCACGACAAGTTGCCGGAACGCTTTTTCAAGTCCAAAGCAGTCGGCGGCAAGCTGAACTGCACGAACTGTCATCGTGACGCAGAGGCGGGCATTTTCGCGCCACGTGACATCCGCATCAAGCATGACGAAGAACATTAGAATGACCAACAAAAAGGCATGGAGGTCCAAACTTATGCGTGCAACTGCATCTATCCGGCGCACAGTTACTTTTGCCGGGCTCGCCATAGCGGCCATGAGCGCCGCTTCGCTTGCCGCGATGAGCCCGGCGCAGCAATCCGTGTACGATACGTACGCGGCATCAGCGAAGAAGGCCGACCCTGCGTTCAATGGCTTCTCCCCGGACAAGGGCCGCGCCTTCTTCCACGCCAAACATGCCGGTGGCAAGGCGGACTCGCCGTCCTGCACCTCGTGCCACACCAAGAACATCAAGGGGCTCGGCAAGTCCCGCGCGGGCAAGGACATTCAGCCGATGGCGGCGTCGGTCAATCCGAAGCGCTTCACCAATCTGGCTGACGTGGAGAAGTGGTTCTCGCGCAACTGTCCGGACGTGCTGGGCCGTGAATGCACCACAACCGAGAAAGGCGACGTGCTGGCTTATCTGCTGAGCCAGTGAAAGCCGCGAACACCGAAAACTGGGAGAGAACGATGAGAGGACGAAAGCTTGGACTGATCGCTGGTCTTGTGGCCCTGCTGGCCGTTGGCGGCTCCGTGATGGTTGCCATGGCGGATGACGATGACCATGACGAGCGTGGCGAACGCGGTGAGCATCGGATTGCTGTCGTTAAAGATCCGGTCGTCATCAAGGAATGCGGTGCATGCCACATGGTCTTCCAGCCCGGGTTCCTGCCCATGGCGTCTTGGAAGAAGATGATGGGCGATCTCGAGAATCATTTCGGCGACAACGCCAAGCTCGATCCAGCGCTCGCCAAGACCGTCACCGACTATCTGGTCGCCCATGCCGCCGACGCCAGGGGCGGACGGGGCTCTCCGGTCCGGCCCGGTGCGGAGCCGCCGCTGCGTATCACGGAATTGGCATGGTTCAAACATGAGCACGGCGGGCGCCGGGGATCGCCTGCGGCCCTGAAACGCCATAAGGCAAAGTCGCTGGCCGATTGCAAGGCCTGCCACCGCGGCGCCGAGCAGGGGTATTACGACGACGACTGATATATGGGCAGGCTGTCGTCGCAGCGGGCGGTTCCATTCTGCCGGGGCCGCCCGTCGTTATTTCCGGCATCCGGGGCAGCAGCGTTGAAAGCCTGCAGCGCCGGACAGCCATCGCAACCGTGGCAATCGCTGCCGCACGAGCAGGACGTGCCGGCACGGGCCGTCCGCCAAAACCTGTAAATCAGAATGCCAGCAGCCGCGATCACGATAAGCGCAGCGAGGGCCATCTGCATGGTCATGTCCCTCCAAATGCCAGCGATGCCAGCCGGTAGGTGATGAGCGCCGCCACATAGGCCAGCGCCGTCAGCACCACGAACATCACCGCGGGCCAGAACCGCGAATTCAACTCGCGCCGCACCACGCCAAGCGTCGCCAGGCATTGTGGCGCGAAGACGTACCACGCCAGGAGCGACAACGCCGTCGGCAGGCTCCAGGACGAGGCGAGCGCCGCGGCGAGCGACGTCTGCAGCGTGCCGCCCGTCTCCGACAGCGCGTAGATCGTCCCGAGCACGCCGACCAGCACCTCCCGCGCCGCCAGGCCCGGCACCAGCGCCAGCGCGATCTGCCAGTTGAAACCGATGGGCGCGACCAGCGGTTCGAGCGCATGGCCGATGGCGCCCGCAGCCGAGTAGCGGATCGCCGGGCCGGTCGCGCCCTCCGGGGGGAGCGGGAAACTGCTGAGGAACCAGACCAGAACCATCAACGCGAAAATGGTCGTCCCGGCGCGGAGCAGGAACGCCTTGCCGCGGTCGTATAGCCCGAGCGCGACATTGCGGATGCGTGGCAGCCGGTACGCGGGCAGTTCCATCAGCAGCGGCTCGCGCGCGCCCCGGAGCACTGTGCGTTTCATCACGAAGGCGACGAGGAGCGCCGCCAGGATGCCCGCCGCGTAGAGCGAGAACATGACGAGACCGGGGAGACCCGCCCAGCCTCCCAACACGGTCCTGTTGGGTACGAAGGCCGCGATGAGCAGCGTGTACACCGGCAGGCGCGCCGAGCAGGTCATCAGCGGCGCCACCATGACGGTGACGATACGGTCGGTGCGGTTGGCGATCGTTCGCGCCGCCATGATGCCCGGCACGGCGCAGGCGAAACTCGACAGGAGCGGGATGAAGGCCCGCCCGTGCAGCCCGACGCCGCCCATGAGCTTATCCAGGAGGAATGCGGCGCGCGCCATGTAGCCGGAGTCTTCGAGAAGCTGGATGAAGAAGAACAGCACCAGAATTTGCGGCAGGAAAATCACCACGCTGCCCACCCCGGCGATAATGCCGTCGGTGATGAGGCTGCGCAGCGGCCCTTCCGCCATATTGGCGGAAATCCAGACGCCGAGAAGCGCCAGACCGTGGTCGATGGCCGCCATCGGCAACTCGGCCCAGGCGAAAACCGCCTGGAACATGAGGAACAGCACCGCGAGCAGGATGAGTATCCCCGCAAAAGGGTGCAGGAGCAGCTTGTCGATGAGGTGCGTCAAGGCGTGCGGGCGGGCGGGTGCGCTGATGGCGCGCGCCATGATCCGTTCGGCTTCGCGGTGATAGTCGCGCAGGTCGTGGGAAGTCGGCTCGCTCCACAGACATTCGCCGTGGACGGGCGCGAGTCCCTCGCTCTCCGCGACCTGAATGGTGCGGTCGACCTGGTCGAGGAGCCCCGAGACTCCCCCCTTCTGGATGGCGACCGTGGGAACGACGGGCATGCCCAGTTCCGCCGACAGTTCCGACGCGTCCACTGCCAGACCCTGGCGCACGGCGGCGTCCATCATGTTGAGCGCGAGGATGATCGGGCGGCCAAGTTTTTTCAGTTCGAGAACGAGGCGCAGATTCTGCCGCAGATTGGTGGCGTCGGCGACGAAGACGACGGCGTCGGGCACCGGCTCGCCATCCATGCGGCCCAGGACCACGTCGCGTGTCACTTCCTCGTCGGGCGAGCGCGCGCGCAGCGAATAGGTGCCCGGCAGGTCGATGACCTTCACCCGCGTGCCCGCCGGGCTGATGAACAGCCCCTCCTTGCGCTCCACCGTGACGCCCGCGTAATTCCCGGTCTTCTGGCGGCTGCCGGTCATGGCGTTGAACAGCGCGGTCTTGCCACAGTTGGGCGCGCCGACGAGCGCGATACGCCGCTGCGAAGGGGGGATGTGACGCTGCATTAACCGTCTCCGTGCGGCAGCAGGCAGACGACCACCGCGTTCGCCTCGGCGCGGCGCAGCGCCACCGTATGCTCGCTGACGCGGATGGCGACGGGATCGCGGCGGGGGAAACCCTGGTGCAGCACCTCGACAAGTGCGCCTTCCACGAAGCCCATCTCGATGAGGCGCCGTTCGAGTTCACCTTCGTGCAGAGTGGTCTGAACCGGATGTTCATCAAGTGCGACGATTTCCGCCCGTGCTCCCAATGCCAGTTCTCCAAGCCGCATCCGGCCTTCCCCCGATTCGTCCCTCACCACGTCCGCGTCCACCGGCATCCTCCCTATCGTAACGCAAATGCTCTTGCAAATCATTTGCATAAATGTACAAAGTCAACACGCACGTCCGGCAAAAGCGTCCTACGCCGCCGCGCACCAAGCACGATGAGATAGGGCGGCGGTGGCCGTCAAGCCGTATTGTTCCGATTGCGGCGGAAAGCCGCGTGGGCGCTCAGGTCCCGGCCGGCGGCACGCGCCGTTCGCCGAAGACACGGCGCCGACCCGCGACAGTCTGGACCAGGAGCCGCAGATAGATCCCCGGCCCGCTGGAGTAGATGCGCCAACCGCCATCGACCGGCACCGCGCCGGTGCGCAGGTCCTCCCAACGCTCCTCTGCCTCATGGCGGCTGGCGAAGGCGGCGTCGCTCGACGTGAAATAGGCGTTGCGCTGGCGCGGGGAGGCACTGGTAAGACGCTCCGTGACCAGGATCGGATTGACCACGGCCAGCCCTTCGCCGAGTGCTCTGTCTTCGCCGAGCAGGGCCATCGTTTCGCAGTAGCGCAAGTGCGCGTGCACATACATCAGCGAGATCTCGCGCCCGACGAACGCCGCCGATTCCGCGCGCCTGAAAAGCCGCTCCGCCCCGCCGCGATAAGGGAGCATGCGGTCCATGAGCCGGACGCCGTCGGGGTAGAGCAGGTGTTCGCGGATGAGACGCAGATGGTGCTGCACCTGCTCCGGTGTGAACAGCCCGGCCAGGATGCCGCGCGTCATCGGCAGCAGCGAGTGTCTGACGCCTGTGCGCGTCTCGGAGGGATGCAGCAGCAGTTCCGGTGTCGTGGCGCTCGGGCTGAACATCGCATAGCCCGCCACGGTGCCGTCGCGGATGAGATGACACTGGAAGTCGTCCCGCATCTGTGACGCCAGGGCGGCGATTTCAGCGGCGTCGTCCTCGCGCCCGGCGCGGCGCAGCACTTCGGCCCAGCGCCCGAGCTGGTGATGGAGCAGCGCCACGGTCCAACTGCTCACCATGTTGTCGCGCATCGACGGGTCGGCGGGCTGGAGTGCGTCGTTCCAGTCACCCTCGCCGATGCGGATCAGATGCGTGCCCGGGATGAAGCGGCTCCGCGCGGTCGCCAGCGCCGTGGCCACATGGGCGGCGACCGTGTCCTTCCGCGCGGTGGTGGTGAAATCGCGCTGGCTGCGCCACGCCAACGGCTCGTCGAGGAACGCGAAATCGCCGGTCGCCTCGATATAGTCGCACAAAGCCTTCAGCGGCCAGACGATGATGTCGCCGTGGCTCGGCGCGCCCTGGATGAAGGAATAGGGTTCCAGCATGAACCACTGCGGCCAGTCGCCCGCCAGTTCGCTGCGCCCGGAGGCATCCACCGCGGCGGGCGCGTATTGCTGCGCGAAAACGAGGCGCAGAATGTCCTTCACCACGCTGTCATGTTCGAGCGCGAGCAGGAACTCGACCGGCCCCTGGCAGACGTCGCGGGTGCCCCAGGCGCCGCCGGAATACTGCTCCAGCCCGTGCGGCGCCGAAAGATGGATGAGCGCGTTGTGCGCCAGCCAGGGCAGGAGCGTGTCATGCGCCGCCGCGTCGTGTGTGCGGTCGAGGCGGATCGGGCCGGTGATGCGCTGCCACAGGCGGCCGCTGGCTTCCAATATGGACGCGGCGTCGATGCCCGTCCGATATTTCGCCGCGAGCCACCCGGCTCCCTCCGCGCTTCTGAGCGAGCCCGTGACGGCGAAGGCGAAATCGCGTGTCGGGAGGGTTTGCAACGCGATATACGGTCCGCCCCGCGTCTGTCCGTCAGCGTAAAGCAGTTCGTCTCCGCCCACGGTCTCGACGCCGTCCGGCGTGCAGGCCGTGAGGTGGAAGACCGCCTCCGGATAGCGCTGTCCCCACAGGCTCGCAGGGTCGAAGCGCATCGTTATGCGCCGCGCGCCCGCGTCGATCTCCGCGCGCCCCGCCCTCTCATATTCGCGTTCGCCGAGCACGAGATGGGCGAAAACGAGGAAACGGCACGGCTCGCCGCCAACCGTGACGCGCCAGGCCAGCGCCGCGTCCTCCACCGAGGCGATGAGGTGCACGGTGATGGTGCTTGCGGCGGTGCGGTAGATCCAGCGGCAGTCGCCGAGGCCCATCTCGAACGCGGAAGGGACAGTGAGCAGCCGCCAGCCCTCGCCGGTGTCCGCCAGGATGCGCAGGCCGCTCGACCGCGTAATGTTGTAGGCGTCGCGCGAGACGGAGAACAGCTTGTGCAGCGAGACGTTGCCGAGCGCGGCTTGCGCTCCGAAAACGCCGTGCATCCACGCCGTGGCGCAGAGCGTTGACTCGCTGGGGAGAAAAGCCTCGCCGCTACGCAGGATCGTGCCGTGGCGGCGGTGCTGAAGGCGTTCCTTGGCGGCCATCACGACATGGCGGTTATGCGGGGCCGTGGGTGCGAAGAATGAGAGCAATTCGCCGCTGCTGCCGTGCTCCTCGTGGAGGCGCTCCGGCCAGATGCCGCCGACGTCCCCGCCGGGCAGGGGGCGAGCGGCGAGCGGCGCGGCATCCTGCAGAACGCTGCGGACCGGGGGCGCCAGCGCCACGTCGGCTGCGGCATAGTCCTTCGATGCCTCTGCCACGGCGTCGGTTTTCAGCAGATCGGCATCGCCCGACGCTTCGGGGTGATCCGGCTCGAAGAGACCGAAAAAGGTCAGATCGGCCGCGCCGCCGGGCGCGAGCGTGAGGCTGTGCGAGCGGATGGCGACGCACGCAGCCTCGTGTTGCAGGGGTGCGTCTGGCAGATCGGCGCCATAACCGAGGGCGAAACCGCCGTCGTCGCGGTGGGCCGGGCCGAAAAGCTGCAGCGCGTCGGTGGCGAAGCCCGCGCCGCCGTCCAGGCAGCCATGAGCGAGCCACGGGTGCCGGCCGCCCTGCGCCAGATTCTGGCGGTTCATGATCACCGGGCCGAAACCGGGATGGCTGGCGATGGTGTGGTCGGTGTATTGCGAGCCGTAGGCTTCGCAGTTCATCAGGAAACCGCGTTCGCCGAGGCCGACATCCTGGATGAGCACAACGTCGCAGGGCACCGGCGCGCTCGCGCCGCCGTCCACCGCCAGGTCCACCACCCACAGCCACAACAGGCGCTGCGGGTGCAGCCAGAGCGTGACGCGGTGGCGGATGGCGCCGGTCTCGCCTTCCCAGACGAAACGGTCCTCAGCTGCGCCGAACCGTCCTCTGGCGCCGGCGCCTGCGACCGTCACCACGTGGGCATCCGCTCCGCCCAGGCGCAGCACCACCCGGCCGATGCCGCCATCCAGCGGCGAGCCGAGCACCTGATTGATCATGATACGGCCGCGCGGCCCCTCATGCTCGATGGCGAACAGACCGCCGTTTGGCAGGGCACTGAGCATCAGACCGCCGCCATTCAAGATGCGGGAAAGACCGAGACCGGCCTCGCCGGGAAGTTCGAAGGCACGTTTCGGTGGTGTCATGACACCTCGTGGCTCGATGCTAGTACGAAGCGCGCTGTGCTGCGGCGTGGGCGCCTTCCCGCGCGTCGGCGGTGCCGGACGGGTGGGCGTGGCTCATCGACTCCTGCAGGGCTTTGCGGAAAGCGAGCGGCGCACCGATTGGGGGTATGGAAACGCTGTCGTCGCCGGTCCCCTGCACCTCGATGCGGCCATAGCCGAAGATGCGTCCCCAGACGCCCTGCTGGAGATTGACGCCCTCAATGGCCCTCAGCTCCATTTCGTCGGTATGGCGGGCCAGAAGACCGCGCTTGAGAATAAGGCGCTGATTTGTCACGCCGATTTCCGTCGTCCAGATGGGGAGCATCAGGCGGATAAAGAAGAGGATGCCGATGGCCCCGATCGTCAGGAATGCCCACCACGCGCCATAGGCAATCAAAGGGGCAAAAGCCAAACCCAGGGCGAGCGAGAACACCGTCCACGCCCTCGCCCGGTGAAACCAATGAAACTGTCCCATGCGGATGAGCGTTTCGCCCTCGCCCAGGCTGCGTTCGATATAGGGCATGGTCAGGCGCTCCGCATGGCGATTTCAACAGTCTCCTCTATATCATGATACGGGCGCCGGGAGAATTGATGGCGGTCACCTATACCGTTTTACACAGCGGAAGCCGGGGCGCGCGGCCCCTTACTTCCGCTGCCCGCTTCCCTGCCCGCCGAGCCCGGCGCGCCGCAGAGCGTCGGCGAGCGCGCCACCGCCCGCATCCGGCTTGCCGCCCTTTGCCGGTTTCGGCGATGACGACATGCGATTGGGGGCATGGCTCCGCTGTCCGCCCGCCTGCCTCTCCGGCTTCGCGCCGACCTCGTCATCCAGACGCATGGTCAGCGAGATGCGCTTGCGCGGCGCGTCCACGTCCAGCACCTTCACGCGGACGACATCGCCCGGCTTGGCGACCTCGCGCGGATCCTTGACGAAAGTCTTCGACATTGCCGAGACGTGGACTAGCCCGTCCTGGTGGACGCCGATATCCACGAACGCGCCGAACGCCGCGACGTTCGTCACCACGCCTTCGAGCACCATGCCGGGCTTAAGGTCGGAGATTTTCTCAACGCCCTCCATGAAGGTGGCGGTTTTGAACGCCGGGCGCGGGTCGCGGCCCGGTTTTTCCAGCTCGCGCAGAATGTCTGTGACGGTCGGCAGGCCGAAGGTGTCGTCGACAAACGTTTTGGGCTGCAACCCGCGCAGCACTGGCGCGTTGCCGATCAGCGTCTTGATGTCCGCTTTCGCCGCCTGCACGATACGCCGTACCACCGGATAAGCTTCGGGGTGCACCGACGAGGCGTCCAGCGGGTCGTCACCATTCGGGATGCGCAGGAAGCCCGCGCATTGCTCGAACGCCTTCGGTCCCAGCCGCGAGACGTCGTGCAGCGCTTTCCTCACGCGAAACGGGCCGTTGCTGTCGCGGTGCTGGACGATGTTCTTGGCCAGCGTCTCGTTGATGCCGGACACGCGGGCGAGCAGCGGCGCGGAAGCCGTGTTCACATCCACGCCGACGGCGTTCACGCAGTCTTCCACCACCGCGTCCAGCGAGCGCGACAGCTTGCCCTCGGCGAGATCGTGCTGATACTGGCCAACGCCGATGGATTTCGGGTCGATCTTTACGAGTTCGGCCAGCGGATCCTGCAGGCGCCGGGCGATGGACACCGCGCCGCGCAGGGAGACATCCAGCTCCGGCAGTTCCTGCGAGGCATAGGCCGATGCCGAATAGACGGACGCGCCCGCTTCCGACACGACGATTTTCGTCAGCTTCAACTGCGGGGCGATCTTGATCAGCTCGCCCGCGAGCTTGTCGGTCTCGCGCGAGGCGGTGCCGTTGCCGATGGCGATCAGTTCGACATTGTGGTCGCGGCACAGGCGCGCGAGCACGGCCAGCGCCTCGTCCCAGCGCCGCTGCGGCTCGTGCGGGTAAATCGTGGATGTCGCCGCGACCTTGCCGGTGGCGTCCACGACGGCGACCTTGACGCCCGTCCGGTAGCCGGGATCGAGGCCCATCGTCGCGCGCGTTCCCGCGGGTGCGGCGAGCAGCAGGTCGCGCAGGTTCGAGGCGAAGACGCGCACGGCCTCTGCCTCGGCGGCCTGCCACAGCTTCATGCGCATATCGACGCCGAGATGCGACTGGACGCGCGTGCGCCACGCGAAACGCACCGTGTCATTCAGCCATTTGTCCGCCGGGCGGCCGCGATCCGCGATGTTGAAACGGCGCGCGATGCGCTGCTCGTAGAGCCCCGGCCCCTTGGGCGGCGTGGCACCCGGCGGCACCGGCTCGGGATCGAAATTGAGGTCGAGGATCTCTTCCTTCTCGCCACGGAACATCGCCAGGATGCGGTGCGACGGCATCTTGGTGAACGGCTCGCTGAAATCGAAATAGTCCGCGAATTTGGCGCCCTCGGTCTCCTTGCCGGCGCGCACCTTTGAGCCGAGCTGGCCGCGGCTCCACATCTCCTCGCGCATGCCGCCGATGAGGTCGGCATCTTCCGAGAAGCGCTCAACGAGGATCGCGCGCGCCCCGTCCAGCGCCGCCGAGGCGTCGGCGACACCCTTCTCCGCGTCGGCGAACGTGGCTGCGATGGCCTCGGGTGTCAGGTTCGGATCTCCGAGCAGCTGATCGGCGAGCGGCTCCAGCCCCGCTTCGCGCGCAATCTGCGCCTTGGTGCGCCGCTTCGGCTTGTAGGGGAGATAGATGTCCTCCAGCCGCGCCTTGGTGTCGGCGGCCATGATCTGGGCTTCCAGCTCATCGGACAGCTTGTCCTGGCTGCGGATGCTTTCGAGGATGGTGGTTCGCCGCTCCTCCATCTCGCGCAGATACCCGAGCCGCTCCTCCAGCGTGCGCAACTGCGCGTCGTCCAGCATGCCGGTGGCTTCCTTGCGGTAGCGGGCAATGAACGGCACCGTCGAGCCGCCGTCGAGCAGCTCCACCGCCGCCTTCACCTGCGCTTCGCGCGCGCCAAGTTCTTCCGCTATCCGTCCCTCGATGGATTTGATCACGTGCTCCTGCCCTCTCGATTGCCGCATCAAACGAAGAACCGCCAGTTCTGGCCCGGCGGCTAGAATCAGTTGGATGTTATAAGACGGACCCGGGATCGGGCAAACGTGCCCGGCCGCGACCCAAGGAATCTCACAGTTTCGATGCGCTCACTGTCTGGCGCCGCGCTTCGGACGCCGTGATGAAGGCCGCATAGCTCCAGCCCAGGTCCTTTGCCGAGGTCTGTGCGCCGGTGTCGCGGTCGAACTGTTCGGTGAGTTCGCCGCTCTCGGGAATGGTCTGGCACGCACGCACCAGGATCGCGTCACCCGCCGCTATGTCGCCGAGCCGGTAGTACAGTTCCGCTGCGCCGAATGTGCACGGATACCACGCCCCGCCGCCCACATAGTCGTCTCCGTCGTAGCGGCCATAGGCGAGACCGTCCGCCCGTCCGCGATTGATCGCCAGCGCCCCCGCGAAAAGCGCCTCCGACGCCTTCAGCGTGGCCCGCGCGCGGGGGTCGTGGATGGAGTGTGGTCCCTCGGCGAGCCCGGCATGGAGGATGCCCATCATCACCGCGAAATCGGGGTCCTTCGGCGACGTCTCACCGGACGGGAAAAGCCGGCTTTGGAAGATTCCGCGTTCGGCGCACCAGAACGCGTCGAGTGAGGCCAGGATTTCGTCCGCCGCCCGCGTCAGGCACCCGCCAAAGTCGGGTTCGCCGCGCGAAGCCGCCCAGCGGTCCCCGCGCTTCAGGGCCGCATATTGCAGGACCGTCGTGTAGTAGTGGCGCGCGTTCTCCTCCTCCCAGACATCGAAGCAGGGTGCGTCGGCATTGGCCAGCGTGTAGTCCAGGTCGCCACGGATGAGATCCGCCAGCCGCCCGCGGGCCGCGCGGCCGGAGCCGATTCCCATGTCCCACGCACGTATGCAGCCGAGCACGCGCGACGCCGGGCCGTCATGCTGGGGCCGGTTCCATTTGATGATGTCGAGTTCGCCGTCGGCGGAAAAGCGCACGTCACCGGGCACCCGCGCGCCCTCGATGGCGGCGATTTCCTCATCGGGCCGCACGAATTGCAGCGCCCAGGGTTCCATCGGCGTCCGGAAATCGCCGACCCCGTCGAAAAATGCCGGGCCGCTCAGTTCTGCCAGGCGCAGCGAGAAGGCGACGTAATCCTCGAAGCGCTCCGTCCACGCCGCCGCATCCACGCCCGCGCCGATCAGTGTCAAGGCCGCGTCCATGACCACGCTGGCGTCGCGAATCCAATGAAAGAAATAGTCGGGCGGCGAGTCGGCGGCGTTCGGCGCGGCGAGCACCGAACCTTTCGCCGGGCGCACCGTCTGGGCGAACCCGGGGCGATGCTTCACCAGATGTGTGGCAGAGACGGCCAGCGCCATGCGCTTCGACGAGACCCGCGCCTGCGTGTCTATCCAGCTTGCGAAGTCTCCGGGCATCCTGCCGTCCAGCCTGCCGATTGCGCTTCTCCAAACGCTTGGCCGGCGATCCGATCGCCTGATCCAAACGTTTGGGACGCAAACATTTACGCGCGGCGCTGCCACCAGCCGCGGCGGTTGCCGCGCGGTTTCCTGATCATCTCCGGCTGAGGCTTCTCAGCAAGCGGCGCATCGTCGCCGCCAGCCTCTTCAGTGGCTTCTGCGGCGGGCTGCTCCGGCTGCTCGTGGAGAATGCCGTTCTTCTTGACCCGTCCTTCGAGGTTGGCGACCGGCTCGAGGGTGTGAAAATCACCTCCGGCGGGCATCACAGGCTGCAAAGGCTCGGCTGCCGCAACCGGCTCCGGCTCCACTCGCTCCGCCGCCTCGGCCAGTGCCGGACCTACTTCCATCGGCGCCTCCGGCTCCACTCGCTCCGCCGCTTCGGCCAGTGCCGGACCGGCTTCCATTGGCGCCTCCGCCTCTGCCGGGACGGACTCGGCTGTCTCCGTGTCCTCCTCTCCGGCGGGTGCCTCCTGCCCCTCCATCAGCTCGACGCCCTCGCCCGCGCGCTTCGTGCCGCGCTGATGACGGCCGCCTCGTCTGCCGCGGCGGCGGGGACGGCGGCGGGTGCCGCCTTCTTCCTCGCCGTCTGCCTCTGCGGGACCCGGCTGCTCTTCCCGGTCGCCGTACAGCGCGTCAAGGGACGGCGATTCCTCGCTCGCAATGTCCATGGAAACGGCAGCAGGTGCCGCGGCCCGCTCGCGCGGGCGCGTCTCGCCGCCCTCACCGCGCCCGCGGCGCTTGCGGCGCCTGCGGCGGCCTTTCGACGTGTCGTCGTCGGCGGCTTCGGCGAGCCCCGTGCCGTCATCCTCGAAAGGTTGAATGATACGGTCGGTTTGCTTGACCGCCTGGCTCGCGGTGGCGGGTGTCGCCACGGACGCCTTTTCGATATAGAAGTTGGCGCCGTGCATCCGCTCGCTGGCGCTGATCGACAGGGACACGCCGTAGCGGGCCTCGATATCGTTCAGGTAACCACGCTTCTGATTGAGGATGTAGAGCGCGACCTCAACGGACGTCACCGCCGCAAGATCGGCGGGCGGATTGGTGCGCAACCAGTCTTCCAGGCTGCGCAGCACGGAGAGCGCGACGGACTCGGTCGAGCGGATCACGCCGGTGCCCTGGCAGTGCGGACACTGGGTGGTGGACCCCTCGATCATGCCGGTGCGCAGTCTCTGACGCGACATCTCCAGAAGGCCGAAATGGCTGATATGCCCCACCTGGATGCGGGCGCGGTCGTTGCGCAGGCATTCTTTCAGGCGGCGCTCGACGGCGCGGTTGTTGCGCTTCTCCTCCATGTCGATGAAATCGACGACGATCAGCCCGGCGAGGTCGCGCAGACGGAGCTGGCGTGCCACTTCCTCTGCGGCCTCCATATTGGTCTTCAGCGCCGTGTCCTCGATGGAGAATTCGCGTGTCGCCTTGCCGGAGTTGACGTCGATGGCGACGAGCGCCTCGGTCTGGTTGAGCACGACGTACCCGCCGGAGGGCAGCGTCACCTGCGGGCTGAACATGGCGTTCAACTGCCGCTCGACCTCGTAGCGCGTGAAAAGCGGCTCCGAGTCCTTGTAGGGCTGGACGTTTTTGGCATGGCTCGGCATGAGCATGCGCATGAAATCCTTGGCGTCGCGATAGGCGTCGTCGCCGGCGACCAGCACCTCGTCGATTTCGCGGCTGTACAGGTCGCGGATCGAGCGTTTGATGAGGTCGCCCTCTTCATAGACGAGCGCGGGCGCGGAGGATTTCAGCGTCAGCTCGCGCACATTTTCCCACAGGCGCAGCAGATATTCATAGTCGCGCTTGATTTCGGTTTTCGTGCGGGCTGCGCCGGCGGTTCGGATGATCAGGCCCATGCCGTCCGGCACGTCCAGTTCGCCCGCGATTTCGCGCAGGCGCTTGCGGTCGCCGGGCGAGCTGATCTTGCGCGAGATGCCGCCGCCGGAGCCGGTATTGGGCATCAGCACCGTGTAGCGGCCGGCCAGCGAAAGATAGGTGGTGAGAGCAGCGCCCTTGTTGCCGCGCTCCTCCTTGACGACCTGCACCAGGATGATCTGGCCGCGCTTGATGACTTCCTGGATCTTGTAGACGCGGCGGCGGCGGCGATGGCGCTCCGGCAGTTCTTCGAGCGCGTCCTCACTGCCGACCGATTCGACGCCATTGCGTTCCGTCCGCTCGTCGCCGGCAGCGTTTTCCGGCCCGTTGCCGGTCTCAGCCTCTTCGGCATCACCGCTCTCATCTCCCCGAGCTTCGGCTTCAGCGCCGTTTTCCGGCTGATCGGAGAGGGTCTCGTCGTAGAGATCGGCAGAGTATTTCGCCGCGGGCAAAGCGGCTTCCAGCGCGATTGCGGCATCTGGTGCCGATTCGCCGTCGTCCTCGGCCTGCGCTTCATCTTCGGATGCGGCCAAGTCTGATGCCGGATCGCCGTCTTCATCCGCCGGTGTGGCTTCGGTGACCTCCGTGGAGTCTTCGTCCTCGTCAGCCTCGTAGTCTACGGAGGCCTCCGCCGGACCGCCCTCGCCATCCTCGGCAAGAGCCCGCTTGCGCGCGCGCTCATCCTCTCTCTTCAGAGCCTGGCGCTCGGCCATCGGCAACTGATAGTAGTCGGGATGAATCTCGTTGAAGGCGAGAAAGCCGTGGCGGTTGCCGCCATAATTCACGAAGGCCGCCTGCAATGACGGCTCGACCCGTGTCACTTTCGCCAGATAGATATTGCCGCGCAGTTGCTTCTTCGCGGCCGCTTCGAAGTCGAACTCCTCAACCCGATTGCCGCGCAGCACCACAACCCGGGTTTCTTCCGGGTGTGTGGCGTCGATGAGCATTTTGTTTCCCATGTACCTTTGTCTCCCGTGCCGCGCCGCGGAGGAGATCAGCAAGTTGGAAAGCTTGATCTGAATATCGCATCCGCGCCACCGCACGTCTTGTTAACCGGCGCCAGGTACCCGTGCGGCCGGGCAGGAAGACGGACGCCGCCACCCGCTGATCAGCGGAGCTGGGGCGCTGGCAGTGTCTGCCGGATGTCTCATGCATGGCGCGCAATCTTGATCCCTTCGGGCGCTTGTGTTGATCGGTCGTTCTCGCGCTGCGGGCACATCCATGTCCGCAACGCCTGAATTCTAGTCGGCACAGAAACGGCCCGTGACCGTCTGCGCCGCCTTCCCCCGCCGCGTTGCTCCGAGCGTCGCGCGAGGTCGGTAAATCTCCTAAAGACTAGGCCTCCCTCTCCTGGTGCCTTTGAAACCCGGCACCGGCGGAGGCCACGCGCAATTCCCTAATCTGCCAAGCTGCCATCAGTTGAGCAGCATGCCGCAAGATGGGGGTTTTGCAGTTCGAGCCGAACAAGACATCCCAAGGCTTGCGCCTTCTTCAATCCTGACCTGGACACTGTCTTGCTCTACGGCACTACGATACGACACTATTAGTCTGTGTCGCCGCTCTCGGCAAGCAGGACTTGTCGCGCCCCCTGTGAGTAGCAGGCAAATCACAAAGATACCTTAATTTCAGCCTGTATCGTGAGCAGTCATGAAATGACGGCGTGCCAATGACTTGCCGCTCTTTGCCGCCGGTCTCCGGCGGGTGTCCGGGCATGAAGCACTGGGCCGCAGGCGTGGCTTGCACCGCGCGCTACCAAACCGGCGGCTCATGTTGTAAGTAGCGTGCCAATCACACCGTTACCTTAATTCTCGGCTTTATGATGTTGCGGGAAGGAAGCATATTGCGCCGGTGGTGACCAGCGGCGAAGGAGGTTGAGGGTGCAGTTGAAGTTGCGTGTGGGGCTCCGATGGATGCGCGGCTTGACTTTTCTGATCACGGTTCTGGCCCTCGCGGCCGTGCCGGCCTATGCGGCGGGTAAGCCCAAGGTCGACTCATCCGCGGTGGCGCAGGACGCCCGGCTCGGCGGCGATCTGACGCGAACCCGATTCGTCGCCGATCTGTCCGACGCGGTGGATTTCCGCGCCTTCGTTCTCGCCAATCCCTACCGGGTCATCGTCGATCTGCCGGAGGTCAAGTTCCTCATGCCCTCTGGCGTGGGATCGAAGGGCAAGGGACTGGTGGGGGCCTTCCGTTTCGGTCTGTTCGCAGCCGGGAAATCGCGAATCGTCATCGACGTGGTCGAGCCGGTGCGCATCGACAAGGCCTTCGTCCGCGCCGCCGAGAACGGCCAGCCTGCACGCCTCGTCATCGATCTGGTGCGAACCTCGCCCGAGCAGTTCGAGAAGCTGCAGCGCAAACAGGCCGCCCTGCGATCCGTGACAGCCGGGGGGTTCGAGACGAACACGGAAAAACTGGGCGCAGCCTCGCCCCGCGCCACGCAGGAGATGAGAAAGAACAAGCCGGTAATCGTGCTCGATCCGGGACATGGCGGCGTCGATCCGGGCGCTACCAGCATCGGCGGCATTTACGAAAAGGACATCGTCTTCGCGTTCTGCCAGACGCTGAAGACCAAGCTCGCCGCAACCGGCAGATACCGTGTCATCATGACGCGCGATACCGACATCTTCGTCGCGCTGCAGGATCGCGTGGACCTCGCCCGCAAAGAGCAGGGAGATATCCTCCTGTCGGTTCATGCCGACGCCATCGACCGCAAGCATCACGTCGCGCTTGCCAAGGAAGTGCGCGGCGCCAGCATCTACACGCTGTCCGAAGAGGCATCGGACGCGCTCGCGAAACTGACCGCAGCCAACGAAAACAAGGCCGACGTGCTGGCGGGCGCCGAGGTGGCGGGCGTGACCGACGATGACCTCGTCAGCATCCTCATCGATCTCATGCACCGGGAGACGAAGAACCTGTCTGTGTCTTTTGCGCGGCAGCTTCTCTCCGGTCTCAAGGGGAATGTGGAATTGACGGCCAAACCCCATCGTTTTGCCAATTTCCGTGTGCTAAAAGCGCAGGACGTTCCTTCCGTCCTCCTGGAACTGGGCTATCTGAGCCAGAAGGAAGATGAAAGGTCCTTGACCTCCGAGAAGTGGCGGTCGAAGGTGGCCGACGCCATTGTGCAGGCTATCAACGCATTCTTTGCGAAACGTCAAGTGAGCGTACCGGGTTAAGGAACGGCGGGAGGCCGCCGCGCCGCCTAAGTACGCCCCGCAGGAAGTCCTGACCCATCCGCCGCGAAGGCTCACAGGACTTTTTGCGGGTTAAGCGTACTGGCAACTTATTGAATCTGGTACAGCTTTTTCGAGGCAGGTTCGTATGAGCGCTCGCGGCAAACTGAGTATGAACTTGCCTCGGGCTGTACCAGTGCGATCCACGATTGACAAGCAAGCCGCAAGCCGGACAAAAGCGCCCTATGTCTGATCTGTCCTTTTCGCCGCTACCGCCTGAGAAATTGAAGCGCCGCAAACACCGTTTCCTGCGCTTCCTTGGCTTCGCCTTCACGGCAGGCGTGTTCCTGTTCCTGGCCGGTTCCGCCGTGGCGGCCTATTTCCTGTGGCAAATCTCACAGGATCTGCCGGACTACGAGCGTCTCGCCAAATACGAGCCGGCCGTGATGACGCGCGTCCACGGCAATGACGGCAGCCTTATCGGGGAATGCGCCGCCGAGCAGCGCGTGCACGTGCCCATTGCCGCTGTCCCGCAGCGGGTCATCAATGCTTTCATCGCGGCGGAGGATCAGAATTTCTATCGCCACAGCGGCATCGACCTTCAAGGTATTGCGCGCGCGGTGTTCAAGGCGATCAAGAAAGAGATCGTCGGCAGCAGGAGACGCTCGGAGGGCGCCTCCACGATCACCCAGCAGGTGGCGAAAAACTTCCTCCTCACGAATGAGCGCAAGATCAGCCGCAAGGTCAAGGAAATGATCCTGGCCATCCGTATCGAGCGCGCCTATTCCAAGGAACGCATTCTCGAACTCTATCTGAACGAGATTTATTTCGGCCTCAGGTCCTACGGCATCGCCGCCGCGGCGCTGGCCTATTTCGACAAGGAACTCAAGGATATCACCATCGAGGAGGCCGCCTATCTCGCCGCTCTCCCGAAGGGGCCGAACAATTATCATCCGGTCTCCAAGAAGAAGACGGCTCTTGCGCGCCGCAACTGGGTGATCGACCGCATGGCGCAGGAAGGCTTTGTCACCAGAGACGAGGCGGAGGCCGCGAAGCAGAAACCGCTGGGCTACCATCCGCGGCACCTCGGCGCTTCCCGCTGCGCCACCGATTTCTTCTCCGAAGAAGTGCGCCGGACGCTGAAAGACCTCTATGGCGACAAAAAGCTTATGGGCGGCGGACTTTCCGTGCGCTCGACACTCGATCCGAGAATTCAGAAGCTGGCTCGTCAGGCCCTGCGCGAGGGGCTGCTGCGCTTCGATCGCAGCAAAGGCTATCGCGGGCCGGTGAAGAGGATCGGCACCGACGGCGATTGGGGGGCCGTGCTCGCGAAAATCCCGGCGCTTCCAATACAGGGCGGCTCGCGCGTTGATGCCCGGAACAATCTCGCGCCGTGGCGTCTCGGTGTCGTGCTCGAAGCGACCAAGGACAAGGCTGTCGTCGGACTGCAACCCGGCCTGGACAGCATCGGCAAGACCGAGAAGGCGCGCACGACTGTCGAACTGAGCTGGAAGACCGTGCGCTGGGCGCGGCGTGCCGCGGGGGCGAAGCGCCGCGCGAAGAAAGCCAAATCAATCCCGGAAATCCTCTCCGTGGGGGACGTCATCTACGTGGCGCCCCAGATAGACAAGGGCAAGAAGAAGAAGAAGGGGAAGGACGGAGACAGCGCTGCGGAAGCAAAGATGTGGCGGCTGGTGCAGATCCCGAAGATCGAAGGCGCGATGGTCGTCATGGACCCGCATTCGGGGCGCGTGCTCGCCATAGTCGGCGGCTTCAGCTATGTGGAAAGCCAGTTCGACCGCGCGGCGCAGGCCAAACGCCAGCCGGGCTCGTCGTTCAAACCCATCGTCTACGCCGCCGCGCTCGACAACGGCTATACCCCGTCCTCCATCGTGCTCGACGCGCCGTTCTCTCTTGACCAGGGCGAGGGCAAGACGTGGTCGCCGGAAAACTACGAGAACAAATTCTACGGCCCCTCGACGCTGCGTCTCGGCCTGGAGAAATCCCGCAATTTGATGACGGTGCGGCTGGCGCAGGATCTGGGGATGCCGATCGTGGGCGAATATGCGCGCCGTTTCGGTGTTTACGAGGAGATGCCGCCGCTTCTGTCCATGGCGCTGGGTGCCGGTGAGACGACGCTCCTGCGGATGGTCACGGCTTACTGCACCTTCGTCAATGGCGGCAAGAAGGTCACCCCCACGCTCATCGACCGCATCCAGGATCGCCGCGGCAAGACCATCTGGCGTCATGACGTGGTCACCTGCCCGGATTGCAGGAACGAGGAATGGAACGGTCAGGACGAACCGGCGCTGAAGGACAACCGTGCGCAGATCATCGACCCCTTCACGGCCTATCAGATGGTCTCGATGCTGGAAGGCGTGGTGAAGCGGGGAACGGGCTATCGGGTCTCCAAGGTCGGTAAGCCGCTCGCGGGCAAGACCGGCACGTCGAATGACGAGAAGGACGCGTGGTTCGTCGGCTTCTCGCCCGACCTCGTGGCGGGCGTGTACATCGGTTACGATCAGCCGAAGCCGATGGGGCGGGGCAAGACCGGCGGCAGCACCGCCGCGCCCGTCTTCCGGGATTTCATGCGCTGGGAACTGGCCAACAAGCCTGCCACGCCTTTCCGCGCGCCCTCCGGTATCAAGCTTGTGCGCATCGATGCCAAGACGGGTATGCGCGCACAGCCGGGGACCAGGGAACGAACCATTCTCGAGGCCTACAAGCCAAGCGAAGATCCGCCGGACTCCTTCTCTTACGTCACCTATCCCGGATTTGTGAGCGAGGGTCAGTCGACCGGGCCGGACGCGGGAGTGGGGATTGGCCGTGGTTTCGTCCGCAAGCCGGAGGCCGGTGGCCTTTACTGACAAATCACCCTAAATAAGGTGTCGTTCGCATCCGCGTCCGGGAGGACACGGGAAGGCGCCGCCATAATCACCGGGAGCACAGCCATGCGTGCCGAAATGCAAGCGATCGTCGATGAAATCCGCCAGTCACTGGCCCTCTTACGGAGGCATCTTTGACTGGGATAACGCCAAGATCCGCCTCGAAGAACTGAACGCCGCCGCCGAGGATCCGGACCTGTGGAGCGATCCGCAGCGTGCCCGCGCGGTCATGCAGGAACGCCAGCACCTGGAAGGCTCGATCAATGCCTACACCGAGCTGGAGCACAGCCTGAGCGACAATATCGAGCTGATCGAACTGGGCGAGGAAGAGGGCGACACCGCCATCGTCGGCGAGGCGGAAGCCGCGCTCGCCACGCTCCAGCGCACCGCTCAGAAACGCGAGATCGAAGCCCTGCTGTCCGGCGAGGCGGATGGCAACGACACCTATATCGAAGTGCATTCCGGCGCGGGCGGCACCGAGAGCCAGGACTGGACGCAGATGCTGCTGCGCATGTACATGCGCTGGGCCGAGGAGCGGCGCTTCAAGACGGAATTGATCGATTCGAACGCGGGCGAAGAGGCCGGCCTGAAATCCGCAACGCTCCTCATCAAGGGCCAGAATGCCTATGGCTGGCTGAAGACGGAGTCGGGTGTACACCGCCTGGTGCGCATATCGCCCTTCGACAGCAACGCCCGGCGGCACACGAGCTTCGCGTCGGTCTGGGTCTATCCGAGCATCGACGACACGATCCAGGTCGAGATCAACGAGAGCGACTGCCGCATCGATACGTTCCGCGCCAGCGGCGCGGGCGGCCAGCATGTCAACACCACCGACAGCGCCGTGCGTATCACCCATGCGCCCACGGGCATCGTCGTACAGTGCCAGAACGAGCGCTCGCAGCACAAGAATCGCGCCACGGCCTGGGCGATGCTGAAGGCCCGCATCTACGAGATGGAGCTGAAAAAGCGCGAGGAAGAGGCGCAGGCTCAGGCCGCTTCGAAAACCGAAATCGGCTGGGGTCATCAGATCCGTTCATACGTGCTGCAGCCCTATCAGCTCGTGAAAGACCTGCGCACCGGCGTCGAGAGCACCAACCCGGCGGCTGTTCTCGACGGTGACATCGACGCTTTCATCGAGGCGGCGCTGGCGCAGCGCATTCACGGCGGTGGCCCGAAGGACGTGGAGGATCTGACGTAGACGGAGGTTGTGCCCCCACGAGGGGCGGTTTGGGCAGTTCCGCTCCTCGGGCAAATGTGTCACCGATCCGTCGGATGAATAGGGCACGCATGGCATTCAGGACAGTGGAGTATTGCTTTTCCTGTGACATTTTTCACTTTGGCACAATTGCGCATCTTGTGAGGTGTGACGCTGTTACATTTTGGATTGCCTCATTTTTCGACAATTTAGGGCGATGCGGCGATGCGTCACGAATGATGTATTCTCATGCCTTGTCAGGATGCCCAAAGTCTGTCATTTTCGTAAACAGGTAGGTCAGCGTTGCTGTCCTTTAAGGCACTGTCTGGCCCGTCAAGCGTCGTTGGTGATTGCGCGGCGGGGCAGACTTTTGCGCGCTCTAATGCGAACCTGAAACGGGCCGGGCCTGCCTGACGACGATCCGGCGGATTGTGGTATGATTGTGGCGCCGACACTTCTGGGGCCGGGACTTATCTGCCGCCTGAATAAAAAATTAATTGTGGGAGGCTTCCGGGAGGGAGATCCTGCCAGCGTCACACTCGCACCGGCCCTACGCCGGCTGCCCATAAAATCGAGGCCGTTAAGAAAGCCATGACGGAACGGATGCCTTACAGCACCGCCCAGGCCGGTGATGCGCCGGGCGAAAGCATTTTGTCGCGCGCGGAGGGACTATACAGGCCCGAATACGAGCACGATGCTTGCGGGATTGGCTTCGCAGCCAACCTCAAGGGCCGGAAAACTCATGATCTGATCAATGATGGCCTGAAAATCCTGGCCAATCTGGAGCATCGCGGCGCCGTCGGCGCTGATCCGCTCTGCGGTGATGGCGCGGGCATGCTGGTGCAGATTCCGCATGAGTTTTTTGCCGCCGAGGCCGAACGCCTGGGCTTCAAGCTGCCCGGGCCGGGCGCGTACGGCGTCGGCCATTTGTTCATGCCGCAGGACGCGGAAAAGCGCGCGCGCTTCGTGGAGATCGTCGAGACGGTGATTCGCGGCGAGGGCCAGACCGTGCTCGGCTGGCGCGACGTGCCGGTCGATAACAGCGGGCTGCCGGAGAGTGTGACGTGTACCGAACCGTTCCACCGGCAGGTCTTCATCGGCCGTGGTCCGGATATCGACAGCGACGCAAGCTTCGAGCGGCGGCTGTATATCATCCGCCGTGTGATCTCCAATTCCATCATCGAGGCCGTGAACGGCGCGAGCAAAAGGGACGCCGGCTTCTATCCCGTGTCGATGTCCTGCCGGACGATCGTCTATAAGGGCATGTTCCTGGCCAAGCAGCTCGGTGCGTACTACCACGACCTGCACGATGAGCGCTTCACATCCGCGCTTGTGCTCGTGCATCAGCGCTTTTCCACCAACACTTTCCCGTCGTGGAAGCTGGCGCATCCCTATCGCATGGTCGCGCATAACGGCGAGATCAACACCCTGCGCGGCAACGTCAACTGGATGGCGGCGCGGCAGGCGAGCGTGTCCTCGCCGCTTTTCGGCGACGACATCTCCAAGCTCTGGCCCGTATCCTACGAAGGCCAGTCGGACACCGCCAGTTTCGACAACGCGCTGGAATTCCTGGTGCAGGGCGGCTACTCCCTTGCGCATGCGATGATGATGCTCATCCCCGAGGCGTGGGCCGGCAATCCGCTCATGGATGAGAAGCGGCGCGCCTTCTACGAATATCACGCTGCGCTCATGGAACCGTGGGACGGCCCGGCCGCCGTTGCCTTCACCGACGGCCGCCAGATCGGCGCCACGCTCGACCGCAATGGTCTGCGTCCGGCGCGCTATTTCGTGACCACGGATGACAAGGTGATTCTCGCCTCGGAAATGGGCGTGCTTCCCTATCCCGAGGACAAGATCGTCCACAAGTGGCGCCTGCAGCCCGGCAAGATGCTGCTCATCGACCTGGAGAAGGGCCGCATCGTCTCGGACGAGGAGATCAAGGCCGAACTCGGTTCCGCCTACCCCTATCAGGAGTGGCTGAACGCGGGGCAGCTCCGTTTGCAGGATCTTCCCGCCCGTGCCACGCCGCGTCCGAAGACGAACGTGCCGCTCCTGGATCTCCAGCAGGCCTTCGGCTACACGCAGGAGAGCTGGAAGTTCGTCATGGCGCCCATGGTGGAAACCGGCCAGGAGGCCATCGGCTCCATGGGGACCGATACGCCGGTTTCGGCGCTTTCGGACAAGCCGAAGCTGCTGCACACCTATTTCAAGCAGAATTTCGCGCAGGTCACCAACCCGCCGATCGACCCGATCCGCGAAGAGCTGGTCATGAGCCTCGTGTCCTTCATCGGACCGCGGCCGAACATCCTCGACCTCAAGGGCACATCCAAGCAGAAGCGCCTCGAGGTGCATCAGCCGATCCTCACCAACGATCAGATCGCGCGTCTGCGCTCGCTGGACGGTTCGAGCGAGCACGCCTTCCGTTCCATCACGCTCGACATCACCTACAGTGCCGATCTCGGCGCCGGGGGCATGGCGAACGCGCTGGCCTCCCTGAACGAGCTGGCCGAACGGGCGGTGCGCGACGGCTACAACATCATCATCCTGTCGGACCGCGCCACCAGCGCCGCGCGCATCCAGATCCCGTCGCTCCTGGCGACCTCCGCAGTGCATCATCACCTGATCCGCGAGGGCTTGCGAACCTCCGTCGGCCTTGTGGTGGAGACGGGCGAGGCCCACGAAGTGCACCAGTTCTGCACGCTCGCCGGCTACGGCGCGGAGGCCGTCAACCCCTATCTCGCCTTCGAGACCATCGAGGCGCGGCTGTCGGAACTGGCCGAGCCGATCGAGTTCGACGAGGCGATCAGGCGCTACATCAAGGCCGTGGACAAGGGCATCCTTAAGGTGATGTCCAAGATGGGCATTTCCACCTATCAGTCCTATTGCGGCGCGCAGATCTTCGACGCCGTCGGCCTGCGCTCGGATTTCGTCGACGCGTATTTCACCGGGACACATACCCAGATCGAAGGCATCAGCCTGAAAGAAATCGCGCGCGAGACAGCCGAACGCCACCGCCAGGCGTTCAACGACGTGCCGGTGTTGCGGCATGCGCTGGATGTGGGCGGCGAGTATGCCGTGCGCGCGCGCGGCGAGGCGCATATGTGGCGGTCGGACACCATCGCCAGCCTGCAGCACGCGGTGCGCAACGATGTCCCCGACAAGTTCCGCGAGTTCTCAAAGGGGGTCAACGATCAGAACGAGCAGCTCATGACGCTGCGCGGCCTGTTCCGCATCCTGGACGCGGAGGAGATCGGCAACGAGCCGGTGCCGCTCGACGAGGTCGAACCCGCAGCGGAGATCGTCAAGCGCTTCGCCACGGGCGCCATGTCCTTCGGCTCGATCAGCCGCGAGTCGCATACCACGATCGCCACTGCCATGAACCGGATCGGCGGCAGGTCGAACACCGGCGAGGGCGGCGAGGAGGCCGAGCGTTTCACGCCGCTGCCGAACGGCGATTCGCTGCGTTCGGCCATCAAGCAGGTGGCCTCCGGCCGCTTCGGTGTGACGACCGAGTATCTCGCCAATTCCGATATGATGCAGATCAAGATGGTGCAGGGGGCCAAGCCCGGCGAGGGCGGCCAGCTTCCCGGCCACAAGGTGGACGCGACCATCGCCAGGGTCCGGCATTCTACGCCGGGCGTTGGCCTGATTTCACCGCCGCCGCATCACGACATTTACTCCATCGAGGATCTGGCGCAGCTCATCTTCGACCTGAAGAATGTCAACCCCGCCGCCGATGTCAGCGTCAAGCTCGGCTCGGAGGTCGGTGTGGGGACGGTCGCGGCGGGCGTCGCCAAGGCGCGCGCCGACCATGTGACCATCAGCGGCTTCGAGGGCGGCACCGGCGCTTCGCCGCTGACATCCATCAAACACGCGGGCAGCCCGTGGGAGATCGGCCTCGCCGAGACACAGCAGACGCTCGTCGAGAACCGGCTTCGCGGCCGCATCGCCGTGCAGGTGGATGGCGGCGTGCGCACCGGGCGCGACGTCGTCATTGGCGCGCTTCTCGGCGCTGACGAGTTCGGCTTCGCCACCGCGCCGCTGATTGCGCTGGGGTGTCTGATGATGCGCAAATGCCATCTCAACACCTGTCCGGTGGGCGTCGCGACGCAGGATCCCGTCCTGCGCAAGCGCTTCACCGGCAAGCCCGAGCATCTCATCAACTATTTCTTCTACCTCGCGGAGGAGGTGCGCGAATACATGGCGGCGCTGGGCGTGCGCAAATTCAGCGAACTCGTCGGCCGGTCGGACTGGCTCGACAAGGAACGCGCCATCGCCCATTACAAGGCTGGCGGCCTCGACTTCACTAGGCTGTTCTACAAGCCAGCGGTGCCGCCGGAGGTGGCCATCAGCAATAGGGAGCGGCAGAATCATCCCATCGCCACGGTGCTCGACCGCAAGCTCATCGAACTTGCCCAGCCGGCGCTCGACGAGGGCCGCCCCGTTAAGCTCGATTTAACAATCCGTAACTCCGACCGGGCAACCGGCGCTATGCTGTCAGGTGAAGTGGCCAAGCGTTTTGGCCATCGCGGTCTGACAGAGGATGCGATTTGGATCACCCTGCGTGGCACGGCTGGTCAGAGCTTCGGAGCGTGGCTGGCTCATGGCATCACCCTCGATCTGGTGGGGGATGCCAATGACTATGTCGGCAAAGGCCTTTCCGGCGGGCGGATCGTTGCACGGCCTGCAAAGGACGGCCGGATCGTCCCGGAAGAGAGCATTATCGTGGGAAACACGGTGCTTTATGGCGCGATCGCGGGCGAGTGTTATTTCCGCGGCGTGGCGGGCGAGCGCTTCGCGGTCCGCAACTCGGGCGCCGTGGCTATCGTGGAAGGCACAGGGGACCACGGCTGCGAATACATGACCGGCGGTATCGTCGTGGTTCTGGGCCTGACGGGCCGGAATTTCGCGGCGGGCATGTCGGGCGGCATCGCCTATGTTCTGGACGAGGATGGCACCTTCGAGAGGCGCTGCAATCTGGCGATGGTCGATCTGGAGCCGATCCCGGCCGAAGAGCGCATGGCGAGGTTCCAGCATCAGGCGGGCGATCTCGAAGGCCACGGCCTCGTGGACGTCATGCGTGACATGACCCGTCACGATGCGGCGCGGCTGCATCAGCTCATCGAAAACCACAGGCATTATACGGGTTCCGAGCGGGCGCGCGTCATCCTTGAAAACTGGGATGCGTGGTTGCCGAAATTCGTCAAGATCATGCCGGTGGAATATCGCAAGGCGCTGGAAAGAATGGCGCATCAGCAGGCGGCTGACACGACGGGGCTCGATGTCTTGGAAATCGGCATGCGTAACGGCAACGGCAGCGGCCGTTAACCAAGCATCAACTTGACAGCTTCCGCGGCGCACAATAATTGTGCAGCGCCGCGAGGGGAACCCGAACCGCGCTCGGAGGTGGGGGGCGGTGGCAGACGAAAGAAAGAGGCGATGGGAAAAGTCACTGGCTTTCTTGAGATCGAGCGGCAGGACCGCACCTACGCACCCGCCGGCGACCGCATCCGGCATTTCCGCGAATTTCTCATCCCCTTGGATGAGCGCGACGTTGAGAGGCAGGCGGCGCGCTGCATGGATTGCGGCATCCCCTTCTGCCATCGCGGCTGTCCTGTCACCAACCAGATCCCGGACTGGAACGATCTCGTCTATCACGGCAACTGGCGCGACGCGGCGCTGAACCTGCATTCCACCAACAATTTCCCCGAATTCACGGGGCGCGTTTGCCCGGCGCCGTGCGAGGCGTCGTGCACCCTCAATCTCCAGGACGAACCCGTCACGATCAAGACCATCGAATGCACCGTCGCCGACAAGGCGTGGGAAGAAGGCTGGGTCCTGGCCGAACCGTCCGAGATCCATACCGGCAAGCGCGTGGCGATCGTCGGCTCCGGCCCGGCGGGACTGGCCGCGGCGCAGCAGCTCGCGCGGGCGGGTCACGAGGTGCATGTCTTCGAGAAGAATGCCCATCCCGGCGGGCTCATGCGTTATGGCATCCCCGATTTCAAAATGGAGAAGTGGCTCATCGATCGCCGCGTGCGGCAGATGGAGGCCGAGGGCGTCACCTTCCATTGCGGCGTGCAGATCGGCAAGGACATCGCGGCGGCCAAGCTCGAGCAGGATTATGACGCCGTGCTGCTGGCGGGCGGTTCGGAGAAACCGCGCGATCTGCCGATCGACGGGCGCGACCTGCACGGCATCGAATTCGCGATGGACTTTCTGCCGCAGCAGAACCGCCGCGTCGCGGGGGAAGACATCGGCAGGGCCGAGCCCATTCTCGCCGGGGGCAAGCATGTGGTGGTGATCGGCGGTGGCGATACCGGCTCGGATTGCATCGGCACGTCGATCCGGCAGGGCGCGCTGAGCGTGACACAGCTCGAAATCATGCCGCAGCCGCCGGAGCAGGAGAACAAGACCACGACCTGGCCGAACTGGCCGGTGAAGATGCGGACCTCCTCCAGCCAGGCGGAGGGTGCCGAGCGCATATGGAGCGTGGCGACGCAGCACTTCTCCGGCGCGAACGGCAAGGTCGAGAAGCTCCATTGCATCAAGGTTGATGAGAAGTTCAAGCCGATCCCGGGCACGGAGTTCGAACTGAAGGCCGATCTGGTGCTTCTGGCCATGGGTTTCGTGCATCCCGTTCACGATGGCATGCTGAACGAGCTGGGTGTTGAATTCGACGCGCGCGGCAATGTGATGGCGGACGAGCGCGAATATCGCAGCAGCCGGGCGAAGATCTTCGCCGCGGGCGACATGCGGCGCGGTCAGTCGCTGGTGGTCTGGGCCATCCGCGAAGGACGGCAGGCGGCGCACGCCATCGACAGGTTCCTGATGGGCCGGTCCGACCTGCCGCGGTGACAGCGGCGGCGGTGCCGTCCCGCCGCTGCCCCGACGCCGCTAAGATTTCACTCCCGTTATGGAAGCTCCCGCACCACGCGGAAGCCAAAGCCGGCATCGCCATTCCAGTATCTGGAGCGATTGCGGGATGCCGCGCGGCATTCATATCGTTTGCTATCATAATCGCAGCCGCGAAGAACTCGCCACACGCATCTGCCCACCTTCCAGGCGCCGCCCGTTTTCTTCAGCTCTGCGGGTTTGTTCTCATAGGTGCTGTTGTAGCAATCTTCTGTCCACTCCCAAACATTGCCATGCACCTGATAGAGCCCCCAGGGATTGGGCTGGAACGCATCGACAGGCAGTGTTTGCTTGCGGTTAACGCTTTCAGGCTCCTCGCCACGATAGTTGTCCCCACGGAAATTGGCGAGATCGGTCGTAATCGTCTTGCCCCACCAGTACGGGGTCGCGGTGCCCGCTCGTGCTGCGTATTCCCATTCCGCCTCAGAAGGAAGGCGGTAGGTATAGCCGGTCCTTTTGCTAAGCCATTCCAGATAGTCCTTCACATTGTCCCACTTGACGCGGACCACCGGGCGGCGCCCGCGCCCCCACCCCTGATCACGGGGCAATCCGCTCTTGCAGCCATCGCCGGCAATGCAGGCCTCCCATTCATCGAACGTAACGGCGAACTTGCCGATTGCGAATGGCCGGGGAATTGAAACCTTGTGTAGCGGAGATTCATTCTTGTTGTGGCACTCAATGCGGGGAGGCTCTCGCGGATCGCACTTTACCCCGAAGCCGTTGGCGTCGCGGCCCTCCAGTTTCCCCATTTCATGGTTTGGCGATCCCATCAGAAATGAACCTGTGGGTACGACAACCATTTCCGGGCATGTTTCACAGTCACGGAAACTTTGGTCTTTCGACGCCCCGCCCCCTGGTTTCATACAGCGTTTTGCTTGCTTTGCAGCCAACCCAGTGTTCACTGTAATACCATCACAATTACCTGATTGCGATGATGCCGGCGCAGATGTAGCGAACCAAGCGACGGCGAACACAAGAAAGACGATACCGTACCGCATATTAAACCTTTCACGTGCGATCGAGTTGGGCCGGAGACTGTCGAGATGAGATTGTGTGATTTGCCACATCCCGGCGCCATTGATCACTGTAGTTCAATGTTCTTGCTATCAAGGCGGGATCGAAGCTTCGCAACGTCTCTTTCGAGCGAGGTTATGATGTTCTTACGTATGTACTCGGTCTGAGCAACAATGGTCGCAGCGGCAGGGCCAGTTTTTTTTTCTTTTGCCAGGACGTCGGCAACATGTTTATCTATGCCGCTATAGTAGCTCTCAATAGATGAGATCGTCTTCGGCGGTAATTGGAATGTGGTAAATTGCTGCTTCATCGTATCCCAAATAAATGTATTTAATTGCACTCCCTCAAGCGTGATCTTTGAAGCATCTAGATCCTCCCAGCCTCCCTTTTCATTCAAGAAGAAATACCAGCTATCCCCCGGCTCGAAGTAATGGTGAGTAATCTTCTCTCGCAATTTTGCTTCGACGTTCGCGCCCCACTCATCGACAAGCTTGACGTTCTTCTTGAGTTCCGCCAGCAGCGTCCGCCGCAGATAGTAGCCGTCGCGTTCGCCGCGCGTGACCTCGAACTCGATCGCTGTCTTATAACCGGCCTGGGCGGCGAGATAGACGCCGATGACGGTCGAGAGCAGAACGACGATCTGGGCGAACCAGTATTCCCGGTTGCCGGTCTCTCGAACCTTGAAAATTCCGAACACCCGCGAAAACAGGGGGTTCGTGTGCCCGTTGGTCATTCTGTCTCCCTCCACGCTATTGTCCGCGCGCGGTAGTTTCACCCGCACATCGTGTTGGTTTCGTGGCAGAAAGCGCAGTGGCCTGCGTGAATAGGCGCGTCCGGCGGATGAGGTCGGGGGAGGGAGCAGACGTCGGGAGGAAGCGCCAGCGGAGGTTTTCCCCCACCGGCTTTGCCTCAAGGCCAGGTCGCCAGGGCCGGGCTCGCGGGCCTTACGCGCAGGCGCACAGCCTGGCGAAGGATTGCGCGCTGCGCATTGCCTGGGCGCGGCGGCGAACATAGACTGGCCGCGCGACGGTAGCGGCGGCCGTTGCCGCGGAGTTGGTATCAGCCCCGTTTGCGCGGCTGCTATCGCGGGCCTTCATCCAGTCGCGGGCCTGTCTCTGCGCCTCGGCAATCTGAGCCGGGGTCATTTCTTTCGCGAGATCGCCACGGCAGGAACGTGCACCTTCGTGGCCCATCATTGCCGCCAGATTGAACCATTTGTGCGCGGCAATCAGATCCTGATCGACGTCGCGGCCGGTCGAGTAGCGGATACCGAGGACGAAAAGGGCCTCGGCGTCGTCCGCATGCTCGGCGGTGGGGGGCGTCTTCTTCTTCTTTTGGGAATACTTCCTGGCCATACAAACTCTCCGGCAACGGAACACAACGGCAACATTTTCGCAGCGCCGCGGATCGGCGGGGAATTTCCGGACGGATTACTGGAGCCGTCCGGCCCTGCCACGCTTTCCGCGATAGAGTTAAACCTGCCATGCCGTTGCAAAGATAGCGTAAATTATCCAGAACAGTTTCTGGTGCGGAAGTTAATGCCATTGTATTATGGTAGTAAGTATTGCTTAGTCATGATTAATATTTGACGAATTCGCCCTTCCAACCAACGCTGAACGCAATGGGAATGGTGGCATTCTTGGTAGCGGAAACATCCGCTATTGATCATTTCCTGTGTACAGTCGCTGTTCCGGATAGCCGGAGATAACCGCCATGTCTGACGTGCTCAACCTGCTCACGGGACACCACGCGCGGCGGGTCCTGATCAGCGTCGCCCTCCTGGCGCTGATAGCCGGGCTCGCGGCGCCTCTCCTCGGGCTGGGCGGCGCCTCGCGCTGGATGTGGACCTTGGGCACGCTGCCGGTCATCGCCGGGCTCGCCGCTTCGATCATCCGCGACCTGGGCCGTGGCCGGGTGGGGGTCGACGCCGTCGCTCTCCTCGCCATGGCCGCAGCACTGGCTCTGGACGAAACGCTGGCCGCCTGCGTCCTCGCCGTCATGTATGCCGGCGGAACGGCGCTGGAGGATCTCGCTGTCGCCCGCGCCGAACGCAACCTGCGCGCACTCGCCGACCGCGCGCCGCGGGTCGCGCATCGCTGCCGCGACGGCGTGGTGGAGGATGTGCCGGTCGAACAGGTCGCGTTCGGCGATGTCATCACGGTGCATGCCGGGGAGGTCATACCGGTGGATGGCGTGATCGTCGGCGCGCCCGCGGTGATCGACGAGTCGGCGCTCACCGGCGAGCCGATCCCGGTGACGCGGCTTGAGGGCGATCCGGTACACAGCGGCACGCTCAACGCAGGCGAGGCCTTCGAATTCCGCGCCACCGCCACAGCCGGGGAAAGCACCTATGCCGGGATCGTCCGCATGGTGGCCGCGGCGCAGACCGCGAAGGCGCCGTTCATACGGCTGGCGGATCGGTATGCGGCTTTATTGCTGCCCCTGGCTCTCGGCGTGGCGGGGGCGGCGTGGTTCTTCGCCGGCGATCCCGTCCGCGGTCTCGCCGTACTCGTGGTGGCAACCCCCTGCCCGCTCATCCTCGCGGCGCCGGTCGCGTTCATCGGCGGCGTGTCGCAGGCGGCCCGGCGCGGCATTCTCGTCAAGGGCGGCGGACCGCTGGAGGTCCTGGCGCGCACGCATACGGTGATGTTCGACAAGACCGGCACGCTCACGGTGGGCGGCGCGCGGCTGGTGGCGGTCGAGACCGCGCCGGGGGAAAGCGCGGATAAGGTTCTGCGCCTCGCCGGATCGCTGGAGCAGGTCTCGCATCACATCGTTGCGACTGCGATCGTGGAGGCGGCAAAGGCCAAGCGCCTGCCTCTGGCGATCCCCGCGCAGGTGCGCGAGAGCCCCGGCACCGGCCTTGAGGGCGTGATTGACGGCGAGCACGTGAAAGCCGGCTCGCTTCAACATGTCTATGGCGGGCGCCAGCCGGAGGAATGGGCGACGCGCGCCCTGCGCCGGGCATCATGGCGGTCGGCGCTCTGCGTCTTCGTCGCCGTCGAAGGACGGCCCGCAGGCGCGCTGCTGTTTGCCGACGAGTTGCGGCGCGAGACGCCACGGGCCATCCGTTCGCTGCGCGCGGCGGGCGTGTCGAGGGTCGTCATGGTCACGGGCGACCGGACCGATGCCGCCGAGACGATGGGCGTGGCGCTCGATCTGGACGCAGTGCTCGCCAACCGTGTCCCCGCCGACAAGGTCGATGCCGTCATCAGCGAGCGGCGCCTGCACACGACGGTGATGGTCGGCGACGGCATCAACGATGCGCCGGCGCTGGCCGCCGCTCATGCCGGCGTCGCGATGGGGGCGAGAGGTGCGAGTGCGTCATCGGAAGCGGCGGACGTCGTCATCATGGTGGACCGGCTCGACCGGGTTTCCGACGCCGTCACTATTGCCCGGCGCACACGGCGCATCGCGGTGGAAAGCATCGTGGCGGGGATGGGGCTTGCGGCGGTGGCCATGGTGGCGGCGAGCCTGGGATGGCTCACCCCCGTCGCCGGGGCGTTGACGCAGGAGGCCATCGATGTGGCGGTCATTCTCAACGCGCTCAGGGCGCTGCGGCCCGGCGGGCTGCCGCGGCGGCGCGCGATGCCTACGGAGGCGGTCGCGGCGCTGCGCGAGGGGCACGAGGAACTGCAGGTCGCGCTCGATCGCCTCCGGGCGCTCGCCGACGCACTCGACGATGCCGACGCCGCCAGCGCCGTCAGACACATCGCCGAGGCCAACGGGATCGTCGGCAGGGAGCTTCTCAAACATGAACGCCGGGACGAGGCGGAGGTCTATCCGCTGCTCGCACGGTATCTTGCCGATGCCGAGGTTCTGAGCGCAATGAGCCGCGCGCACCGGGAGATCATCCATCTCGCCCGGCTGTTGGGTCTGCTGGCAGAAGGACTGCGGCCGGAGAACGCGGACCGCTACCTGATCCGCGATGCGCAGCGGGTCATCGAGTCCATCGACGCTCTGGTCCGCATTCACAATGCCCAGGAGGAGGATATCTACGAACACACGGCCGCCGCCTGAGTGCGCCACACCTTCCCCTCGCCCCCGTTCCCGCATTCACGAAACAGGCCGCTGGCAGGCTTGCGAGTGAAAGTTCGGTTCTGCGGCGCCTGCACCCCCTCTGGCAGCATGCCCGCAGAACCGTGCCCCCGGATTTGGTTGCCCGGCTAGCGTTTGAACGTGGCCATCATCTGTTTGGCGACAAGGAATGACAACGGAATCGCTACGATAGCTGCGATGATGGCCGCCCACGGAATGAGCGTCATGCCCTGAGCATAAAGGCTTGGAACGGTCGTGATGACGATGACAGTGATACCTGCCAACGTCGATCCCAACACCAACCACACGACAAGTGCGACCTTAAACATCGGATTTCTCCCCAGTTGCGACATGACCTCGATGCGTAACAATCATAAGTGAGTTGACAGGTACCGCTTTGATCTGAAGCAACCAGTGCAGAGCGAGGGCGTGCCCGATTGACGCGGGTGTGGCGTTCATTCGTCTTCGCCGCCCGTGCCGCCGGCTTCCGGCCGGTAGTCCTCCGCCCCCCAATGCTGGATTTTTCGTTTCAGGCCCGCTGTGAGCTTGCTGTCGCTGATGAGGCCGTAGTGCCGCGCAAGCCGCGTCAGCGCGATCAGCAGAATCACCTTGCCGGAGCGCTGCGGCCAGCCTTCTGTCTTCTCGGCTTCCTCCAGCCCTTTGAGGTGGCAGCACACATCGACGAGGACGCCCGAAAGCTCCGGCCCGACGGCTGCCAGGGCCCGCACCACGCGCTGCCGCGCCGCGAGCACATTATCGGTGAGTGCGGCGAGATCGTTGTTGCCGCCACCCCCCTGCGCCGAAGCCGCGGCCGCGCTCCAATTCGCCGTTACCCGCGCCGTGAGCCCGGCAAAATAGTAGTCGGCACGCAGGCGTTCGCCCGCCCGGAACTGGAAGGGCGAGAGGAGCGGTGTGCCGTTCTTGTCCTTGCGGCTGGCAAGCCAGGCCAGCGGGCTTTCGCTGTCATTGATGATGGCGGGCCGCTTCGTTCCGCCAAGGTCAACCTCCCGCGCCGAACGCGCCTGATGCTGCTCCTGAAAGGCATCGGCCGAAGCGAGTTGCCTCTTGAGCCATGCCAGCCCGGTGGCGGAGAGCACATAGCCCGCGCCGCGCGCCTCGATCAGCTCCTGCGATAGCCACGCGCGGACCTCTTCCGCGCTTGCGGACAGAACCGTCGCTGCACGATCATGGCTTGCATTATGACAATTCTTATCCGTTTCAGACGCCTCGCAGCGCGCTTTCGGCACGAGTATTGCCTCGGTTGTGGCTAAACGGCGAAAAACATTCAACATTCTGCCAAGGTTTGAATGCATTTTTGCCGACGGAGAGAATCTGCCCTTCCTGACTGGCATCATCGCGCTGCCTCCTTGATGCCGCTGCGCCGCAGCGCCGTGAGGGCGGCCTCAAGGTTTATCAGTAATCGGTCCATACCCGGATCGTCACGGAGGTCCTCGATCACGCTGCAGCCGTGAGCGACCGTGGTGCGATCGCGCTGAAAAAGCACGCCGACTTCGGTCAGCGAGAGGCCACAGGCGACATGGGCGAGATACATGGCCATCTGCCGGGCGAGCGCGACATGCGACTGGCGGCGGGAGAGCGAACGCAACGCGAAAGGTGATACGCGGAGTACGGATGTAACGCAGTGTTCGACTATTTGACGGATGTGGATACTATATATAGATGTATGATGCGATCCACCATACAACGTTCCGGGGTTCGTGATACGAAATGCCGAATTTGGGAAGTACGCCAAAACCAATCTCCCCGCTATACACACGGACGTTTGCAACGACAACAGCCAGCCAGGAGGGCCATGGATGGACAAACCTCCACGCCTCGCCGGTTCGATACAATTTACGGCAAAAGTTAAAAATGGGGCTAATAAATCAGAAGAAAATCTCGTCTACAGTGAAAAAACGGCAAGAGTACACGAGATGCAAACCCGAATAAGAGAATTCCGCAAGCTGCGCGGCATGACGCTCAAAGAGCTGGCCGACAAGATCAAGACCACGCCGCAGACTGTCCAGCGGCTGGAGACGGCGAACATGACCGTCTCGACCGACTGGCTGGAGAAGATCGCGCGGGCGCTCCTGGTCGAACCGGCCGACCTGATCGGCTCGCGCTCCAGCCGTGAGATCCGGCTTATCGGCCGTATCGGCGAACACGGCCGTGTCACCCGCGTCCAGCATGAGCAGGGGAACATCGTCCACCTCGAAGTCCCGGCGGATAATCCGGTGGCGGTGAGGCTCGATACCTCCGTCGGCTATTTCGAGGCGGGAACCGTGCTCATCGCCAACCGTCTGCGTGAGGAAGATCTGGACAACGCCCACGGCGTCGACTGCCTCGTCTCGGTCGGCAACGGCTCGATCCTCCTCAGGCGGCTCGTTCGCGGCCGGAACAGTAGCTGGACGCTGGTTCCACACGAGAATGGCGGTGAGGTGCAGTACGATCAGGCCATCGAGTGGGCGGCGCGCATCATGATGGCGATAAAGTATTTTTAAGACTATCGCATTGAATTCGCGGCCTATTTATCCCCGCGGGCCGCGACCGTGACAAGCTTCCGCACCTTATCGGACGGAGCCTGTCATGAACCATTCCACTGCGAATCAACGGAAACCTCGCACCAGGCCCGGCAAAGTGACCGGCGTTGGCGCGGCAAAGCCGCCTTACGACCGCGTGGCGCAACTCCCCAAGCTCATCGGTCTGTGGCCGCACGAACTGGCGGACACGAGCGAGGCGGCAACCGCGCGGGTGGTCGCCCTGCTGCGGAAGGCCTTGCGCGGCGAGCGGCAGCGCGGGCAGGCCGGGCATTGGACCTATGACCTCAACCGCCATCTGGCGCTGATCGAGGCGCTGCGCGAAGAACGGGCGCGGCTGAAGATCGTGGCAGGCTTGACGGCGGTGCTAAGCCCGGCGGCGACGGGGAGCGTGCGGCGGTCGCGCGGCGCGGTTCTCCATCTGCCGTTGGATAAGAAACCGCGAGGCGGAAGCAAGACGGATGGCGTCCAAAGCGATCCAGGCGCCTGAAGCGCGCCTTTACGGAGGATATCGCCAGAGTTTGCACGCATGACTTGCCAGCCAGTTCTGACGGTTCTTGATCTCCGCCGCGGTCCACTTGTCGGCTTCCAGAACCTTGCGCGTGATGCCCAGGCAGTCGCTTGCATAGACCTTCTTCTTCGTAGCGAAATCCGCATTGCCGATATCGCTGTTCAGGCGCGTGGAAATCAGCGTCATATTGCCGAGCCGGTAGACATATTTGTCGATCCCGCCGGGAAAATCGCGCCGCGCCGCCGCCCATGCCGGGCCATACCGCTTCGGCAGAATGTGTTCGAGATTGGTCGTGTAGGGATCGCTCTCGGTGCGCATCGACGGGCTCGGCGAGAGAAAATCGTTGATGCAGGCCAGGATATAGCGTGCCTGTGCGTTGCTGCGGATGATCTTGCGCGAGAAGGCCGAGTGAAACTGGCTGTCATCCGGGTACAGCTTTTCAAGGTATTTGCGGAACAGGACCGGCACGTCAACGCGGCGCGTCTCGCGGATGTCGCGCGCCGCGGCGATGAAGGGCTGCAGGAGAGCGGAGGGCGTCAGGTTGCAGACGGTGTTGTAGCGAAAGGTGAAGGTCACCATCATGCGCAGGAGGTCGAGGACGTTGCGCCGGTCCACTTCCAGCGCTGCGAGGAGCACGATGAAGAGCTGCTCGGGTCGCAGGATGGCGATAGTATCGATCAAATCACGGATCAGCGGCTGCTGCTCGTTCGGAAACGATGCCCACAGGTGATGGCGCACGCTGACCAGAGCGGCGTAATGCTCGGATGCCTCGCAGAGTCTGGCGGAATAGGTCTCGGCCTCGGCTGGCGTGGAAATGGCCGACTTGATATCCGAGTACAGGCCGCGCTCGCCAATCTGGCCGCGTGTGGACAGCCAGTGATGGCGCACGAATCTGATGAGCCGCTCCGGCCCCAGATTCTGCTCCATCAGATCCCAGTTGCCTTGCGTCCCGCCGAGACGGTCGAGGGAGACGGCGAAAAGGTGGTTCTTCAGAAGGTCGGCTTCGGAAAGTTCCAGCCCGCGGTCGTTCAGTGTTTCGAACAGGACGAACGCGTCATAGTCCTCCTTGACGTCGATGCGGATCACCAGGACCCGCTCGTTGAGGGAGGCGAGGATCGACTCGGCCACGTCTTCGAGCTGGCGGCCGCCATCCATCAACTCCCCGATCCGGCGATGCATGAAGCGGAAGCATTCGGCGATCAGCCGGTTCGACGGCGGCAAGGTCTCGTCGTCAACCTGCCGCTCGATGTCCGCGGCCGGGCGGCTGTGAAATATGTAGGTGTCGTAGAACCATTTGTCGGTCTTGTTGAGCACGAGCGAGGACATGAAGATCTGGCGCCGGTCGGCGGACTTGACCAGGAAATCCTCTTCGATGCGTGTGGCGAGGTCCGCCCTGCCCCTGGTCCTCAGATGGTTGCGCAGCGCCGACAGCAATACGGCGGTCGTGATCAGGCGCTGCTGGCCGTCGATCACCACCAGTCCCGGCGCTCCGGAATTCTTGATGACCAGCGAGCCGAGGAGATAGTCGCGCGGCCGGTCGTCCGCCAGAAACGTCTTCGAGACGTCCGACCAGAAGGCGCCGTATTGGCCCTCCTCCCACGCATAATTGCGTTGATAGGGCGGCACGACATAGGTCTCGCCCATTCTCAGAAGGTTGCCGAGAGAAACGACTTGGCTTGAAATCGACGCGGTCATACCCGGACCTGAACAAATAATGCCGTGCGGCTAAAGAGGCCAGAAACGTGATCACTCTGCGGCGAAGTACGTGGCCAGGTCGCAACAGTGTCGTGGGAATCGCGGATGAGCCGGACAGTTCCGTCTCATAACGTACCATAATCGAGGAATGCCGGAAGCCTAAGCGGATAATGCCGCGGGCGTCAAAGTTTACCCAGCTGCGCCCGTGCTCTGGCCGCCAGGCCACGCAGAGCGTCATGGGTCATGTCGGCGGCGATGACGAAGCGAAGGCCCCTTGCCGACCAACTCACCGTTTTCACATCGCCGAACTGGCCGGGCAGGACCGGTGTCTGCCCCTGGCCCGTCGATATGTACATGGCAACGAGCGGCTTGGACTTGCTGGTGTAGATGAGCTGCATCAGCTTGCTGCCGCGATAGGACATGAGCTGGCCGCGCGTGAACCTCAGGCCGTTCGAGGAGAAGTTGGGCAGCGTCAGCTTGTTGGACAGCTTGGCGAGTTGAAATTTCACCACCTCGGCGTTGGTCTGGCTGTCCGGACTGACGGCGACGGTGTCGGTCGTGAAGAAGGCGTGCAGTTCGGCCATGTCCTCCGCCCAGTTCGAGGGTGGCATCTGCAGAGCGGTGTCTTCCACGCGCGGCGCCGGCGCGGGTGTCTGGCTGAAACCGGAATAATACGCGATCGTCAGACCGGCGGAGGCTCCGAGCAGCAGCAACATGCCGATCATGCCCATCGTCAGGAACCGTCCGGCTTGGCAGAATGCGCTGCGCGCTGCTTTGCGCCTGTTGCCCCCCCGCGGTTGAGCGGACGCGTTGACCGGGCCCTCGCGCAGAAGCGCGCCGAATGTGTCGAGCAGGCGTGCCTGCGTCTGCTGCAACCGCCCGGTGCGGTGGATCAGTTCCGCATCGTCCCGCAGAAGATGGCTGACGACGGTAGCCTGCGGCTTGTCCAACTGTCCGTCTACATAGGCCAGCAGCAGTTCGTCGCTCAACTCGATCATGCGGCCCGTCCCGGGCGCGAGGCACCTTTTTCAGATTGGCCGCGCTGCGATGCGGCCTCGGGCGGCACGGCTTGCGGCTCCTGCTCGGCGATCTGAGCAAGCCGCGCGTAGCTCCGCGTCAGGCGCTCCATGACCTTGCTTACCGGCACGCAGAAAACCTCGGCGACTTCGTCGTAGGAAAGCCGCTCGCCGTAGACCAGATGCAGCGTGGCGCGTTGCTGGGGGCCGAGTTGCGCGATGAGGCGGGCGAAACGCACCGCGCCCGTGGCATCGCCTGCGCGGCTTCTCGGGCAGAACAGCCGCGGATCGGCCTGCGGGCCACGCTCACCGCGTGGCGGTTTCATGCGTCCGGCCCAGAGCTTGTACATCTGCGTGAATGCCCACAGCACCAGGGGCGTGTGACCGCGATCTTTGGGTCTTGAGAGGAGGTGGTTTCTCGTTGCCTTGAGGAGTGTCAGGCTCATGGCCTCGCTGCCCGTCAGGGCGGCCGCGAAGGCCTTGAGGCGCGGCATCAGCAGGCCAAGCTCCGAATGCATCTGCGATTTGTGATCAACGGCGTAGCCCATGAGCCGGCCCACTTACGAAACATGGATGAAGGTGCAATTCTATTTCTTATGGGGGAAAAGGGTTTACGGCTGGTGAATGAATGGCGCGAAAAGGCGCATTTTCTACACGCATCCGGGGTAGGGAAGTTTACGGAGAGGGCAGAGGGGATGCCCCGGCATCGTCACGCCTGCCGCGCGAGAAAATCGAGCACGCCGTGTTTGTAGACCGGATCGCCGACCGCCTTCATGTGGTCGCGTCCGGTTATGTTGAGCACTTCGGCGCCCGGAATCAGCGCCGCCAGCTCCGGGCCGCTGCCCGCGATGTCATCCGCCGTGCCGACGGCGACCAGCACCGGACAGGCGATCTGCTCCAGCCTTTCGGCCGTAATCTTCTCCCGCGCCGAGCGCATGCACGCCGCCAGCGCCAGCCGGTCGCTGCCGGTCTGATCGGCGAAGATGCGGAAGGCGCGCGCCCGTACCTCGGCGACGTCGCCCGCGCTTTCCGCCTCCAGGGCGTTGGCGATGGGCTCCGGGTCGCTCCCGCCGCGCACCAGGTTGATGCCCATGCCTGCGAGTACCGCGCTGCGCACCCGCTGCGGGTGATTGAGCGCCAGAAACGCCGTGATGCGCGCGCCCATCGAATAGCCCATGACATGGGCGCGATCGATGAGGAGGTGGTCGAGCAGGCGCGCGGCGTCCTCCGCCATCAACGGTGCGCCGTGACGCTCCTTGTCGCGGATTTTCTCGCTCTGGCCATGGCCGCGGTTGTCGAAGGCGATGACGCGGTAGCGTGCCCGGCGCAGCGTTTCCATCCAGCTGGTATTGGCCCAGTTGACAATGGTGTTGGAGGCGAAACCGTGAATGAGGAGGACGGGATCGCCCTCCCCTTCGTCACGGTAGGCGATGCTCACGCCGTCGGAATCAAAGCGTTTCATGGGTGTCAGATATCAAAATCGAAATCGCTGCCGAAATCATCGAAACCGCCGGTTTCTTGAAGCCCGGTGTCGGCTTCCGGACCCGCTGTATCCTGTGCCGGCTTGTCGTGGGCGGCCTCCGGAGTGGTGTTTGCGCTGTTGGAGCCGCCGGGCGCGCTTTCCGGTTGCTGCGCCGCCTGTGCTTCGTGACCCTGACCGCCGAGCATGCCGGTGATCATGTTGCCGAGGACGACGCCGCCCGCAACGCCCGCGGCCGTCTGCATCACGCCGCCGAGAAAACTGCCGCCACCGCTGCCGCGTGCAGCCTCCGGCTCGGGATTGCGCTCCACGCTCCGGTAGGACCCGGCGTCGCGGTCCGCTGCCGCGCCCTGTCCGGGATAGGAAAAGCGGTTCCCCGCCGAAGGCACCGACCCGGTGGACGGGACGCTCGTCCGGGCGCCGCTCGCGCCATCGCCGGCCCCGCCGCCGCTAAAAAGCCCGCCGAGAAAACTGCCGCGTCCGCCTGCGCCCGCTCGGGCTTCGGCCTCGCGTTCCAGTTCCTCAATGCGTTCCTGGGCTGCGGCCAGCGCGCGCTCCTGCAGAATCAGCGACTGCGCCATGAAGTATACGCTGGCGGGCTGGCGCTCGACGCGTTGATCGATATGGCGCTCGGCCTCCGCGTCGCGCGGACCGGCCTCGCGCTCCAACTGTGCGAGATTGCCGAAAAGCTCGTCGATGAGTTCCTGCTCGTTTCTTTCCATCAGTTCCGTCCGTTCGTGAAAGCGGATTTCCCGAGCACCGGATGTAGGGCGTCATTAGCCCTTTGTACAAGGAGATCGATGCAAAAACACAGCGCTTCGGCGATGGCAAGGCGCTTGGAATGCGGCGCCCGCCGTCCCAACTATCCAGGCGGAAAGGCAATGCCGCGCCGGGACAACACGAGAGCTACCATGAACCACGACAATTACAGCGATGACTATATTCGCGCCATCCTGGCCAACAACAAGGTCTTTGCCGTCGTCGGCGCCAGCGCTAACCCCGTGCGGCCGAGCTATTTCGTGCAGAAATACCTGCTGGCGAAGGGGTATCGCGTGATCCCGGTGAATCCGGGGCAGGCGGGTGGCGAAATCCTCGGGCAGAAGGCTTATGCAAGCCTGCGCGAAATCCCCGAGCCTGTGGATGTGGTGGACATCTTCCGCAAGTCGGAAGCAGCGCTGGGCATCACGCGCGAGGCGATCGAAATCGGCGCCAAGGTGGCGTGGATGCAACTCGGCGTACGCAGCGACGAGGCTGCGGCGCTGGCGGAGACAGCGGGGCTGCAGGTCGTCATGAACCGCTGCCCGAAGATCGAATATGGGCGCCTGTCGGGTGAAATCGGCTGGGCCGGGGTGAGTACGGGGACGCTGTCGAGCCAGAAGCCGGTCCTTGGCCCGGGCGGCGTGCAGAAGCTGGCGATCAGGGAATAGCGCGCGTGGGAAGGCGGTCCGGGACGGTGGAGGAGGCGGCGGCGCTTATACCTTGTACTCCTTCAGCACCTCGCGCATGACCTCGGCGATCATTTCGGGCAATTCCTGGCGCAAAGAATTCAAGCCGGTTTCAACGTTGCCGAGGCGCGTCTCCACATTGCCGAGGCGTGTTTCGATCCGATCCAGGCGCAGCGTGTGTTCGTCCTGCACGGCCGACATCCGCCCGACGCGCGCCACCACCCATTTCAGGGTCTGCGTCGTCTCGTTCTGCGCAACCTCCAGCGCAGCAGTGCGCTGCTCGAAGTCCTGAAGCTCGATCATGACGCTACGCTAGCACCGATTGGGGCAGGTGTCATCCGTGGGAAACGCGGCGGCTGCCGCCGCGAACCCTCGTCCCCCGGAACAAATCTCTTGGCGGTTCGCGGCAAACCTGATTTCCTTCCCCGCGCCATCATGCCGCACTTACGAACACGAGGAAACGGGAGGAGAAACTCATGACGCAAGACAGCCAGCCCGGCTTCGATACGCTCGCCATTCATGCCGGAGCGCAACCCGACCCTGCCACCGGCGCGCGCATTACGCCGATCTATCAGACTACGTCCTACGTTTTCGACGACGTCGACCACGCGGCGGCGCTGTTCAACCTGGAGGCCTTCGGCAACATCTACACCCGCATCATGAACCCCACGCAGGGGGTGCTCGAGGGGCGTCTCGCCGCGCTCGAAGGCGGCACGGCGGCGCTGGCGGCGTCCTCGGGGCATGGCGCGCAGCTCCTCGTGTTCCACACGCTTCTTGAGCCCGGCGACGAATTCATCGCAGCGCGCCAGCTCTATGGCGGGTCCATCAACCAGTTCAATCATTCGTTCAAGAAATTCGGGTGGTCGGTCGTATGGGCCGATGCCGACGACCCCGCCAGCTTCGAGCGCGCGGTGACGCCGAAGACCAAGGCCATCTTCATCGAATCCATCGCCAATCCCGGCGGAATCGTGACCGACATCCCGGCCATCGCCGCCGTGGCAAAGAAGGCGGGCGTGCCGCTCATTGTCGACAACACGCTGGCCACGCCCTATCTCTGCCGGCCCAAGGAATTCGGCGCCGACATCATCGTGCATTCGCTGACGAAATTTCTCGGCGGCCATGGCAATTCGGTTGGCGGCGTCCTCGTCGACTGCGGCACGTTCGACTGGATGGCGTCGGGCCGCTATCCCGGGCTGTCGCAGCCGACCCCCTCTTATCACGGCATGGTGCTGGGCGAGACTTTCGGCAATTTCGCCTTCGCCATCGCGGCGCGCGTGCTGGGTCTGCGCGATCTCGGTCCGGCGATTGCGCCGATGAACGCCTTCCTTATCCTCACGGGTATCGAGACGCTGCCTCTGCGCATGGTGCGGCACAGCGAAAGCGCGCTGGCGGTGGCGGCATGGCTGGAGAAGCACCCGCAGGTGGCGTGGGTGAATTACGCCGGGCTGCCGGGCAACAAGTATCATGCGTTGGCGCAGAAGATCTGCCCGAAAGGCGCTGGTGCGGTGTTCACTTTCGGCCTGAAGGGCGGCTATGACGCGGGCGTGAAGCTGGTAACCAAGGTCAAGCTGTTCTCGCATCTGGCCAATATCGGCGACACGCGCAGCCTCATCATTCACCCCGCCTCGACCACCCACCGCCAGCTCACGCCGGAGCAGCGCACGTTTGCCGGTGCCGGCGACGACGTTGTGCGGCTGTCGGTCGGCCTGGAGGATAAGGCCGACATCATCGCCGACCTGGAACAGGCGCTCGCGGCGGGTTGACCAGCGGGAGACTATTCGGCGGGTGTGCCGCTGGGTCTTGTTTGGTGGCGCGTGGTCCGGGCGCTGAGTTGGTGCTCCTGCCACGCCTGCCGCAGGATCAGGAACGACGAATTGAGGAAGAGCGCCGCCATCCCGGCCGCCACCAGCACGTCGGGCCAGGCCGAGTTCGTGGCCCATACCGCGGTGGCGGCAACCATCACCGCGACATTGCCCACCGCATCGTTGCGCGAACAGAGCCATACGGAGCGCACATTGGCGTCGCCGTCCTTATAGCGTACGAGCAGCAGCACACTGGTGACGTTGGCCGCCAGGGCCAGCAACCCGATCCCCCCCATGATTTCGGCGTGGGGCAGGCCGAGCACCAGCAGGCTGTAAAGCGTCGAACCGAACACCCACATCCCCATCAACAACAGGCTCACGCCCTTGATGATCGCCGCCTTTGCCCGCGTCGCAAGGCTCATGCCGATAACCGCGAGGCTCATACCGTAGGTCAGCGTGTCGCCCAGGAAGTCGAGGGCGTCGGCTTGAAGGGCCTGCGATCCTGCGATCCGGCCCGCCGTCAGCTCCACCAGGAACATGACGGCGTTGATGGCGATGACGGTCCACAAGACGCGCTTGTACCGCGGATCAAGCCCGTCGAACCGGGGATTGCCCCGGCATCCGCAATTCTCGCTGTGACAAGCAGCGGTCATGACGATGTTCCTTATCAGGTCTTGGCGCCTTTTCCCCAACTGCATACATCCTCTAGTGACTTGAGGATCAAGAGGGTGAGGACGATGAGTGAATTCACCACCAGAGGGGTGGCTCGCGCAAGTTGGGTATGATTACTGATACTTAAGAATTAACGGGATTCTCGCGCCTTGCGGATCGGGAGGGCGGCAGATGAAGGAACTGACCATCGGAGGTGCGTCGCGCGCCAGCGGCGTCAAAGTGCCAACCATCCGCTATTACGAACAGATCGGGCTTCTGCCCATCCTGCCGCGAACGGACAGCAACAGACGGCTCTATGACGAACGCGACCTTGCGCGGCTGGTTTTCATCCGGCACGCGCGCGAACTCGGCTTCGACATCGATGCGATACGGGCGCTGCTGGACTTACAGGGGAAACCGGATGTGTCCTGCGCGGCGGTGGACGCCATCGCCGGGGAGCGGCTGGCCGAAATCGACCGGCGCATCGCGAGCCTGACGGCGCTCAAGAGCGAGTTGGAGCGCATGATCCACGACAGCAGGCATGGCCGCGTCGCCGAATGCAAGATCATCGAGGTGCTGCAGGCTGAACGCCCTGCAATTCGCCCGCAGTCTGCCAAGCGCGGGAAAACCGGTGGTTCCGGTGCCCGGAGGGCGGAGTAAACGAAGGGCTTGCTCGAAAGCCGTATGGGCAATCCACCCGGCTCTTCACGCTCCGATCCGCGTCGCGCCCGTCTTTTCGATCCCCGATGCGACACTAACCGGTAGTGTCACGTCGTGGCAGAGCACCTTGTTCACCATGTCGCCGGTATCGGACAGCGGCAGCCGCATCCAGAACAGAACGACATGGTCCTTGTTCGCCACGGGGCCTTTGACCGCGCCCTGCATCGGGATCCGCTCCTCGATGACCTTGCGGTAGACCGCCATCCAGTAGTTTCGCTTCTCGCCGAATTCCAGATCGAAGACGGACTTGCCGGTGACTTCACGACCGAAAATCTCGCGCAGCCGTGTGCCCGCCAGCCGGTAAGTAAGCTGATCCGGACACGTGCCCGTGTCCAGAATGCTGATGCCCGGCAACAGCCCCGCCATGGCGGCGGGATTGATGTCGGCGCGGCGCGGCATTGGCCGCCCCTTGGCGCAGGCGCGCCAATAGTCGAAAAGTTCGCGCTGCTCGCGAATCACGAGCTGTGCCCGAAAAGCCAGTTCGGACAACATTGGCCCCCTCGATGTTCGGATCGCAGCCCGGTCCGCCCCCGCGCCGCTCCTTCCGTCTTTAGGACTATGAGTGATTTGCTCGAATGCGCCAAGCCGGAGATTTGCGAAAATTCGATTCAGGCATACGAATATTGACGCGGGGGCGCGCACTTCATTTGCTGTTGCCGAAATACGCCAGGAACGCCTCGAATGTTTCACACAGCGCGTTTTGCCGGATCTAGGAGGTCGACAATTCCCGCCATGATATCATTGAGTTGGAAGTCTTTCGGCGTGTAGATCGCGGCCACGCCCGCAGCTCTAAGTATTTCTCCGTCTTCCGACGGAATAATACCGCCCACGACCACGGGAACATCGTCGAGACGGGCCGCGCGCATCCGCTCCATGATCTCCTTTACCAGAGGGACATGGCTGCCGGACAATATGGACAAGCCCACAATGTGGACGCCCTCCTCCAGCGCGGCGTTGACGATCTCGGCGGGCGTCAGGCGGATGCCTTCATAGACCACCTCCATGCCGCAGTCGCGGGCGCGGACGGCGATCTGCTCGGCGCCGTTCGAGTGTCCGTCAAGACCCGGCTTGCCGACGAGAAACTTGATGCGGCGGCCGAGGCGTGCGGAGACTTCGTCGACCTGCGCGCGTACCGCCGCGATACCCTCGCTGCTGTGGCTGCGGACCTTGGCCACGCCGGTCGGTGCGCGGTACTCTCCGAACACCTCGCGAAGCGTGCGCCCCCACTCGCCGGTGGTCACGCCCGCCCTGGCGCAGGCAATCGACGGCTCCATGATGTTGCAGCCCTCCTGCGCGGCGGATTTCAGAGCCGCCAGAGCCGCCGTCACGGCCCCCGCGTCGCGCGCCTCCCGCCAAGCCTTCACCTGCTCCACCTGCTCGCGCTCGACCCATTCGGGGACGGTCTGAATGCCGGCCTCGCCACCAGCGGAGAGCGGTGACGGCTCGGTCTCGGTCCAGCGATTGACACCCACGACCGCCTGCTCGCCAGCCTCGATGGCCTTGAGCCGTGCGGCGTTCGATTCGACGAGTTGCTGTTTCATATAGCTGGACTCGACCGCCGCGACGGCGCCACCCATGCCCTCGATGCGGTCCAGTTCCTCCCGCGCCTGGCGCCGCAGCTCCGCCACCTCGGCTTCGATCACCTGCGAACCATCGAAAATGTCGTCGAATTCAAGGAGATCGGTCTCGTAGGCCATGATCTGCTGCATGCGCAGCGACCACTGCTGGTCCCAGGGGCGCGGCAGGCCGAGCGCTTCGTTCCAGGCAGGCAGTTGCACCGCGCGCGCCCGCGCCCGCTTGGAGAGCACCACCGCCAGCATTTCGATGAGAATGCGGTAGACGTTGTTCTCCGGCTGCTGCTCAGTCAGGCCGAGCGAATTGACCTGCACGCCGTAGCGGAAGCGGCGCAGCTTCTCGTCCGTGACGCCGTAGCGCGTCCGGCAGATCTCGTCCCACAGCCCGGCGAAAGCGCGCATCTTGCAGATTTCGGTGACGAAACGCAGCCCGGCATTCACGAAGAACGAGATGCGCCCGACGATCTCGGGGAATTCCTTTTCGTTCACCTCGCCGGAGGTCTTCACCGAGTCGAGAACGGCCTGGGCGGTCGCGAGCGCGTACGCCAGCTCCTGTACCGGTGTCGCCCCCGCCTCCTGCAGATGATAGGAACAGACGTTGGTCGGATTCCACTTCGGGATTTCGCGATAGGCGTAGACGATGACGTCCTTGATGAGCCGCAGCGACGGTTCGGGGGGGAACACGTAGGTGCCGCGCGACAGATATTCCTTGATGATGTCGTTCTGCACCGTGCCGGTGAGCGCCTTGCGGTCGGCGCCCTGTTGGTCGGCGGCGGCGACATAGAGCGCGAGCAGCCACGCGGCGGTGGCGTTGATGGTCATCGAGGTGTTCATGCTGGCGAGCGGGATGCCCTCGAACAGCGCGCGCATGTCGCCGAGATGGCTGATCGGCACGCCGACCTTGCCGACCTCGCCGCGCGCGAGCGGGTGGTCCGGGTCGTAGCCGGTCTGCGTCGGCAGGTCGAAGGCGACGGACAGGCCGGTCTGCCCCTTGGCGAGGTTGCGGCGGTAGAGTTGGTTCGAGGCCTTGGCGGTGGAATGCCCCGCATAGGTTCGGATGAGCCACGGTTTATCGCGCTTCGTCTGCCGCCCGGTCATTCGTTATTTTCCTTGTACGCAGTTTCTTGTCGTCCTATCGCTTCGCTCCTTGAGGACATGGAAAAGGCCGCCGGGTATGATCCTGCGGCCTCACAGTCCTTCTCCGCGTTCATCGCCTGAAGAGGCTGATGACGAACAGGAGTATGACCGCTCCAATGGTCGCCGTTGCTATGGCGTTGATGATCCCGTAACCGATATGCACCCCCAGATATCCGAGGAGGTGGAAGCCTACAAATGCACCAACGATGCCGACGATGATATTCCCTACAAGACCAAACCCGCCGCCCTGAGTGATCAGACCGGCGAGCCAGCCGGCCACGAGGCCGACGACCAGGAGAACGACAAGGGATTCTATTCCGAGAGCCATCTAACTTTCTCCAGCATGGTTTCCCGCGCGCTCGGCGGGTATCGCGTCATCATGACGCAAAGTGTTCGCGGGTACCACAGTGGCGTCAAAATAGGGCCGCTCTCACACTGGTATATGGTGAGGGGCGGTGTCATAGTCGCGAGCGTCCGGACCTGGACGACGTGGTGTCCGCAGGTTCCAAGTGATCATGCGCGTGCCCGTGCGACCGTGGGGCACGCAGAGACTGAGAGTTTCGCCATGCGTTTTGTGCTGTCATATACCAGCTTCGTGCTCACGCTCGTTGTGGGCGCCCTGCTGTTCGCTTTTCTCGCCATCGAGTTTCCAGGCATCACGCGCCAGCTCATGGACGAGGCGAAGACCCTTCCGGGCTATCTCTCCAGTCTGGGGCTGAGCGATAAATACATGATCTGGGTGGATATTCTCTTGACGGGCGAAAAGATCCTGCTGCTCGGCTGCATGCTCGTCACGCGCCTGTTGTTTTCGCTGATCGGGGTGGTTGTGGGCCCGCTGATTGGTGACGGATCGCGGTCAAGCTCACAGTTCGAGGGGTGGGGCCGGTGACGGGTGCCAGGCACCCCTCCCGCTATCCCCGCGCCGCGCGCCAGGCCTGAAAGCGCGCCTCTTTCCCCGCGGCATCAGACGCCTCGAACTCGGCCCATTCCGCCGCTTCCCGTTTCTGCCGCTCGGCTTCCTCCTCTGCTGCACGCAGTTGCGCCTGATAGGCGGCCTGCGCTTCATCCATCCGCGCGAGCAACAACCGCTGGGCGGCACCGAGCTGCGATTCGCGGAGCAGCTTCTCCCGGTCCTCCGGAGGCAGCCGGTCCAGGAGCGCCGCCGCTTCTTCGGCGCCGGGCTGGCGCAGATCGGCGGGCACCGCGCGCCAGGCGAGACGGTTGCACACGTTGATGATGCGCTGCAGCTCGTTGGCGGCATGCAACCGGGCATTGGCCATAGCATTCGGCATCTGCGTCAGATGCGTCATCGTGCGATCGTGCGCCGCCACGACGTCAGCGCTGACCGGTTCGTCCCAAACCTGGCTGGCGTCGAATTCCTCACTCATGCTCTTCACTCTCCCCCTGACTACTTGCCGCGAGCGCTGCCAGGCGTCCTCGTGGCTGAAATGTGTCGGCAAGCCATTGAGTCTAATGCAGCTTATTCGCGAGCCAAGTTCGTATGAGCCCGTGTGGCAAAATGAGTGCGAACCTAGCTTGCGGGCTGTACTAGCAGCACCATCCGAGCCAAGAGTCAAACCCAGCCGGAAGGCAGCGCCGCCGGGAGACGGTGGCGCCACCCGCGCCGGGAGCACCGGGGCGCGAATCCACAACCTAGGGATATCGCTCTATTGCAGCGCAACCTCTGATCTGCTTTCTAGTACAGCCGGAGCGAAGTTTCGCCCCCTTCGCCGCTCGTACGCCGCTTTCCGATGGTGCCGTCCAAATGTTGAGCATGCCAAGAAGAGTGATCGCTCGCGCCGCCAGCTATTGGAGCGGCCCACCTCATCAAGAGGAACAGCCACAGCCGGTTGCTGCCGCACAGATGGTCGAGCCTGCCTTCATGCAGACCCCGTTCGAGAACCCCGGTCTTTTCGATCGCGAAATCTTCGCCGGCGCGCATGTCTTCGGCAGCGAATGTTGTCGGGCCGAACATTTCCTCCTGCCCCTGTTCACCTTCTGGTGCCGGCAGATCGGCTGTCCGCCGCGGTTCCATCGCAAGTTGTGGGAGTTCGTCTACATTCTCCAGACTCTGCAAGAGCACGGCTGCTTGCGTGCAGACGCGCGAGGCCTGGGAATAGCCCCTGCCGAGGCCCCCCTTTCCGATTATTTTGCCGGCCTCGGCACGCAGATCACGCTCAGCAGTCTCGATATGCCTTCGGGAAATGGAGCGGGAAGGGGTGCCACCGATCACCCGGCGTTGAGCAAGAACGCCCTTTCCGATGATTTGAGGGGATTCGACTTCTGCTGGAGCACCTGCACGATGGCGCATCTCGGGAGTATCGAGGCCGGCAAGGAGTTGCTGACAGCAAGCCTTGAGACGTTGCGCCCGGGTGGCCTTTCGGTCCACATCACCGAATACAACGTAAAATCGAACGCGAAAACCATGGACAACCGGGGGACGGTTATCTTTCGCAAGCGTGACCTGCAAGACATCGCCAGCGAATTCCGGCTAGCTGGTCACGAGGTCGCACCGCTGAATTTCTACGGTGGATCCCACGTCTTGGATCACTACGTGGACATGCCACCTTACCGGGACGACCCGCATCTCAAATTGCTGCTGCTTGACTACACGGTGACGAGCTTCGGCATAGCGATCCGGAAGGCGGCGGCCCCCGTTTCGTGATACATGTGCTGCGGTGGGCGCGCCCGCACAGCCGGGAAGGGGAAACGGCTGCATTTTCCATGTGCTATGCAGTCGGCCTCATGGATTAAAAACTGTACCTGTGGAGATTGCCTGCCGCCTCATTGGCCCGATGCAGTATGCGCCGCGCATAAATCTCACCGGATGGCCCGACGCAAGTGGAAGGTAAATTGACTGGTCACGCTCGATTCCGGTATCCCGCTGCCTGAGCTAAAAACTGTTACGGTGTGCCTTCCGTTAGAGCGCTGCCACGCCGGCTTGAACTGCTGCGTCAAATCGGCGCATCACTATCGTCTTCGGTGTAACTTATGGTTGTGCTGCCTTTTGTCATGTCACTTGAAACGTGTTAACTTCTGCTCGCTGGCGGCTATTCCGCGATCTCTCAGCCGGCGACCGGCATCCGAAGCAAAACGGGCTGCAATTCAGGGTTCGCGGGGAGCGCCAAGTCCGGCAAATCCCGTATGGCGGCCGAACGAAAATATAGGAAAGGCAACGGATAAGCTCTATATTATTCAAAATAATGAATTAGCTTTGAGATGTAACCTGATCGTGAGGATTTGTTTCCCGCCTCCGCGCAGCATATAATACTTTCAGCGTGTCCATATGAATTATGAAAGGGCTTGGTTCGCCATGCCGTCGCGCGCCGCCACGCTGAGCGGAGTTAATGAGAGGAGGAGCAATCTACCTAGCTGAGCCGTTGGACTGAGAACTGCACGCCCGTGCCGTTTCGCCGGGGGTCACAAAAAAGTAAGAGGTATTGATGATGCCTTTCGACGATAGCGATGATTGCGCGCCGAAGTCCGTTCCCGATTTGATCAAGACGCTATGGTCCCTGTATATGGAGATGTCCCTGGACCCCGCCATGGACGTGCCAGCCTGTCACGTGCGGTCGGCGGCTCTGGCGCTGGAGAAAGCACGCAGAATGGCTCTCCAGGTCTGCCAGGAAGAAGAGCGCCGGCCCCGGCCAGCGAGTGCCGCAAATCCGAAGACAGCCAGGGGTGGTAAACGCCGCAGCCGCAAATCACGCGAGAATCAAGAGGCCGCAGCCGAATGGTTGCGCAGTGCACCGGCAGCGTCTCCGTCAAAACATTAGTGGACTGGTGCGTTCACCCCGTCCACGCGTCGAAATGCCAATCCTTTGTTTGTGCATCCATTTTGCCAGATGCGGCTGAAACCTTCATCTGGATCGGCGCCATAGCGATGCGGGCGTCGGTTTGGATTGGTCGGGACGGGGCGGGTCCCTCACGGCACCGCCCCTCCCACGACATGCCGCCGCCGGATGCGCTGTCTTCAGATCCGCCATTCCACGCGCCCGGCGGAGATCCGGATGCGGAGCGCTCCGGATTCAGTATCCCCCTTTGCGGCGGCTCTCGGGAAGTCCGGCAATGCGCGCCCCCTGCTTCGAGGGGTCGAGCGGAAAGAGATCGTACAGCGCCCGCTGATCGATCTTCTCGCCCCATTTCTCGGCCATGGCTTTCATGATCGTGCGCGTGTTCGGCTGGGTCTGACTGTTGTTGAAGAACTCGTCGCGCAGATAGTTGATCAGGTCCCAGTGCCGGTCGGTCAGCGTGATCTGTTCCGCGGCGGCGATGTGCGCTGCGAGCGCCTCGCTCCAATCGTTCTGTTCGGCGAGATAGCCGTTGGCGGTCGTCTCGATCGTTCTGCCCTCGAATTCGTACGGCATGACAATTCCTCATTTGCATTTTCAGGCGCGCCGGCAACAGCGCGACACGGAATAAATAATATCAAAACGTGCGAATGTGTGAATATTGAAATTCGTAAGCGGAACGGAAGCGGTTTCATGTAGTGATGACAAGGCGGCGCCCCGGCGCTATCAATAGACGTTAGAGAACGAATGCCGGTACCGGACCGGGAGATTGCCCCGTATGACCTCCTTCGAAGCCCTGCTCCTTTCCAAGACCGAGGGCGGCCAGACCGCCGAATGGAAGACGCTCGGCGAGGCGGACCTCATGGACGGCGACGTTACCGTCCGCGTGACCCACTCGACGGTCAACTACAAGGACGGGCTGGCGATAACCGGCAAGGCCCCTGTTGTGCGGCGCTGGCCGATGATCCCCGGCGTCGATCTCGCGGGCATCGTCACGGCGAGCACGCATGAGGGCTTCGCTGAGGGCGACGAAGTGACTGCGAATGGCTGCGGCCTCGGCGAGATGCATTTCGGCGGCTACGCGCAGATCGCCCGCCTACGCGGAGAGTGGCTGCACCATGTGCCCGAGGGATTGACGCGTGCCGACTGCATGGCCATCGGCACGGCGGGTATTACGTCCATGCTCGCGGTCATGGCGCTGGAGGAGCACGGCGTGGCACCGGGCGACGGGCCGGTGCTGGTGACCGGCGCCGGTGGAGGCGTGGGCAGCGTCGCGGCGATGCTCCTCGCCAAGCTCGGTTACGCCGTCACGGCGAGCAGCGGCCGTCCGGAGATGGCTGCGGCGCTCAAGGCGCTGGGTGCGGCCGAGATCATCGACCGCAACGAACTGACGGGCACGCCGCGCCCCCTCGGCAAGGAGCGATGGGCCGGTGCGATCGATGTCGTCGGCTCGGTGACGCTGGCCAACATCCTGTCACAGACGCAATATGGTGGCTGTGTCGCGGCATGCGGTCTCGTGCAGGGTATCGACCTGCCCGCGACGGTGGCGCCTTTCATCCTGCGCGGGATCACGCTGGCGGGGATCGAGTCCGTCATCACGCCCAGGGCGAGGCGAGAGGAGGCTTGGCGGCGGCTGGCGGCAGATCTCGAACTCGCCAAGCTGCACGCGATGACCGCGACGCGGCCGCTCAAGGATGTCATCGAACTCGCGCCGCAGATCGTCGCCGGAAAGATCAAGGGGCGCGTGGTGCTGGAGGTGCCCGCACCGCAAACGGCTGAAGCGGCAGAGGTGAAGCCTGACTCCGCTCCCGAGCCTGAGGTGGCGGAAGTCATGCCGGAAGCCGCCCCGGCGTCCGAGGCGGTGGAGGACGTGTCAGAATTCGCGCCAGAACCCGAGGCGGCGGAGGCCGTGGCCGAAACCGCGCCAGAACCCGAGGCAGCGGAGGGCGCGGCCGAAACCGCGCCGGAACCCGAGGCAGCGGAGGGCGTGGCCGAAACCGCGGCGGTCCCCGAGGACGCGGAGGACGTGTCCGAAGCCGTATCCGAGCCTGAGACGGCGGAGCCCGCGCCTGAGACTGCAACCGAGCCGGAGCCAGCAGAGGCCGAACCGGAAGCTCCGTCCGAGCCGGAAACGGCGGAGGTGGCGCCCGAGGCCGCATCAGAGCCCGAGCCAATGGACACGGAGACGACGCCGGAAGTCGCCCCTGAGGCCGCCCCGGTGGAGACGGCTCCTGAACCCGGCACAGAGCCTGAGACGGTGGACGCCACGCCCAAATCCGAGCCGGAAACCGAAGACAGCCAAGCCGATGCCGGGGAGACGCAACCTTCCGAGGAGAGCGGAAGCGACGACAGCAAGCCCTCCTGACACGCCCGGCACCGTCAGCCGGCACCACCCGCCGCCATTTTCGGCTCCGATGCTTCTTCTTCGGATGCATCCGTCCTGGCTTCGGCGGCGGCCTCCAGTACGGCGGTGATCGCGGCCAGCAGTTCCCGCTGATCGATGGGTTTGGACAGATAACCGTTCATGCCCATGGCGAGATATTTCTCGCGGTCGCCGCTGAGCGCGTCCGCCGTGAGCGCGACGACCGGAATGTCGCTCCACGGTTCGCCGCTGGCCCGCAGGTGCCGGATCGTCTCCGGCCCGTCCATCACCGGCATGTGGACATCGAGCAGCACGAGGTCGAACTGTTCAGTGGCGAGACGGTCCAGTGCCTCCTGCCCGTTGGCGGCTCCGGTCACGACCACCCCATGGGGTTCGAGAAAGACTTTCACCACTTTGCGGTTGATGAGGTTGTCATCGACCACGAGCACGCGCCGTCCTTCCAGGCTGGCGGGCGTCGGAACGGCTCCGGGGTCAGCGTGATCGGCACCGTCCGAGCTGGCCGGTTCGGCCAGGAAAGCGAAGGTGAATGTCGAGCCATGACCCAGCACGCTCGACACCGTGATGTCGCCGCCCATCAGGAGCGCCAGTTTGCGCGAGATCGCGAGGCCGAGGCCGGTGCCGCCATAGCGACGCGTCGTTGCGGCGTCCGCCTGCGTGAAGGCGCTGAACAGCGACAGCCGCACCTCGTCGCTGATGCCGATGCCGGTATCGGAGACCGCGATAATGACCTGGTAACGCCCGTCGCTCAGATACTCTCCGGCGGCGGTGATGCTGACGCTGCCGCGCTCCGTGAACTTGATGGCGTTGGCAATCAGGTTGGAAGCGCATTGCCGCATGCGCAGCGGATCGAACTGCAGGACCGCCGGCACATCGCTCTTGATCTCCAGCCTGAGATCGATGTTCTTCTCGGCGGCGTTGGGCTGGAACAGCCTGTGCAGCATGGTGAGGCAATGGTGCAGGTCGGTGTTGATGGGGGATATGTCGATCTTGCCCGCCTCGATCTTGGACAGGTCGAGCACATCGTTGATGATCCCCATCAGCGTCTTGCTTGAGTCGGAAATGGCCTCCACCATGCCCCGCTCCTCGGGACCGAGATCGCGCATGGCCAGCGCCTGCGCCATGCCGAGCACGCCGTTCAACGGTGTGCGCAGTTCATGGCTCATATTGGCCACGAAGGCCGACTTCGCCTCGTTGGCCTCCTCCGCCTGCTGGCGCGCGAGTTCGAGGAGAAAATTCGTGCCCTGCAGCTTCGCGCGCTCCACGGCCAGTTCGACACTGGCCTCGCTGAGTTCATCGTGCCGCTGTGTGAGGTTGATGTGGGCCTCGCGAAGTTTCTCGCTCTCCTCCAGCAGGGCGACTTCGTGATCCACGCGCCGCCGGATTTCACGGGCCGCCCAATAGGCCATGCCGAAGGTGAGCAGCAATGCGGCTCCGGCCATGAGCAGCACCATGGCGGCATGGCGGTCCGTGGGCGCGAGCGCCTCCTCCATGCCGAGGCCGACAATGACGAGCAGCGGGTAGCCTGTCACCTTCCGCCAGTCGAACAGGCGCTCGATGCCGTCGATCGGACTGGCGCGCGTGTAGCTGCCGGTGAGGGCGGTCGCCAAGCCGCTCAGCGCCGGCGATGCGGCGATCGAAGCGCCGATGGCATTGGCATCCAAAGAGCGAAAGGCGGAAAAACGCGCGCGTATGATGCCATCGGTCCCCGCGAGCGTGATGCTGCCCGTTTGGCCCAGATTGACGCGGCGGTGCAGTGTCGTCAACACCTCCGGGTCGAGCGAGAACACCAGCACACCCCCGAAGCCGTCAGGCAGGTCGAGCCGCTTGCTCACCTCGATGGTGACCTGGCCCGGAACGCGCCCGGCAACCGGCTTGCCGATGTAGAGCCCTGCATGCGCGTTGTTGCGGTGGACGCGGAAATACTCCTGCTTGGAGAGATCGACGGGCGCGGGATGTCTCTCCTTCGTCGTCGAGATCAGCCTGCCGTCCGGCCCGATGAGGCTGGCCTGGATGGCCGAGGCGGCGAGGAGCGGGATTTGCCGTGTCCATTCCGGAAGGTCGAACTGATCGCGCTCGGAGACGTAGTGATGCGCCATGACGTCCATGGCACCCGCCACATTGTTCAAGACGAGACGGACCTGTTCCTCGAACGCGGCGGAAAGATTGGCGGCGTCGCTGCGCGCCTTCTCGAGCGCGGTGTCGCGTTGCTCGACTATGACCATGGCTGCGAGGAGGGCGATCACGGCGCCGAGGAGCAGGCTGCAGGCCGCTACCCCTCGCCTGAGTGCACGGCCGGAGCGTCGGACACGCTCGACGGCAGTGGATTGCGCTTCGCTTCCGGTTACCGTTTTGTGCTCGCTGACATCCATATTCGCTTGATGGCGCTGCCGTTAGGGGGCGTATCCCGGGTATTATAATCAGGTCGGGAAATTTGGGAGTGCCAAAGTCGAGAACACATGAAGCGACTGTTAAACGTCGATCAATACCGCGTAAAACTTGTGGTGTGACGGTGTCGTTTCATTAAGAAATTGCGCCATGCGTGAGAACACCTCAAGACATTGTTAATATATACCGCCGGAAAAATTGCTTGCGCAGCAGGAGGTTCACGCCCCAAATCAGGGGCAGCGAATTCAACAGGACAGTGTCAGCGATGACTGCGACCAGCAAACATGAAGCCGCACTCGGGGCGGTGCTTGCGCGGCTCGGCGAGGGTGAGGCTGCGGCTCTCGACCGGCTCTTCGATCTGCTGCGCATCCCCAGTATTTCAACGGATCCCGCCTATCACGAGGAATGCGTCGCGGGGGCGGACTGGTGTGCGCGCCAGCTCGGTGAGATCGGTTTTGCCGCCGATATCCATCCGACGCCCGGCAAACCGATGGTCACCGGCCACTGGCGCCACCCCGATCCCACTGCGCCGCGCGTGCTGTTTTACGGCCACTACGACGTCCAGCCGGTCGATCCCCTGTCCTTGTGGCAGACGCCACCTTTCGAGCCGCGGCTCCAGGATTGCCCGGTCAACGGCACGGTGATCGTCGCGCGGGGTGCCAGCGACGACAAGGGCCAGGTGATGACGTTCCTGGAAGCCTGCCGCGCGTGGCGCGACGCGCATGGCGGTCTGCCCCTGTCGGTCTCGGTCCTCCTCGAAGGCGAGGAGGAAAGCGGCAGCCCGAGCCTGCCCGGCTTTCTCGAACAGCGCGCCGGGGATCTGAGCGCAGACATCGCCCTCGTTTGCGATACCGGTCAGTGGAACCATTCGCGGCCGGCGATCACCACGGCGCTGCGCGGCCTTGCCCATGTCGAGGCGGTGGTCAGCGGACCGAGCCGCGATCTCCATTCGGGGATGTATGGCGGTCCGGCGATGAACCCCATTCGCGGACTGACCCAGGCGCTGTCGCGTCTGTGGGGGCCGGGGGGCGAAGTGCAGATCCCCGGCTTTTACGACGGGATCATCGAGCCGGGCGCCGCGCAGATCGAGCAGTGGCGGGCACTCGGTTTCGACGAGGAGGCGTTTCTCGGCGCGGTGGGCCTCTCGCGGGCGGCGGGCGAGGAGGGCCGGAGCGTGCTGGAACAGGTGTGGGCGCGGCCGACGGTCGAAATCAACGGCGTGGTGGGCGGTTACACGGGCGAGGGCACCAAGACGGTGATCCCCTCCGAAGCCTCGGCGAAGCTCAGCTTCCGTCTCGTGCCGGGCCAGCATCCGGAGGATATCCTCGTGAAATTCAGGGCGTTTCTGGAGGCGAACCTGCCGCCGGACTGCCGTGTCGCCTTCAAGAATGCCGGCGGCGGCGCGGCGGTGGGCTTCGATGCCGAGCTACCCGCCGTCCGGTCGGCGGCGAGCGCACTGGAGGAAGAATGGGGCGCGGAACCGGTCCTGATGGGCTGCGGTGCCTCTATTCCTATTGTGGCAGCATTCAAGTCGGCGCTGGGGATGGACGCGCTTCTCATCGGCTTCGCCCTGGAGGACGACCGCATTCACTCCCCGAACGAGAAATACAATCTCACGAGCTTCACCAAGGGCGCCCGGAGCTGGGCGCGCATCCTGGCGGAGTTGGGGCGGTCTCGGGTGTTGAACGGCGCCGTTCAGACTTCGGGCGGGTGAACCGCCAGACGTCCGCAGCCCCCCACCCGTCGGCTCAGATATCCAGATCCTGCGCGAACTCCGCGTGCTCCTGGATGAAGCGGAAGCGGCCTTCCGGCTTGTTGCCCATGAGCTGCTCGACCGCATTCGCCGTCCGCCCTTCGTCGTCGGCAATCTCCACCCTGAGAAGCGTGCGCTTGGCGGGATCCATCGTCGTTTCCTTGAGCTGGGAGGGGTTCATTTCGCCCAGGCCCTTGAAGCGGCTGAGTTCGACCTTGCCGCGCCCGGTGAAGACCTTGCGCAGCAACTCGTCCTTGTGGGCGTCGTCGCGGGCGTAGGCACTCTTGCCGCCCTGGCTCAGCTTGTAGAGCGGCGGCACCGCCAGATAGAGATGCCCGTTCTCGATCAGCGGGCGCATCTGCGTGTAGAAGTAGGTCATGAGGAGTGAAGCGATATGCGCGCCGTCCACGTCGGCGTCGGTCATGATCACCACTTTTTCGTAGCGCAGATCCTCGTCGCGGTAGGTTTTGCCCGTGCCGCAGCCCAAGGCCAGCACCAGATCGGAAATGAGCTGGTTCTGGGCGAGCTTCACAGACGACGCGTTGGCCACGTTGAGAATCTTGCCGCGCAAAGGCAGGATGGCCTGCATCGCCCGGTCGCGCGCCTGCTTCGCCGAGCCACCGGCCGAGTCGCCCTCGACGATGAAGATTTCGGTTCCGTCCGCGGCGTCCTTGGTGCAGTCGGCGAGCTTGCCGGGCAGGCGCAGCTTGCGCGTCGCGGCCTTGCGGCTCACCTCCTTCTCGCGTTTCCGGCGCAGGCGCTCCTCGGCGCGGTCGATGACCCATTCGAGCAGGCGCGTTGCCTGCTGTGGAGCGGCGGTGAGCCAGTGGTCGAAGGCGTCGCGAACCGCATTCTCCACGATGCGCGCGGCTTCCGCCGTCGAAAGGCGGTCCTTGGTCTGGCCCTGGAATTCCGGCTCGCGGATGAACACGGACAGCATGATCCCCGCCGAGGCGAACACGTCGTCCGCGGTGATCTGCGCCGCCTTCTTGTTGTTGGTCAGTTCGCCGTAGCTCTTGAGCCCCTTGGTCAAGGCCGCGCGCAAGCCCGCCTCATGCGTTCCGCCCTCGGGTGTGGGCACGGTGTTGCAGTAGGAGGTGACGAAACCGTCGTCGCGCGCGAGCCAGGCCACTGCCCATTCCACCGAGCCGTGGCCGCCGTCCCGCTCGATCTTGCCCGCGAAGACGTCCTTGGTGACGGTTTCCGAGCCGTTGATGCGGCTGGAGAGAAAATCGCGTAAGCCCCCGGGGAAATGAAACACCGCCTTGGCCGGGGTCTCGTCGCCGGAGCGGATGAGTTCGGGGGCGCAGGACCAGCGGATCTCGACGCCGCCGAAGAGATAGGCCTTGGCGCGCGCCATGCGGAACAGCCGGGCCGGCTTGAACGTGGTGCCCTGGCCGAAAATCTGCTCGTCGGGCCGGAAACGGATCCGGGTGCCGCGCCGGTTCTTGACGGATCCGACTTGTTGGAGCTTGGCTGTGACGAGGCCACGCGAGAAGGTCTGGCGGTAAAGGCGCTGACCCCGCGCCACCTCGACTTCGAGCGTCTCCGAAAGCGCGTTCACCACCGACACGCCGACGCCGTGGAGGCCGCCGGACGTCGAATACACCTTCGAGTTGAACTTGCCGCCCGAATGCAGCATGGTCATGATGACTTCGAGCGCGGACTTGTTCTTGTATTTCGGATGCGGATCGACGGGGATGCCGCGGCCATTGTCAGTGACGGCAAGGAAGCCGTCCGCCTCCACCGACACCTCGATCCACGAGGCGTGGCCAGCCACCGCTTCGTCCATGGCGTTGTCGATGACCTCGGCGAACAGGTGATGCAGCGCCTTCTCGTCGGTGCCGCCGATATACATGCCCGGACGGCGGCGCACGGGCTCCAGTCCCTCCAGCACCTCGATATTGGCGGCAGTATAGCTGGCCTCGGCCGAAACCGCAGCGCCGCGCCGCGAAAAAAAGCCCTCATCCTGTTTTGCAGACATATCCCGTGGTGACATTCGTCGTCCCTAATCAAGCTGCCGTGCGATCGGCAAACGCATCCGCCGCCGACCATAGCTGAGTCGCAGGCGCGATAAGTTGCCCGCAGTGCCACAGCTTGGCAAGAAGTTACGAATGGTTGGAGCAGCGATCAGACAAGCATCGCGGGGAGGCCCCAGTGACTGATGGGCAGATCGCTCGCCTGCGGCTCTTCGCACGAGTGCGCGCTCGTCGCTCACAGAGCAACGATGGCACAAATCTGCTCCGGCGAGAACTTGCCCGGCGCGCCGCAGCGTGGCGTGTCGCTCAAACGTTCCGCCGTCGTCTTCGAGGCATCGGCGGGCCAGATTCGTATGAGCCTGCGTGGCAAACGGGGTACGAACTTGGCTCGCGGGCTGTACTGGTCCGGCTCTTATCTACGCGTCTGCCTTCGTAACAGCGACACCTTTTGCCTTGAGGTGCTCCTGCAGCTCGCCCGCCTGGAACATCTCGCTGATAATGTCGCAGCCGCCGACGAACTCGCCCTTGATGTAAAGCTGCGGAATGGTCGGCCAGTTGGCGTAGGCTTTGATGCCCTCGCGTACGGCCATGTCGTCCAGGACGTTGATGTCCTTATACGACACGCCGAGATAGCCGAGGATCTGCGCCACGCGGCCGGAAAAGCCGCATTGCGGGAAATCCTTGGTGCCCTTCATGAACAGCACCACGTCATTGCCTTTGACGAGCTGGTCGATCTGGTCGTGGGTAGACTGCGTCATAGTCTTCCTTTCGTGAGCGTAAGCGGGCTGTGGCGGGATCAGTTGTCCGGCAGCGCGGTCTGCAGAGCGAGAGCGTGCAGCACGCCGCCCATGTTGCCTTTCAGCGCGTCATAGACCATCTGGTGCTGCTGCACGCGGGTTTTGCCGCGGAAAGCCTCCGAGACCACGCGCGCCGCGTAGTGGTCGCCGTCACCGGCCAGATCGTCGATGGTGATCTGAGCGTCGGGCAGGCTTTCCTTGATCAGTCTTTCGATTTCCCGCGCGTCCATAGGCATGGTCACGATCCTCAAGCTGCTTCTCCGACCGATAACATAAGGATAGCTGCACATGAATTGCAACTGGGTGGACACACAATCTTGCCTGTGCGCGCTCTTGCGGGCACGCCTGCCCGGAATTGAGGCAAATGCTCAGCTCATATATCGCGGCAGCCACTCTTCGTGCGCGATGCGCAGCACCGTGAGCGGGATCGGCTCCTCGTTCGGGATCTCGAAATAGACGCCGTTCGCGCGGCCCGCATAGAAGAACGGGATCCGGGCGTCGCGCAGCAGGCCGGTGATATAATGAAAGTCGTTGCCGGGCACGGCCAGGAGATAGCGGCCCTGGTCCTCCCCGAACGCCTGGGCGTGGTGCGGGGCGCTGCCGCGGAAATTGCCCACGACGATACCCATGTCGGAAGCCAGCGCCATTTCCGCCAGCGCCACGAGGACACCGCCGCCGGAAACGTCGTGCACGGCCGTGGCGATGCCGCGCCGGATGACTTTGCTTACGAAATCGCCATGGCGGCGCTCGGCGGCGAGGTCCACGGCGGGCGGCTGTCCTGCGTAGTCCCCCGTCGCCCAATGCTGGTACAGCGACTGGCCGAGATGGGCCGCCGCGCCGTCGTCACCGATGAGGAAGATGGCGTTGCCTGCCTGCAGGCCGCCGATGCGGGTCACTTTCGCCAGATCGGGGATGAGGCCGACGCCGCCGATGGCGGGCGTGGGCGGAATGCCGATGCCGTTGGTTTCGTTGTAGAGCGAGACATTGCCCGAGACGACGGGGTAGTCCAGCGCCCGGCACGCCTCGGCCATCCCCTCGATGGCGGCGGCGAAATCGCCCATCGCCTCGGGGCGTTCGGGATTGGCGAAATTCATGCAGTCGGTGATCGCCAGCGGCGTGGCGCCGGTGGCCGTGAGGTTGCGCCATGTCTCGGCCACGGCCTGCTTCCCGCCCTCGAAGGCGTCGGCGGCGCAATAGCGCGGGGTCACGTCGCACGTCAGAGCCAGCCCCTTGTCCGATCCATGGATGCGCACGACAGCGGCGTCCGAGCCGGGCGCCACCACCGTATTCGCCATGACCATGTGGTCGTACTGCTCCCAGATCCAGCGGCGCGCGCAGAGATTGGGCGTCCCCATCAGCGCCAGGAGCGATTCGCGCAGGCTCGGCGGTGCGGGAACATCTTCGGGCCGGACCGCTGGAGCGGGTGGCCGTTTGGCGATCGGGCGCTCATAGACAGGCGCATCGTCGGCCAGCGCAGCGACGGGGATATCCGCCTCAATGGCGCCGCGGTGGCTAACCACCAGCCGCCCGGTGCCGGTGGTCACGCCGACGATGGCGAAATCCAGGTCCCATTTGCGGAAAATGGCCTCGGCGCGCCCTTCCGAGCCGGGCCGCAGCACCATGAGCATGCGCTCCTGGCTCTCCGAGAGCATCATCTCGTAGGCGTTCATGCCCTCTTCGCGCTGCGGCACGTGATCGAGATCCAGCTCGATGCCGACGCCGCCCTTGCCCGCCATTTCCACGGAGGACGATGTCAGGCCCGCGGCCCCCATGTCCTGGATGGCGATGATCGCCTCTTCCTGCATCAACTCCAGGCAGGCTTCCAGGAGCAGTTTCTCGGTGAACGGGTCGCCCACCTGTACCGTTGGACGCTTCTCCGCCGATGCGTCGTCGAACTCGGCGGAAGCCATGGTGGCGCCGTGAATGCCGTCGCGCCCGGTCTTCGAGCCCACATAGACGACGGGGTTTCCCGTGCCCGCCGCAGCCGAGTAGAAGATGCGGTCCCTGGGCGCGATACCCACGCACATGGCGTTGACGAGGATGTTGTCGTTGTAGCGGGCATCGAACTCGGTCTCGCCGCCGACCGTGGGCACACCGATGCAATTGCCGTAATCGCCGATCCCGGCCACGACGCCCGCCACCAGATGCCGCGTCTTGGGGTGATCGGGCGCGCCGAAGCGCAGGGCGTTCAGATTGGCCACGGGGCGCGCGCCCATGGTGAACACGTCGCGCATGATACCGCCGACACCCGTCGCCGCGCCCTGATAGGGCTCGATATAGGAGGGGTGGTTGTGGCTCTCCATTTTGAAGACCGCTGCCAGCCCGTCGCCGATATCGACGATGCCCGCATTCTCGCCCGGCCCCTGGATGACGTGCGGGGCCTCGGTGGGCAGCTTCTTCAGCCAGACTTTCGAGGATTTGTAGGAGCAGTGCTCCGACCACATCACGGAGAAGATGCCGAGTTCCGTCAGGTTCGGCTGGCGGCCGAGCGCCGAGACGAGCCGGTCATATTCGGCTGGGGTCAGACCATGGGCCGCGACCGTTTCCGCCGAGAGGGGCGCATTCTCGCATGTTGAAGAGCCTGCCATCGATCCCACGGCCTCCGCCGCTGCTGTAACGGTTGTCGACTTAACTCTTGGAGGAGCTTGCGGCGATGTCCCCGCCATTCCCGCGCAGCCAGCGATAGGGCGGACATGTCCGCATACCCGACGGCGACCCGCTCCCCGCATTCCCCGGGATGAAAAAACAGCGGACGGCACGCGCGATGCCGCCCACTTTGTTGTCGCGGTCCGCTGCCGCCTCAGTCTTCTTCCTGATCGAGTTCGAATTCGGCGATGCCCTGCTTCAGCATCTCTGGAGCTTCCTCCATGAATTCCTCCTCGTCGTAATACTCGACATAGGGCGGGAAATATCCAGCGTCGTCGTAATCGTCGTCCACCTCGTCGTCCATCAGCCCGGACTGGAAGGTGATGCTGCCATCCTCATTGACGGTGACGGAACCCAGCTTCTCTTTGCTGGTGGTGTGTCGGATGTTGAAGGACGGCTCGTCCACCTCGTCATAGACGAATTCCAGCCGCCGCGTCTGCAGCTTGTCCTTGAGCTTCGTGCAAAGAGCGGATGTCGCACTCTTGCGCCCCGCCTGATCCAGTTTCGGCGTCTGCAGCTCACGCTTGAGCTGATCGACCTCGTCATCAAACCCCATATTGACCTCCCAATTGCTCACTCCGGCTCGCGCCGTTAATGCAATGCCTTGACCAGCGACGCGAACAGCGCCCGACCGTCCGAGCCCCCATGCAGAGGATCGGCCGCGCGCTCCGGATGGGGCATCATGCCGAGGATGCGCTTCGTGCCGTCGTAAAGCCCGGCAATATTGCGTTGCGAGCCGTTCGGGTTGGCCGTGTCCGTCACCACACCCGTTTCGTCGCAATAGCGGAACGCGATCTGCCCCTCGCCTTCGAGGCGATCGAGCGTGTCCTCGTCGGCGAAATAGTTGCCGTCCTTGTGGGCGACCGGGATGGCGAGGGGACGTCCGGCGTCATAGCCCGCCGCAAAAACCGTGTCGGTACGCTCCGGGCGGACATGAACGTGGCGGCAGATGTAGCGCAGCGACATGTTGCGCATGAGCACGCCCGGCAGCAGGCCGCTTTCGGTGAGGATTTGAAAGCCGTTGCAGATGCCGAGCACAGCCACGCCCGCCTTCGCCCGCTCGACGACCGAGCGCATCACCGGCGAATGCGCGGCCATGGCGCCGGAGCGCAAGTAGTCGCCGTAGGAAAAGCCTCCGGGAAGGACGATGAGGTCGCTGTCCGGCAGATCGCTGTCGCCGTGCCAGACCATGCGCGGTGCCCGGCCTGTCGCGGCTTGGATGGCCACGGCGGCGTCATGGTCGCAGTTCGAACCGGGGAAGACGACAACGCTCGCCCTCATGCCTCCTCCAGCTCGTAGCGGTAGTTCTCGATGACGGTATTAGCCAGGAGTTCCTGGCACATACGCTCCACCAGCTCGCGCGCCCGCGCCGGGTCCTTCTCGGCAAGCTTCACCTCGATGAGCTTGCCCTGGCGGACGTCCTCGACGCCGGAAATGCCCAGTGCACCGAGCGCATGCGCGATCGCCTTACCCTGGGGATCGAGCACCCCATTCTTCAGCGTAACGGTAACCCGCGCCCTCATGCGACCCCTTAAGATATTGCCGGCTAACGCTTAACCTATTTGGTGCGGACGAGCACCGGCCCCTTCGGTTTGATCTGCGTGTTCTCCACAAGAATGCCGAGACGCTTGGCAACCTCCTGATAGGCCTCCACAAGTCCGCCGAGATCCTGGCGGAAACGGTCCTTGTCGAGCTTGTTGTCGGTCTCCATGTCCCACAGTCGGCAGCAATCCGGGCTGATCTCGTCGGCCAGCACGATGCGCACCAGCTCGTTGTCGTAGAGACGGCCGAATTCGATCTTGAAATCCACCAGACGGATGCCGATGCCGAGGAAAAGCCCGGAGAGGAAATCGTTGATGCGCAGCGCAAGCGCCATGACCTCGTCGATTTCCTGCGGATTGGCCCATCCGAACGCCGTGATGTGCTCCTCCGAGACCATCGGGTCGCCCAGCGCGTCGCTCTTGTAATAGAACTCGACGACCGAGCGCGGCAGCGGGGTGCCTTCCTCCAGGCCGAGACGCTGCGCGATCGACCCGGCGGCCACGTTGCGCACCACGACCTCCAGCGGGATGATCTCGGCCTCGCGGATGAGCTGCTCGCGCATGTTGAGGCGGCGGATGAAATGCGTGGGGACCCCGATTTCGTTGAGCCGCGTGAAGATGTATTCGGAAATCCTGTTATTCAGGACGCCCTTGCCTTCGACGCGCTCATGCTTTTTATTATTGAACGCGGTTGCGTCGTCCTTGAAATGCTGGATCAATGTCCCCGGCTCCGATCCCTCATAGAGGATCTTCGCCTTTCCCTCGTAAATTCGGCGACGGCGGTTCATCAGAGTGGGAACCTCGCTAGGGCTTAAGGTGCATAACGCCACGAATGAGCGGATACGCAGCAGAATATAGGATCTGACACGCAGACGGACAAGCAAACCCACTTCCTCCGTAAGAGTGTCGCACAACCCTCCCGGCTGAAACAGGCGTATGGCTTTTGTGAACCCTAGCGGGTTTGCCCGTGCGAAACAATCTTTTGATGAATATGGAGCTAGGTTTAGGGGCGTTGAATTGCGGCAGGGTGCGCGCTATGTCACTCTGGGATTCTGGGTGAGCAAAAAACCCCCTTTGGAAGGCGGTTTGAGCCGGGAGCGCTGTGTATGACGACGTTCGACGAACGCGAAAAAGCATTCGAGAAGAAATACGCCCTCGACCAGGAGGTGCGGTTCAAGGCAACGGTGCGGCGGAACCGGCTTCTGGGGCTGTGGGCGGCGGAGAAGCTTGGCCTTTCCGGCGCCGACGCCGAGGATTATGCCAAGGCGGTCATCAAGGCGGACTTCGAACTTCCCGGCGACGAGGACATTCTGCGCAAGCTCCGCGCGGACTTCGCCGCCAAGAACGTCGATCTTTCCGAGCACCAGATCAAGCGCTCCATGTCCGAATTCATGGCCGAGGCCATTCAACAGATCGAGGCGGAGTCGAAGAAAGGGGTTTTGTGAGCACATCACCCGGTCCGGACCCGATCCGCGAAAAATTCGCCGCTGGCACGCCTCTCCTCAACGCCTGGCTGACGCTGGGCGCGCCGTTTGCTGTCGAACTGGCCGCTGAGGCAGGCTGTGACCTCGTCACCATCGATCAGCAGCACGGCATCGGCGGCCATAGCGAGCTTCTTGCCAGCCTGATGGCGGCCAGGGCGGCGGGCGTCCCGGCGCTCGTGCGCGTGGCGAAAAACGATTTCGGGCTGATCGGGCGGGCGCTGGACGCGGGCGCGCAAGGTGTCGTCTGCCCGATGATCAACACCGCCGACGAGACGGCGCAGCTGGTGCAGGCGGTCAAGTTCCCGCCGCTCGGCGCGCGCAGCGCGGGGGCCTATCGCGCCCGGCTGTTGCTGCCGGACTATGTGCGCAACGCGAATGTCTGGACGATCGCCTGCGCGCAGATCGAAACCCGGCGGGCGCTCGACAATATCGAGGCCATCCTGGGTACGCCCGGCCTGGACATGATCTGTGCCGGTCCCAACGATCTCGCCATCACGCTGTCAAACGGCCAGCATGCCGACATCCGCGCGCCCGAGGTGGAGGAAGCGCTCGGCCTGATGCTGGCGAAGGCCAGGCAGAAAGGGATCATCGCGTCGGCCTTCGCGAACGACGCCGAGTATGCTAAGGCCTTGCTGGAGAGGGGCTGGCAGGTGGTCGCCATCGCCACCGACGCGCGATGGGTCAGTGACGCTGCACGGGAGGCGAGGCGCATCGTCGGCGGCGGGTGACCGGCGTGTCGTGAGGGGCACGCGGCGTCGGCAGCGTGTCCGGTCAAAGCCGTGATATCAGGGTACGGGTTGTTTTCAGGCTTGCTTCAACGGGGGGCGGCGATGAGTGTTCTCTACAATATTCTTCTTCTTCTCGTGGTCTTCGTCATTCTCAAGGCGATTCAGATCCTGTTCGACTTCGCTTATACGACCTACAAGTCGATAACCATTCACAAGAACATGGCGCATGCCTTCAATCCGGGTCTGAAATACCGGCTGAAGCGCGGCCTGATCGGCGACATCGCGTATTATTTCATCGGGATCGTCGTGGCCCTGAACGCGGACTGGATCAGGAGCATATTGTAAGGCGGCGAAGGGGCTCCGGGCTCGCCGGGCAGGATGGCCGGATATCCACTCCGGCCATGCCCCTGAAGGGCCGCGCGCGCCCTATACCCCGGCGGCGGCCGCCGTCAGCGGCATGGAAGGCTCCGCCCGGTCGCGGCGCAGGCGCTCGGCCACCAGGAAAGCCAGCTCCAGCGACTGACTCGCATTCAGTCTCGGATCGCAATGCGTGTGATAGCGGTTCGACAGATCCGTGTCGCTGATGAGTTGTGCGCCGCCCGTGCATTCCGTCACGTTCTTGCCCGTCATCTCGATATGCAGGCCGCCCGGATGCGTGCCTTCGGCGCGGTGGATGTCGAAGAACGTCTCCACCTCCTTGAGCACCAGGTCGAACGGCCGAGTCTTGTAGCCGTTGGCGGCTTTGATGGTGTTGCCGTGCATCGGATCGCACGACCAGACGACAGCCTTGCCCTCACGCTTCACTGCCCGCAGGAGCGCGGGCAGATGCTCGCCCACCTCGCCCGCGCCATAGCGCAGGATGAGCGTCAGCCGTCCGGGCTCGTTGGTGGGATTGAGACGGTCGATGAGGCGCAGCAACTCGTCCGCCTTGAGCGATGGGCCGCATTTCAGCCCGATCGGGTTCTGCAGACCGCGCATGAACTCGATATGGGCGTGATCGGGCTGGCGGGTGCGGTCGCCGATCCACAGCATGTGGCCGGAGGTGGCGTACCAGTGACCGCTGGTCGAATCGACGCGGGTCAGCGCCTGCTCATAGCCGAGGAGGAGCGCCTCGTGGCTGGTGAAGAAGTTGGTCGTGCGCAGCTCGGTCATCTTCTCCGGCGTCAGGCCGCAGGCGCGCATGAAGGTCAGCGCGTCGCTGATGCGGCTGGCCAGCTCCTGGTAGCGGTGGCCTGCCGGGCTGTCGGCCAGAAAGCCGAGGGTCCACTGATGCACGCGCTCCAGATCGGCGAAACCGCCTTGCGCGAACGCCCGCAGCAGATTGAGCGTCGCCGCCGACTGGCGGTAGGCCCTGAGCATGCGGTGCGGATCGGGCTCGCGCGCATCCGGCGCGAATGCGATATCGTTAATGATATCGCCGCGATAGCTTGGCAGTTCGACATCGCCGGCCTTTTCCGTGGCTCCCGAGCGTGGTTTGGCGAACTGTCCTGCGATGCGCCCGACCTTCACCACCGGACAGCCGCCCGCATAGGTGAGGACGACCGCCATCTGCAGGAAAACCCGGAAGAAGTCGCGGATGGTGTCGCCGGAGTGCTCGGCAAAGCTCTCCGCGCAGTCGCCGCCCTGGAGCACGAAAGCCCGTCCCGCAGCCGCCTCGGCCAGTTCGCGCTTCAGCGCCCGCGCTTCCCCTGCAAAGACGAGCGGCGGAAAACTGGTGAGTTCCTTCTCGACCGTTTCCACTGCGTCCGTGTCAGGGTAGACCGGAGCCTGTTGAATCGGCAGCGAGCGCCAGCTTTCCGGGGTCCATGATCCTGTCATGGTGCTTGAACTCCTATACAGGGGGCGGTGATGTGAATGCCCGGCCGTCTTCCGGGAAGGCCATGCTGGCCGTGCCGTGATGCATGGCTTTATATAAGACAGGTATAAGCCGCTGGCTAGTACGCCCCGCAGGAAATCCTACCCCGCTTGCCGCACGCTCTCCTAGGGGTTCCTGCGGGTTGAGCGTACTAGCAATTTATTGATTCTAGCACAGGCTTTCCGAGGCAAGTTCGCTTGCGCATGTGTGGCGAATGGGGTGCGAACTTGCTTCGGGGTGTACTAAGCTCGACTTTGTACATTTTTGCCGTCAGCGTGGGACGCATAAGCCGAACCGCCTTTTGGCGATGGTATTGCCCTGGTCCGGCGTGGCTTCTGGGCTACAACGAATTTATCCGTGTCCCGGTCTGACCGGGACACGGATAAATTCCAATCGCCTTGTTGGAGCGCCTTACCGGCGCGCTCCGCCATGCGGCCTGAAATGTACAAAGTCGAGCTAAGGCGACACAACCGCCGGAGCAGCTGAGGATTACCGGATCGCTGAAGACCGGTGTTCCACACCGCGGCTGTTCGCGGGGGTCTTCCCGTGCTGCAGATCGGCCACCGCAAACGGTTCCGGCGGCCGTCCATGGGCGTGGAGCCAGATCATGTGGGCGTAGGCGGCCTCGATATGGCGTTTGTATCGCTCGATGTCGAACAGCGGCGCCTTCGTTTGATTTTCTGCCAGCCTGTCGCGCAACGCATCGAGCGTGAGCCGTTCGGCTGCCAGCCGCAGGCCCAGCGCCTCGTATTCCGCTGCCGACGACGTGACCATCTCGGGCAGGCCCGCGGCGCGCAGCAGGCTCCCGGCCACACGTCCCGCAAACGCCTCGTCCGCGCAGGTCAGCACCGGCAGCCCCCACCACAGCGCTTCGGCGACGGCGGCGCTGGCGTTGTACGGCCAGGTGTCGAGCAGCAGGTCGGCCAACCGGTAGCGCGCGGCGTGTTCCTCCATCGGCTGGCGCGGCGCGAAGATGAGGCGTTCCGCATCGATGCCGCGGGCGGATGCCTCGCGCCGCAGATTGGCGGTCGCCGCCTCGCCGCAGTCCAGGAGCCAGAGGACGCTGCCGGGCGTGCCCTCCAGAAGACGCATCCAGACCGCGAAGGCGGGGTCGGTAATCTTGTGTGCCTCGGCGAAGCTGCAGAAGACGAACGCGCCGTCCGGCAGCCCGCAGGCGCTGCGTTCGAGCTGCCCGGCGGCCCGGCGCTTGGTGTCGCAAGGCTGGTAACAGTCCGGCAGATGAACGATCTTCTCGTCGTAGTATGGCTGGTGCCCGATCGGCGCCACGAACGGGTCGGCGATGATGTAATCCATGAAACGTGTGCCCATCGTCCCCGGATAGCCGAGGAAACTTACCTGCACCGGTGCCGGGCGATGGGCCAGGATCAGCGGGCGCGCATCCGGTTTGTAGCCCTTGAGATCGACCAGAATGTCGATGCCGTCGTCGCGGATGCGCCGAGCGGAGTCGGCGTGCGAAAACTGGCGGATGTCGGCGAAATGGTCGAACGCTTCCGTGAGCCGCTGGCGCATGTCGCTGCCGTCGTCGGCACTCCAGCAATAGGCGAAGACCTCGAAGCGCTCGCGGTCGTGGCGTTCGGCAAGCTCCGCGACGAGACCGGCGGTCGGATGGGCGAAAAAGCCGGATGAGAAATAGCCGATGCGGATACGCCCCTCGGGGTTCACCGTAAATCGCGGCGCGGTCAGCACGGCGCTCGGCTTGGTGACGAAACCACGGGCCCAGGACCGTGCAAGCGCGAGCCGTGCCGACGGCGATCCCGCCATCGCCAGCGACGCGAAAGGCGGCACCCGTTCGGCACTCCCGGTCAGCGTCTCGACCAGCTTGGTCTCGCCCGCCTCCAGGCCGTCCCAATCGCAGATACGCCGCCGCAGGGCGCAGTAGTCATACAGAGTCGCCGCGGGAACAGGGCCTTTTCCGTCGAGCAGTTGCCGGTATGCAGCCACGGCCTCCGCGTCGCGGTCCATATCCTTGAACAGGCTCGCCAGACTTGTGAGCACGCTTTCGCAGGCCGGGTCGATGGCGAGAGCCGCCTGAAACGCCTTGACGGCTTCTTCGTTGTGGCCGATCCGGTGCAGGAGATGGCCCAGGCCCGAATGCGCCTCGATGCAGGCGGGCTTGAGGGCGATGGCCTTGCGGTAGGCGGCCCGGGCCTCCTCATGGCGGCCGAGCGCCTGCAGCGTCAGGGCGACATCGACATATCCTTCGGCGCGGGCCGGATCGAGTTCGATAGCCCGTGTATTGGCGCTGAGCGCGGCATCGAAGCGCCCGGCGGTTCGCAGTGCGTTGGCCATGCGCGCGTGGAGCATGCCGAATTTCGGGTCGATCTCCAGCGCGCGGCGATATTCCGCGGCCGCATCCAGGAATTTACCGCGCCGGTGCAGGATCGAGCCGCGGACGCCGTGCGCCATCGCCAGTTGCGGATCGAGGGCAAGGGCCCGGTCGCAGGCGAGCAGCGCCTCTTCATGACGCCCCTCGGCGGCCAGCGCGTCGGCGAGGTTTGCATAGGCGGCGGCAAAATCCGGATTGAGTTCGACGGCGCGCACATAAGCCGTTCGCGCTTCGGCTATCCGCCCTTGGCGCAGGAGGATGTTGCCGAATGTCTCATAGGCCTCGGCATGGCCCGGATTGGCGCCGATCGCTCGCTCGCAGGCCACGATGGCCTCGTCGTCTCGCCCCAGTTGAGCCAGAACCCCCCCCATGTCGGTGAGAGCTTCCGCGTAGTCCGGCTTGATGGCCAGCGCGTGCCGGAAGAAGTCGAGGGCGCGTTCGTTCTGGCCGATACGGTGCTCGATCAGCCCGAGATAGTGCAGACTCTGATAATGCCGCGAGTCGCTGCTGAGGATTTCCCGGAGGATCGTCTGCGCCTCTCTCAGCCGCCCGGCCCGCAAACCCTCCGCTGCCGCCGCAAAGCCCACGGCCACGTTCTGCAGGCGCGGCCGGAGGTGATTCGGAGCATCGTGTTTGTCAATCATGACCATCTGATCCAGCGAGGCCGACGGGAGCGTAATGCGGCCCACCCAATCCACGCATCGGCGACGGTGCGCACGCAAGCCTATGCGGAGCTGACCATGTGGTTAACTTATCCCCGAATCGCACCGTAATCCTGCTTCCTTTTGTCTCAGGAGCGCCCATGATGCAGGACATTAACCGAAGCAGCCAGTTGTTGATCATCCGGAACAATGCCTATGACAGCCGATCACCGCACTTCCGATTCTCGAGAACCGCTTATGCCGACGATCGAATTCTGGTATGAGTTCGCCTCCAGCTACTCTTATCTCTCGGCGATGCGCATCGAGGCGCTGGCCACGGCCCGTGGCGTCGGCGTCATGTGGAAACCCTTCCTGCTCGGTCCGATCTTTCGCGCCCAGGGCTGGGACAACTCGCCCTTCAACCTCTATCCCGCCAAAGGCCGCTACATGGTGCGCGACATGGAACGCCTGTGCGCCGCGCGCGGGCTGCCGTTCATCATGCCATCGCGCTTCCCGCAAAACGGCCTGCTCGCGGCCCGCCTGGCGATTCTCGGCGCTGTCGAGGGGTGGGGGCCGGACTTCACTCGCGCGGTCTACCTCGCCGAGTTCCGTGACGGTGCCGACATTTCCAGCCCCGCCGCGCTCCGACAGGCTCTGGCCGGGGCGGGGCAGGATCCGGATGCGGTGTTGCAGCGCGCGGGCGACCAGAGGGTGAAGGATGCGCTCCGGTTGCAGACGGAACAGGCCCGGGAGCGCGGTATTTTTGGCGCGCCGTCGTTTTTTGCTGCCGATGGCGAACTGTTTTGGGGGGACGACCGCCTGGAGCAGGCGCTGGACTGGGCCGTGCGCGGAGGCCACTGAACGCGGCACTTACACTGTGCACATAAGTAGTGATCCGTCTCCAGGGCACGGGCGCAATATGCTAATTGCGGGCGAGTGAGAACAAAACGGGGACAATCATGCAACGAATCGCTGTGCGAGGTGCATATGTCGTGCTTCTGCTTGCGCTCTGCGGTGGCAACGCTGAGGCGTCGGAAACGGTCTGCAAGGGCCAGACGGAGGCACCCTGCCGGGCAGATGCGGGGTGTTCGTGGGTCCGGCCGGGCAAGACCGTGACGGGCAAGCCGAGGGCCGGCTATTGCCGCAGAAAACCTTCCAGGAGAAAAGCTGCCGGCGGCGCCTCGGCGGGGAACGCGAAGGATAAGAAATGAACATCCGGCGTTTCTGCGCGGGAGCCGCAGTGCGATGGCGAAGCCGGGGACCGCCTCAGGGCGCCGAGACCCGACCTCAATGTGCGCGGGGTGCGGCAGCCACGCGCGGACGGCGGAGATGTCCTGAGGCGCCCCCGGCGGCCGGTGGACCGGTGCCGAGGCGCGATCACGCAAACGTCATCGCCGGGGAGGCACGGGTTCCGAGAGGCGCATGGCGTCATGGGCGACGCGGTATTACGATCATGGCGCTTTATGCCCATGTGAGGAGCCTCATGAATGGCCGCTGCGCCGCGGATGACCGCTACGGAATGGGGCCTTCTGCTGTTTCTGTCGTTTCTCTGGGGCGGGTCGTTCTTCCTGTCGGCGGTGGCTGTCAAGGAGATTGCCCCCTTCTCCCTGGCGTTCGCACGTATGGCGCTGGCGGCCGCGGCGTTGGCGGTAGTCGCCTTCGCGACCGGCCAGCGGTTTCCGAAAGACGCCGTCACTTGGGGTGCGTATTCCATCATGGGGGCCGTGATGAGCGCCGTCCCATTCTCGCTGATCTATCACGGGCAGACGCAGATCTCGGGCGGCCTCGCCTCGATTCTCAATGCGACGACGTCGCTGTTCGCCCTCCTTTTCGCGCACATTTTCACCCGCGACGAGAAGATCACGGCACAGCGCCTGTTGGGCGTGCTGGCCGGCCTCGGCGGCGTCATCGTCATCATAGGACCGGCAGCGCTCGCCGAGAGCGGCAGCCGTGTCGCGGCGCAGATGGCCGTCCTTGGCGCCGCCATGTGCTACGGGATCGCCAGCATATACGGCAAACGCTTTCGCGATTCCTCGCCGGTGGTAACCGCCTGCGGGCAACTGACGGCGGGTGCGGTGTTCCTCCTGCCGATGGCGGTGGTGGCGGACAACCCTTTGAGCCGCCCCGTGCCCGGTCTCATCAGCCTCGCCTGCCTCGTCGCGCTGGCTCTGTTTTCGACGGCGCTCGCCTTCATCGTCTATTTCCGCATCTTGAGGCGTGCAGGGGCCACCAACGTGACGCTGGTGGCGCTTCTGGTGCCGGTCAGCGCCATTCTGCTCGGCGCGATGATTCTGGGCGAAACGCTGGAACTGCGGCATTTCGGGGGGCTGGCGCTCATCGCCTGCGGGCTCACCATCATCGACGGACGGCTCCCCGGCCTCCTCATCCGCCGCAGCACGGCGGTCACCGCTAGGCCGGTCACGCCGTCCATGGTAGACAAGCCGCAGAATTTGCCATGACGGTTTGGCGAAGCGCATGACCGGCCAGTCCAGCAAGCCCGGACCCAAGGGCGCGATGCGGCGAGGGAGCGTCCCCGGCCTCCTCGACGGCTGGGATGCCACGGCCGCCGCGAAGCCGCGCAAGCGCTCGCTGGCCATTGCCGGACACCGCACATCCATCTCGCTTGAGAAGCCGTTTTGGGATGGGCTGCGCAGTATCGCGGACGCGGAGGGCGTGCCGCTTGCGACACTCGTTGCGGCCATCGATGCCGTGAGGGGGGACGCCAGTCTGTCCAGCGCTCTCCGCCTGTTCGTCTTCGCCCGCCTCTGCACCGGACCGAAGTCCGGATGACGGTCTCCGCGTCGGGGATGGCCGATCGGACACGTCACCCCGCCTTTTACACCTCTGGTTGATTAGGCGTGGATAAGTGCAACTTTTGCAAGAAAAACGCGATAGAGTGCCCCTCGCCTCATGAGAACCGGCAAAGGTTGTGATGCGTGTGTTGAGAGTAGCCTTTCGGGAAAAATATTGAGGGTGTTGAAAGTGTTAGCTCTGAACAGTGTAGGTAAGTCATGCGAAAGTGTGTATGTGTGGCGTCGCGTTTTGCGCTCGCCTGCGCCATCTCCGGTGCCCTTGCCGCACCGCTCGCGGCGGCGGATCTCGGCAATTATCCAGCGCCCATGAAATCCGGCGGCGTCTATGTGCCGCCGATCTTTACTTGGACAGGCCCCTATATTGGTCTGCACCTCGGTTATGGCTGGGGGAGTGCCTCGACCTACAACGACCCCAACGCCGGTATGGGCGGTGGCTTCGATGGCGCCACCAACGGCTTCAAACTCCACCCCTATGGCTGGCTGGGCGGCGTTCAAGCTGGCTACAACTGGCAGTCGGATGCTTTCGTCTTCGGTCTGGAGAGCGATCTCGGCTATCTGGGCGCCGAAGACAGCAAGCGCACAACGACGGCGTTCGCCAAGACGGATTATGGCGGATATGGGACGATTACAGCCCGTATCGGCTACGGTGCCGACCGGTGGCTGTTCTACACCAAGGGCGGTCTTGCATTCGCCAGCATCACCAATAAAGCCGGTGCCGTCGTCAACGGCATGGATGACCCCACCGACTACACGAAACTCGACGAGGTGCGGACCGGCTGGGCGCTCGGTGGCGGCGCCGAGTTCGCGTTCCATCGCTGCTGGTCGATGAAGGTCGAATATCTTTACATGGATTTCGGAGAGGACCAGTCCCGCAATCTCGACGGCGATGTCTTCGATCACGACAACGACATCCATACGGTGAAGGTTGGCGTAAACTACCGTGTCCAGTGGCCGTACGATCCGCTGCGATAAGCCATGGTGAGTGCCGCTCCGGCGAACGGCACCCCCTCTCCATATCGCGGCCGGGTGAGTCCTGGCCGCGAGCGGCTCTATCGGCGGAACGTCGCGGGCGTCGCGTTCAGGCTCCTCTTGCACAGGTGACAGGAGAAGGACGCCAAGCCCTGCGCTGCGGGGGGCGCCGGAGCGCCGCTCTCGCCGATTACCACCGCAGCATCTTCCGTCCCGCTACCGTGCCGGTCAATGCCACCAGCGCGATGGCGATCGTGTACCAGACGCCCAGAAACAGCGGCGAGTCGTCCGTGCATTGCAGCGCATAGATGGCTGCGCCGATGCCCGACGCGAAAAGCCCCGCCGCCATGCCCGCCTGTCCCGGCTCGCCCGGCGCCCCGCGTTTCAGCGCGTAGAGCAGTGCCGTCAGGACCGGTGCGGAAAACAAGGGGATGAGCAGCAGGCAGTGTATGGCGTTGGTGCCAATCGCCAACGGCAGCCATGTCTCAGCGGGGACCGTCGCCAGTTCATAAACGATCGCCGCCGCCAGGAGAGCGGGCGCGATCAGCGTCGCCGCTTTTGCCGCATCAACTGCCGCGCCGGGGCGCACTAGCCTGAGCGCGAGCGCCGCTCCCGCCGCCGCCAGCGTCAGCGTCACCACGAACTTGAAATCGAACTGCCATGTCGCAACCGCCTCGCCCACATCCGGCCTGATACCGACACCGAACAGCAAAATAGCCGCCGAGACCGGCACGCCAGCCGCCAGAGCCAGTGCAACACTCCGGCCAAGGCTCTCCGGACGGCGGGCGCCGTCGGTAGCCAATGCGCGAATGAGTTCGTCCGTCTTCATGACACTTCACTCTTCTGTCCGGAACGCTGCCGCAATCGTGGCCAGCCCGCGATGCAGCGCCACGCGGACCGCGCCTTCGCTCACGCCGAGCCGAGCCGCGGTTTCGGCCGACGTCAGCCCTTCGACGGCGATGGCGCGAACCACGTCCCGCTGCCGTCCGTTGATCGCCGAGAGAACCCGGTTGGTCTCCCGCGGCGAGAGCTGCGCCTCCGGCTCGGGCGCGGCCAGCGTTTCCGCCATCCGGTCGATGGGGACATCGATCCGGCCGCCGCGTCCCCGCCTGCGCAGAACGTCGATCATCTTGTTGCGCGCGATCGCCCTCAGCCAGGGCGTCAGCGGCTCCGTTTCCTTCCATGTCTGGCGCTTCAGGTGAACCGCCAGCAGCGTCTCCTGCACGATGTCCTCGATATCAGCGGCGGGCAGCCGGAACCGCGATGCTGTGGAGCGCACGATGACGCGCAGAGCGGGAGCGAGGGCTTCGAGCAGACGGCGATAGCTCGCCTCATCGCCTGCCAGGCCGCGGCGCATCCACTCCGCCCATTCCGTCTCGCGTTTTTTCACCCGATCCACCCGCTGTTTCGCTGCCTCGGCCCAAAATGTTACGCGGAGCTTTGTCCAGTCACAGCATCGTGACCGTCCCCCACCCCTTATTACACGCTTCCGTGAACCCCGTAACAGAAATCGAACGGTTCCCGAAAAAGCCAGACATGGGCCACTTCCGGCTCGATGGCAATTGAAGGAGAACCGTTCATGTCCCACAAGGCCAATCTCGCGCTTGCCGGCGCTGTCGCCGCCGCCATCGGTCTTGCCACACCGCTCGCGCCAGCTTCCGCCGCCGACGATAGTGCAAAAGAGAAGTGCTTCGGCATCTCGCTCGCCGGTAAGAACGACTGCGCGGCGACGGGCAACAATTCCTGCGCGGGCACGTCGAAAGCCGACTACGACAAATCCGCGTGGAAATATGTTGCCAAGGGCACCTGCGTGTCCACGACCGTGACGCTCAAGGACGGGACGACACGCAACGGCTCCCTGACCCCGATCAAAGGCTGACGATCATGACGTCTGACGCGGCAAAGCTCGGGCATCGCGCAGCAGCCCCGGTTCCGGCACGTGCCGGGGCCGGGCTGAAGCCCCAGCATTACGAGGATATCCTGGGCGCCCGGCCGGATATCGGCTGGTTCGAAGTGCATGCCGAGAACTACATGGGAGCGGGCGGCCCGCCGCATCATTACCTGGAGCGCGTGCGCGAACGCTATCCGCTGTCGCTTCACGGCGTCGGCCTTTCGATCGGCGGAGCGGGGCCACTGAACGAAGGGCATTTGCAGCGGCTGAAGGCACTCGTCGAGCGCTACGAGCCGGGGCTGTTTTCCGAGCACCTCGCCTGGTCCACGCATGAGGACTATTTCCTGAACGACCTGCTGCCGCTCCCCTACACGGAGCAAACGCTGGCGCATGTCGCGCGGCACGTCGTGCAGGTGCAGGAGGCGCTCGGGCGGCCCATCCTCATCGAGAACCCCTCGACCTATGTGCAGTTCAGCGCCAGCGAGATGAGCGAGGTGGATTTCCTGCGCGAGCTGGTCCGCCGGTCCGGCTGCGGCCTGCTGCTGGACGTAAACAATGTCTATGTATCGGCAAGCAATCATGATTTTGACGCCGCCGCCTATATCGACGCCTTCCCCGTGGACCATGTGGGCGAAATCCACCTCGCCGGGCATGCCGCGTTCGAAGACGATGCGGGCGCGCCGCTGCTTATCGACGCTCACGACCGCAACGTCGCCGATGCTGTGTGGGCGCTGTATGAGCGCGCCATCCGCCGCTGCGGGCCGCTGCCAACGCTGATCGAATGGGACAACGACATCCCGGTCTGGGAGGTGCTTTTCGCCGAAGCCCAGCGCGCCGAGCGCATCATGTGGCAGGGGCAGGAACGGACGAGCCATGCCGCGTAATCGCCGTCACACCGCGCCGACCATGACTGCGGATCAGGCCGCCTTCGCCGCCAGCCTGTTGTGGCACGCGGACGGGCTGCCGCCGGGCGTCACCAGCCATTCGCCTGGCCAGCCGTTGCGTCGCTTCAATGTCTATCGCAGCAACGTCTTCCACGGCCTTGCCGAGGCTCTGGCCGCGCGCTTCCCGGTGATTGAGCGGCTGGTGGGCGAGGACTTCTTTCGCGGTGCGGCGCTGGCTTTCGTGAAAAGCCATCCGCCGCGCTCGCCCGCTCTTTTCGAATATGGCGACGCGTTTCCGGCGTTCCTTGAGGCCTTCGAGCCTGCCCGGCCTTTTCCTTATCTGGCCGATGTGGCGCGGCTTGAATGGGCGCGCAATGTCGCCTATCACGCCGCGGATGCCGAGCCGATGGCGGATGGCGCGCTTGGTGCGATTCCTCCCGACCTCATCGGCGATGCCGTGTTGCGGCTCCACCCCTCCTGCCAACTGGTCGCTTCCCCTTATCCCATCCTATCGATCTGGGAAACCAACACGCATGATGCCGAAGTCCGGCCCATCGGTCCGGAAATGCCGGGCGAGGCGGCGCTCGTGGTCCGCCCGCGGCTGGCGGTCCTGGTTCTGCGGCTCGGTCCGGGTGCCGAGACATTCATCGAAAGCGTTGCAAGCGGTCTGACACTGGCGGCAGCCGCCACCAGCGCGAGTTCGGCCTGCGAAACCTTCTCGCTCATCCAAACCCTGGCTGCGCTCATCGGCGCTGGAGTGTTCACTGGCGTCTCGATCAAACCGGCGAATTGAAAGGTCTTGTCATGCAAACTCTTATTTTCCAGCTCATCGGCGTCTTCCGCCGCATCCCCGACGACCTCATCACGCTCATTGCGCGGATTTCCATCGGGACGGTCTTTCTCCGCTCGGGCCTTCTGAAGATCGAGCGCTGGAGCGATGGCACGACTTTCACGCTGTTCCGCGAGGAATATCAGCTGCCGGTGATCCCGCCGGAAATCGCCGCCTACATGGCGACCACGGCGGAATTGACGCTGCCGTTCCTGTTATTCGCCGGGCTGTTCACGCGCTTCGCCGCGCTGGGCATGCTGCTCATGACGCTGGTCATCGAGATCTTCGTCTATCCGAACGCCTTCGATACGCACGGCGTGTGGGCGGTAAGCCTTCTCGTGCTGATGAAATTCGGCGCCGGGCGGCTCTCGCTGGACCATCTCCTGGCGGGGCGCTTTGCAGCGAAGAACTGAGCGGGGCCGAATACACCCCGCTCTCCCTTACGGCGTCAGCGCGGTGAGATATTTCGCGGCGCTGGCCTCGCCCATGTCCTGGGCGCGCCGGTACCAGAGCCGGGCGGCCTTGGCGTCCGGCGCCATGGTGCCCGCCACGAATATCTCCTTCAGAACCGCCGGGTCGTAGGATTTGCCCATGGCCAGTGCACCTTTGGCGCTGCCGTGAGCGGCCAGATCCTCGTATAGGAGCCGGGCGGACGCAACGTCGCCGAGCTGCATGTACCGCTCCCCGCGCTTCAGCATCTCGGCCTCCTGAGCCGGGTTGAATACGACCAGTTTCTTGCGTGGCAGCGGCGCGAAGTCGAGATCATCGATGCGCGAGACAGCGGTCAGCGTCTGCCCGCCGTGGCTTGCCTGCGTCGTGTCCGGCGCGCGGGCCGTATCGAGCTTCACTTTCAGCAGCGAGCGCCCCACCGGCGCCGCGCCGCTGGCCTTGAAAAAGATGAATTCGAGGCTGAAGCCTGTGTCGAGACGGGCCGGTGTGACGAGCTGGGTGCGGGCGAGGTCCTTTGCAGCGATGAGCCATGTCCCTCTTACGCGAAACCCCGCCGTGAAACTGACGCTCTCGGGCGCGCCACGCACCATCACGAACCGTACGCCCGCGGCGCCTTCCGCCGGAGCCTTGAGGGTCAGCGGTCGAGGCTTGCCGGGCGTCGCCGTCATGTTCTGAACGGGAAGTGTGTCCTCCGCGGCAATACCCGCATGCGGAAAGCTTGCGCCGTGCGCCCCCACCGCAAGCAGGAGGACAACAAACAGCCTTCTCATGGCAGTATCCTTGCTTGACCGAAAAAAGCCTGACATCCCCAGATCAACTGCCCATCAGGTTCTTCCCGGGCGTCCGGAAGGATTTTATCCGGACGGGGACGACTATTCGTAACATTATTTCACGATCGCGCCTGAATCAACAGGCAGAGAGCCTGATGAACACGCCATCCAGCGACATATTGTCTGTAGTCGTCATTGCTATTTCTTGTGCTGTTCCCACCACTGCACGAACTTGGTGTACAACGCTTCCCGCTGCTCCTGCGTCGATGCGCGCCCGCTGACCCTGGCCTGTTGCGCCAGGAAGCGCCGGAATGCGGCTTTCGTTTTGGCGTCTTTCGCCTTCGCTTTCGCCTTCGCGGCGGCGGCGACACGCTGCATATCCTTGCGTTTGGCGTCAAGCCACGCCTGCGCGGCCGGAAATCGCGTCCAGCCCGGGACCTTCGCGGCGAGATTGACATCGGCCCATTTGGGATGGCGCGGCGGTTTGCGCAGGCGATCCATATTGTCGAAAAGGAGCTGCACGAATTTTTCTACCCGCTGATAGCGCTGCGTAGCGGACGGCCAGGCGTAAACCGCGAGAAGAGACGCCGTTGCGATGGTCGGCACCTCCTCGCCCGGTGGGATGAGGGCGGGATAATCCTTGGCGCGCAGCCGCGCTGGAAGATAGGACGCGCGCACCTTGGTGAAATCGCTGTTGGGCAGACTTCCCTCGTTGATGGGCACGAAATGCAGCCCGTCTTCCGGCTTGACCCGTTCGAAACCGGGAAGCGGCGGGCTGGCGGCGCGGGCGGCGGCCGCTATTTTGCCCGTCTTCACCTTCTGCAACGCCAGCTCGGCGTCGTCATACACGATCTTGGCATCGATTTTGAGTGCGCTGAAAAGGTTATGACACAGAAGGTCCACGGTGCTGTCCGGCTTCAGGCAGCTTATCTTTTTGCCCTTCAGGTCTTCCAGGCTGAGGATATTCTGTTTGGCGTATACGTGCAGTTCGATATTGGATATCTTGGTGATATAGTTTATAAGGCGTTCGACGTTCCTATATCGGCCCGGATATTTCTTCTTGAGATGAGCCAGGATATCCTGGTCAACGATCCCCATGTCCATACCTTTGAGGTAGAGCATGTCGTTGACGTTCTGTCCGGCGCCCTTGCCCAGCATGGGGATCACGCGCAGATCGTTACCGGGGATGGTCTCGACGACGTTGCTGATATCTTCGGCAAGCTGCGTATCGCCGGTCAGCCGCCCCGAGCCGATGATGGTCACCACGTTCTCGTTCGCTTTGCGTCTCGCTTTCTCGAAGGCGGAGTTTCTGGCTGCCGCGGGGCCACGCGGCTTGGGCTGCTGAGACTGACCAGCAGGCTTTTCGGGCTCCCCCGTCAGCAGTTCGATCAAGTCCTGGGCTCCGGCGGGGCCGGAACCCAAACTCTGCGTAAATGCCGACACCCCAATGAAAAGAGTCAGTCGAAAAAGCGCGCCTCGAAGCGCCATGCCATGCCCTTTCAGTCCTACGTCCGCGAATCGATTGCCACCGACTGTTTATCAAAATTTTGGCGAAACTGTGTGGCGCATAAAGCAAGAATACGTGTCATAATGTCGTAGTAATGCAAAAATAGCGCCGCCACCTGTTCTAAGAAATAGTCCGAACAGATTTCAGCAGTGGGACGCATTGCCGCTGCCCGGATACAATTTCCTGAAGGTTATGCTTGTGTATTCATGGGTTGCAGTTCCAGCGTCGCCCACCCCTCTTCAAGCAGACGATTTACGCTCTACTGTCAGTATACGGCCGTTCTGCGATCTGGCAGCACACATCCCAAAGGGATGATCGCCGGCGTTTACGCCGCGGCAATGCGGGAAACGAACGGCCGCCGGGCTCGAACCGGGTGAAGCGCCGCCCTGCCCACTACTCCTGTGTCTTGTCGCGTGTCTTTTTCTTCCTGCCGAAAAGGGCGTCGATGGTCTTGCGGAAATCCGTGGCCTTGACCTTGCCGTTTGTGAGTTTCTCCACGGATTTGCCGAGCAGCTTGGCGTTGGCGGCAAGAGCGTCCTTGTCTTCCAGCGCCCTGCTGACGTCGGGGCGGATATCGGGTTTTCGCCAGTCGCCTTTCACCACCAGCGGCAGGTCGAGAGCCGCCGCCTTGCCGCCCTCCGCCGACGCCTCCGCGCGCGCCGTCACCTTCGTGCGCAACCGGTAGTTGAGCCGCTGTTCCGGGATGCTGGCCTCGCCTTCCCCGGTCGCGGTGACATTCCGGCCGGTCAGCGTCATGTCGCGGGTGGACGCGACCCCCTTGTTCAGCGTGAAGGTGGCGGAGAAGCTGTCGAACTCCGTCCGCCGCCCCGGCTCGCGCCGCCATTTGCCGAATTCGCCCTCATTCACCCTGGTCACGATCAGCGGCAAGTCCAGCCCCTCAAGAGCGCCATGCGTCACCGAGACGCGGGCCCGCCCCGTCAGCGTTCCGGCGATTTCCGCAAGCGTCCGGCCACCGCCGGCGAACTGCACCGATGCGTTCGCCCGGCCCGATATCCAGTCGAAACTAGAGACACTCGTGGAGAGCGCCAGCGCATCGACATTCGATACTTCCATCACGCCGGACAGCACGGCAGTCCCCGGCTCGGTGGTATCCAGTGTCACGCGGCCGTGCCCCCGCCCGCCATGCAGCGACAGGGTCTTCAGAGTGACATGAGCTTTGCCGCCGAAATCGATCCCGGCGTCGAGCACGCCATCCGCGCCGGGCGCCGTGATCCGCGCGTTGGCCAGGGTCAGTCCAACGGGGGAAATCTCCACGCGCCCGTCGAAGGCCGAGCGGTCGAGGCTGGCGAGCACCTTGGCTCCTCCGAGCCATGCCGCCAGCGCCGGACCGGATTGCACCTCAAGGCGTGTCGCACCGGAGAAGCGGAGCACGCGCCGCAGGCTCAGAGTGCCGTTCAGCGTCCAATGAAAGGCGCGCGACCGGATACGGACCTGCACCGGGGCGGCGGCGTTGGCGCCATCCGGCTCGGCCGCGCTGGCCTCCAGACGGATTTCCTCGCCCTGCACCTGCATCGTGCCAGTGAGCAAGGCCGGACCGTTTTCCTCGGGTCTGTGCAGCAGCAGATGGATATGTCTTGCGCCCGCCGGTTGCAGCGTGCCGTCGATGACCTCGATGTCGGCCGTCGGCAGTTTCACAAGGCGGGGCCGCATGGCCCGCGCGGCCAGCGGCGTATCGTCGCTGAGGATGTCCGAGTTCTGCAAAACGGCGAGCCGGACGGCGCCATCGCCATTCAGACCCGTCGTGCTGTCGCGAATCATGATTCGGGGCCGCGTGATCACCACCCGGCTGACGGTGAGCCGCTTTCCCAGAATTGATGACGGCCTGACCGCCGCGAAGATTCGCTCGGCGCGGACGGCAGGAGCAAGGGCGCGGGGCGGCAGTGTCACGACAGCGCCTTCCACGGTGAGACCCGGCGGGAATAGTGACAAGGCGATATGCCGCGTCTTCTCCAGCCGCAGGCCACTCGACCGCGCCAGGACAGTATTGATTCGCTCTCGGACATAATCCTGCGGCACCACCCGCGGCAGGACAAGCACGGCCAGGGCGAGACTTGCGGCGATGACCGCGATAGCGGCGGAAAGCTTCCTCATGAGCCTCACAGGTTGGGTGTTTGCGATTGCCGCAACTATAGCGCAGTTTTGAGCGCTTCCATGGCGAAATGGAAAATTTGCACGTCCAAGCGCATTCGCGCGGCTTTTCGCCCCGTTTCTTTCTGAAAACTTGCACCAGGTCTTGGACCTTTTCCACCAGATTGGGTAATCTCCGCCGCAATGATCGCTGAAACGGAGCTGTCCATGTCCGCCCATCGCGTCGCCATGCTCACCGCCGGGGGCCTCGCCCCCTGTCTGTCGTCCGCAGTTGGCGGATTGATCGAACGCTACACCCAGCTCGCGCCCGACGCCTCCATGATCGGGTATCTCAACGGCTATAAAGGACTGCTGCTCGGCCGGTCGATCGAGGTCACGCCGGAGGCGCGCAGCCAGGCGCATATTCTTCACCGCCACGGAGGGTCGCCGCTCGGCAACAGCCGCGTGAAGCTGACCAACGTCGCCAACTGCGTGAAGCGCGGGCTGGTGAAGGAGGGCGAGAATCCGCTGAAGGTGGCCGCCGACCAGCTCATGCGCGACGGTGTGACCATTCTCCACACCATCGGCGGCGACGACACCAGCACCATGGCCGCCGCGCTCGCCGCCTTCCTTGAGGAGAATGGCTACAAGCTCACCGTGGTCGGCCTGCCCAAGACCATCGACAACGACATCGTGCCGGTCCGCCAGTCCCTGGGCGCCGATACGGCCACGGAGCAGGGCGCCATCTTCTTTGAAAACGTCGTCAACGAGCAGAGCACCAGCACGCGCTCGCTGGTCATTCACGAGGTCATGGGCCGCAACTGCGGCTGGCTGACGGCGGCGACGGCGCGCGTCTACCGCGAGCGTCTGGCGAAGCTCGACATGGTCCCGGCTTTCAATCTCGGCCGCGAGAAGAAGGACATCGACGCCGTCTTCGTGCCCGAGATGCAGATCGACATCGCCGCCGAGGCCGCGCGCCTGCGGCATGTCATGGACACCAAGGACGCCGTGAACATCTTCATCAGCGAGGGCGCGGGCGTGACCGAGATCGTCGCCGAGATGCAGCGCGCAGGCGAGGCGGTGGAGCGCGACGCCTTCGGCCATGTCACGCTGGACAGCGTCAATGTCGGCAACTGGTTCGGCAAGCAGTTCGCCGAGCTGATCGGCGCCGACAAGACGCTGGTGCAGAAGTCCGGCTACTTCTGCCGCTCGTCGAAGGCCAATGCCGAAGACCTGAAGCTGATCAGGACGATGGTCGATCTGGCGGTGGATTGCGGGCTGCGCGGCCAATCCGGTCTCATTGGCAATGACGAGGAGCGGGGCGACGAACTGCGCGCCGTCGAGTTTCCGCGCGTCAAAGGCGGCAAGCCGTTCGATATCGATACGCCATGGTTCGGCGAGATGCTCGCCGCCATCGGCCAGCCGAAGGGTGGAAAGGCGGATGCGGGGCCGCACTGACCCCGTCTCCTCCCCCTTCTTCGGCCTCTTGCTTGCGCGGTTGAGGGCGCCCTACTTGCCCTCGCCGATATAGAACTTCGCCGCCACCGGCAGCATCAGCGAAATCCCGATGAACCGCGCGAGCTGATGCACGCCGACGAATGCTGCGTCGAGCCCCAGTACGAAGGCGAGCACCGACATCGCTTCGATGCCGCCCGGCGCGAAGGCGACCAGCACCGTCCCCAGCGGCATATGCAGAAGTGCCGCCACGCCCGCCGCCGCCGCGCCTGAAATCAGAAGCGCGATCGAGAACGCCCCTGCCGACGGCTTGAGGGCCTGGCGAAACAGCGACAGATCGGTGTCACGGAAACGGATACCGATGAAAGCGCCGAGGAGCACCTGGCAGGGGATGAGAATCTCCTGCGGCATCCGCCCGGAAACGAGCCCGGTGAGATGCAGGACGGCGCTGCCAGCCATGGCGCCCACGAACAGCCCGGCCGGAAAACGCAGCTTTTCCAAGAGATAGCCGAGCGCGCCCCCGGCGAGAATTTGCCCGGCGATGGCGTCGCGGCTCAGGAGAAGCGGCTCGGCGCCGGCGCCCGGTGCCGCTCCCATCCCGCCCGGAACGGTCGCGGTGACGACGATCGGCAGCAGCGCCAGGAGCGCGAACAGACGGACGCTTTGCGCCAGGATCACCAGTCCCGTGTTCGCCGGACTCCGCATGGCGAGGATGAGCACGGTGGAGAGCGCCCCCGGCACGACGGCGAAAAAGGCCGTTGCGCGGTCCCATTTGGCGTGGAGAATGAGGAAGGTCACGCAGGCGACGATGACCAGCGCGACGGTCGCCATGAGACTGGCGATGCTCACGGGCCATTTGAACATGCTCGTCAAGGTCTCCGGCGTGAATGCCGTGCCCATGGATATCCCCATCAGCGCGAAGAGGGGGCTTCGCGCGGCGGCGGGCAGGGCCACGGGCGCCGCCTTGAGCATCGCGAGCAATGCCACGGAAATCATGCTGCCGGTCAGCCAGGCGGCGGGCAAGTGCATATGATTGAACACCCAGCCGCCCACGACGGCCACTGCCAGCGCCAGCGCCGTTCCCGGCGCCGCCTTGACAAATGCCATTAACAAATGAGTCCTCAATTGCCGGTCAGCCGCTTCCGCCCAGCGGACTGGCCATCATGATACAGCAAACCAGGAAGCAATTACCGCAACTGATGTTCAACCCTGACCGTTGCCTTCGATCAGGCGCGCGCAGAGCCAGAATTCACCCTGGACGATGCTCCCGGGGCGCATTTCGCCCTGCACCTGGCGCGTATCCGCGACGATGTCGATTGTGCCGCCGAGCGTCTTCACCAGCGCGGAGTGAAAGGTCTGGCCGGTGACGCTGTTCTGGCGCTGCTCCGACGCCAGCACGCGCCCGGTGAAAAACGCTTTCGACACGGCATCGAACTCGTCGTCGCTCGGATCGTGGAACACGGCCTGCCCGCCATCGTCGGCCGTCGAGAAAAGCCCGCTGGCGAAAAAGGCCTCCGGTGCGAACTTCACGGCCTCCTGCGCCTGGACCCGGTTGAAGGCTTCTTCGCTCGGGAAAACGACAAGATCGTGCGGGAACGCCGCGACTTGCGCCTGCGCCAGAAACGGTGCCACGCGATTCGCCCAGCAGGCGTAGTCCACCAGATCAATGAGCGCGACCGTCGCGCATTGACGCGGGCGCGGTCCCGGCTCCACCTCGACGAAAACGGCTCCCTCGAAGGCGTTGTCACTGGGCCGCCGCCGCTTTCTCATGATGCGCACATTCATGCGGCTGGCACCGCCGAAATAGGGCGTGACGCCGACGATGGAGAGGCGATCCTCCTTGCCCTGCGTCTCTTTCGCCATGTGGATCCAGAGTTCCGGTCCGGCGTCCGCCCGCCAGCGATAGTAGTAGCCCGGTGCGCATGGCTGGGACTGTCCGCCCGATTCGGGCAGCTTGCTGACCAGATCCGCCAGCTCTTCCGCCGAGCCAGCGTTGAACCCGATGACGCTGAAGTGGTCGGTCATCGCCCGCTTGCCTCTCTAATCCGCCTGAGCGCGTCTCCCCATCCCCGCCCGCGGTTCGCGCGGGCCGGAGCGATCATGCCGCGAGCGCGTCAAGCTCCCCAATAATGGCCTCGCCCATCCCCGCCGTCGAGACCTGCCGCATGCCCTCCTGCATGATGTCGCCAGTGCGCAGTTCCTTCGCCAGAACGTTGGCGATGGCCGTATCCAGCATGTCGGCCTCGGCCCCCATGCCGAAGGAGTAGCGCAGCGCCATGCCGAAGCTGGCAATGACAGCGATAGGATTGGCAATGCCCTTGCCCGCAATGTCCGGTGCGCTGCCGTGGACCGGCTCGTAGAGCGCGCGGCGCTTGCCTGAAGCATCGGGCGCGCCGAGCGAGGCCGACGGCAGCATGCCGAGCGATCCCGTGGCCATGGCCGCCTCGTCGGACAGCATGTCGCCGAAAAGATTGTCGGTGACGATGACGTCGAACTGCTTCGGCGCACGCACGAGCTGCATCGCGCAGTTGTCGGCAAGGATGTGCGTCAACTCGACATCGGAGAATTCCTCGCGGTGCACTTTCGTCACCACTTGATTCCAGAGCACGCCCGTGCGCATGACATTGCGCTTCTCGGCCGAGGCGACCGTGTTGCGGCGTTTGCGCGCCAGCTCGAAAGCCACGCGGGCGATTCGCTCGATTTCGCTGGTCGTGTAGACCTGGGTGTCGACAGCGCGCTGCTCGCCGTTCTCCAGCGTGACGATCTCCTTCGGCTCGCCGAAATAAACGCCGCCGGTCAGCTCGCGCACGATCATCAGGTCGAGCCCTTCGACCAGTTCGCGCTTCAAGGAGGAAGCATCGGCCAGGGCCGGATAGCAGACGGCGGGACGCAGATTGGCGAACAGTTCCATGTCCTTGCGCAGGCGCAGGAGGCCTGCCTCCGGCCGCTTCTCATACGGAACGTTGTCCCATTTCGGACCGCCGACGGCGCCGAAGATCACGGCATCGGCCGTCATCGCCTTGGCCATGGTCGCGTCCGACACAGCCCCGCCATGCGCGTCATACGCTGCGCCGCCGACGAGGTCCTTCTCGAGATTGAAGGTCGCACGGCCCCGCGCCGTCAGCCACTGGACGACGCGTTCCACCTCGTCCATCACCTCCGGACCGATTCCGTCGCCCGGCAGCAGCAATAAATCATATGTCGGCATGAAGAATCCCGTACCCAGACGGCCCGCGGCCGCAGGCTCTAACCCATCATTAACTTTTGCTAACGGCAAACGCCACGAGGAGCAAGACGCAAACCCGCGTTTTGAGGGCGACAGCGGCGAAACTGTGATTTCCTTGCACAGAAAAATCGTGTGAATGACCGGGAATTGCGGTGCTACGCCGCGTTGACTGGCCGGGAAAGGCGCCTGAATCGGGGCCCCGCCTGCGCTTGGCGCGTCCGGCAGTCATGTCGCGCGCGTTTCCACGGCTCCGCCTGCGGCCTTCCAGGCTTTGAGCCCGCCCTTCAGATGAGCGACATTGTCGAGCCCCATCTGCTGCGCGGTCTGCGTGCACAGGGCCGAGCGCCAGTCGAGCGCGCAATAGAAGATGAGGCGAACCGGCTCGCCGAAAACGGGTTTGAAATAGGGGCTGGCGGGGTCGATCCAGAATTCCAGCATGCCGCGCGGGCAATGCACCGAGCCGGGAATCTGGCCGTCGCGCTCGACCTCGCGAATGTCGCGCACGTCCACGAGGACTACGTCGCCTCTGGTCCTCAGTTCCATGAGTTCCTCGGGACTGATCTCCTCGATTTTGCGCCGGGCCGCCTCGACCAGCGCATCATATCCGATCTTCATGGCCTTCGGCATCGTCCGTCACTCACTCTCTATGCAGAAATTCATGCCAGTCCCTACCTTTGGGGTGCGAGTATGTCTAGTGGGATTTCGCACATTTCTCTCCAGTTTCCGCCCGGGCGGCAAGCAAAAGCAAAGCGCGTTTATCCATAACATCCGTGCATTCAAGATGTTGGCGGCGGCGGCGGAGTTTCTTCTTTATTTTTCCAACGATCCCAGAAGATGTGGAAACCGGAAACCAGCTCGTCCGCGTCGGGCATGCGGTGGTGCTGGGCGTGAAACGTCCGCAGATACTCGATATAGGCGCGTCCCAGCCCGTAGGTGAGAGTCGCCGCCGCCGTGCCGGTCAGCGCCGACCCAGCGATCGAGCCCAGGCCGGGAATCAATTTGGCGAAGAATCCGGCGATGAAGCGTCCGCCCGCCGTCAGGCCGAGCGCGCCGAGAAGCGTAACGGCCATGGCCTGAAGGTCGGAGCGCCGCAGTCTCACGCCCATTTGCAGGCTGACGGCTATGATCATGCCCGCCTGCACCCCGAAAACACCCGCGGCATCGGCGATGGGGATCGGGGTTGCGCCCGCCGCACCCGCCGCTGCCGCCGCCCGCCTGACGGTCTGTTCCGCGCGCCGTGTCATCGCCGCCAGATTGCGCGACGCCAGATGCCATGCGGCCTCGACCGCGCTTGGGATGACGGCTTGCGTGGCCTGCATCAGTTCGTCCAGGCCCATCTCGGCGAAGATCTGGCCTTCAATTTCGATGGGGCTGGCCCGCACGCGAATCACGGCGCGCACGCCGGGCAGCAGTTCTTCGACCTTGGCTTTGAACGCGGGCGCCATACCGGCCTTGGTGAGCACGGTGATGACCGGCACGCCCGCCTCGCCGAGGAGTTTGACCAGCGCCTCCTCGCCGGGTTGCACGGTGAGCGACGGCTCGTCGATTAGCAGCCAGGCGACATGGATGTGGTCGAACGGGTCACGCGAGCCATTGCGCGCCTCGATTTCGCGTCTCAGGCCGTCGAGTGTCTCCGCATAGCGCTCCATCTCCAGCCCTTCGGTGTCGCAGAGCCTCAAGATGTCGGTCTCGCCGGGCTGCTCGGGATACCAGATGCGCCCGCGCGTTCGCGGCCGGCCCATCAGCGTGTCGCCGACGTCGTGACCGAAAATGGCACCGATCAGCGTCGTCTTGCCGACGCCCGTCCGCCCGGCGACGATGATGTTGAAGCGGCCGATATTTTCGCGCGTTTCCTTCAATTTCTCTTCCCACAGCGAGAGCGGCAGACGGCCCGCGGCACCCTTGATGGTCTCCCACAGCGCGTCGTCCTCATGCGCGGCCGGAGCGTGCGTTCTGTCCCTGACCGGCGGCGGTGCCGGGCGCGGCGTGTGGACGGGAGCGGTTTCGCGGCCCGCAAGACGGTCGAGGAGCGGCTGCCAGAAACGCAGGCGTCTCATCTTCTTCTGCCGCAGCCGTGCGATCGCCAGCGCCAGCCGCAGAAGATCTGCGTCGCCGCCCGCGCTCAGTTTAGGCGAATCGGGGGCGAGGCGCATGATCTCCGCGTCGGCCGCATCCAGAGAGGGTGGCGCCGCCATCGCGCCCAGCCGCAGTGCCGCCCACGACGCCAGACGGAACAGGAGCGGTCCCTCCGCGCCGGCCAGCCCGGCGCCGATCCGCGCTTCGACCAGACCGGCGAGCGCTCCGGCGTCGAGGCCCGCGGCCTGCCAGCCCAGCGCCTCGCGGAGCCGTGCCAGTTCGTGCGCTGATGACGCGAGCAGCAGAGGCCGCACGTCACCGGCGTCAAGGAATGCCGTTTCGATTCGCTTGTCCGTCCGCATGGGCCGCCCCTGTCGCCACGCCCCGGTCCGGCGCAGTTGGAGATCGTGCTCTGCCCGGTGTCTCCGCGCGCCGCGATGCGCTATTTCTGCAGCACGAATCCCTTGATTTCACGGGATAAATCTTCCGCGGCGAGGTCGCGGAAATAATGGTCCGCGCCGGGGATTATCCTGAAGGTGATGGTCTTGCGGTCGGGAATGCCCTCAATCGCAGGCGTCAGTTCGGCGGTGAGCGGATCCAACTCGCCCGCTACGATAAGCGTGGGGATCTTCAGGAATGGCAGCAGGCTCGGCGTGTAGAGGTTCTGATTGGGGCCGTAATAATTGACGAAGGCTGCCGCGGTCACACGCGCATTGTCGCAATTGAGAAATCCCACGCCGGTGAGCAGCGAGGTGGAGTTGTCTTCGGCCACACGTCTTTCCGCTTCCTCGAGCGTCGGCTGCAAGGGTTTGCGGAAGCGCTGTTCGTAGTCGCTGGCCGCGCTGCCCGCGGTCTGGGCGAGCGGTGCGATCAGCACGAGCTTGCGGACCGCCTTGTCCAGATATTTGGCGGCGTAGATCGCCGCCTGATTACCGCCGCGCGAGTGACCGGCGAGGACGATATTGGTCACACCCTGCGCTTTCAGCCAGTCCACCCAGCTGCGGATCTCCTCGGCGGCATCCTCGTTGCGATGGTCCTGCTCGATGGAGCAATCGAACATGCCCCGGCGCTCGTTCAGCCCGAGGCTCAGCGTGATCGCCAGCGAATTGATGCCCGCCTCGCGCAAAAGCTCCTGCTGCGCCGATATGATCTCCATCCGGTCATGGCCGAGCGAGCCATGGACGAGCAGCACCACGCCATCCTGCTTCAGCGATTCGCCGGATGCGATGCTGAGTTCGCCGGTGACATCGAGGCCCTGGTGATCGGTCCTCACCTCCTCGGCCCGCAACGGGGCGAGTGAAAAAATGGCGCCGATGAGAGCGGCGGGCAACCAAGCTGGTAGTGCTTTGAGACTCATGCCGAACATATGCCTCAGCTTGGCGCCGCCGCCAACCCCTATCCCGTCTCAGGTCAACGTCCGACCGGTGCGTAAACGTGCCTGATCACCCGATGTCACGCCTTTTTCCCCGCGCGTTGGCGGCACTTCCGTGCCAGCCGCCGCCGGAACGCCATGATGTTGAAAAACTCCGTCAGGGCGGCGAACGCCATGGCGAAGTAGATGTAGCTGCGCGGAACATGGAAGTGGAAGCCGTCGGCAACCAGAGCCACGCCGATGAGCATCAGGAAGGTGAGCGCGAGCATCTTCGTCGTTGGGTGCGCCTCGATGAAGCGGCTGACCGGTGTGACCGCCACGTACATCACACCGATGGAGACGACGATGGCCGCGACCATGACTTCAATATGCTCCACCATGCCCACGGCGGTGATGATGGAGTCGATGGAGAAGATGGCGTCGATGATCACGATCTGACCGACCACGGCACCGAATGTCCCGCCGAGCGCACCGACGCCGTTGCCGTTCTCGCCATTTTCGCCCTCGATTTCGCCGTGGACTTCCTGCGTGGCCTTGACGATGAGGAACAGCCCTCCGGCGATGAGAATGATGTCGCGCAGCGAGAACTCCCAGCCAAAGCCGCCGATCAGCGGCTGCCGCATGCCGATGACCCAGGCGATCGAGAACAGGAGGAGTATCCGGAAGAGAAGGGCGAACAGGAGGCCGATCTGCCGGGCGCGTTTGGCGCTGGCCGGTGGCAGGTTGTCGGTGGCGAGCGACAGGAAGATGACGTTGTCGATGCCCAGGATGATTTCCAGTGCGGTGAGCGCCAGGAAACTCAGCCATATGTGCGGATCCAATAGCAGTTCCACTGCTCCCCTCCTCCGTGCCAGCACGCGAACAATTCCGGATTAACCCAAATGCACCGCGGCGTATATGGCCAATCGCTAAAGATACCTGTGTTTCAAGCCAGAACGGTGGCAATCACGAGACGGAGCGTTCGGCGGCGGCGGCATCATCCGTCCCTTGGACCGAACAGAAGAGACCCGCGCCGATAAAATAGATGGCTGACGCGATGAGCACGACCTCGAGCGGCAGGGCGGCCGGGAAGCCGGTTGCCAGGACTGTGACGGCGCTCACGCTCCAGGCCAGGACCACGCCCGTCGTCGCTTGCCGCAACTGCCGCGACCGTATCGGGTGTACCCATTTGAGGGGGAAGAACGTCAGTGCCGCGAGGCTCGCCACCGTGGCAAAGGCCACGACACCGGGGACGGAGAGTGCGAACAGATAGAGCGCGACCACGTTCCACAATGCCGGAAAGCCGAGGAAGAAGCCGTCGCCGGTCTTGCTCCGGCGATCGCTGAAATGGAAAAGCGAGGACAACAAAATGGCGGTGACGGCCACGGTGTCGAAGGGCGCCGCCATGAACCGCGCCTCGTAGATCATGTAGGCGGGAACCAGCACGTAGGTGACGTAATCGACGATGAGGTCGAGCCGCTCGCCCGAGAACCGGGGCAGCCTCTCCCTGACATGGAGACGCCGTGCCATCGGGCCGTCCAGCGCGTCTACGACGAGTGCGGCGCCGAGCCAGGCAAATGCGGTTTCCCAGCGGTGTGCGGTTGCAGCAAGCAGGGCCTGAAATCCGAGAACGGCGCCGAGCGCGGTAAACACATGCACCGTAAATGCCGGAACGAGATTGCGCATAGCCGCACGCCTCACTTCAACTGTGAGGGCGAAGACACGCGACCTGCCCGAACCGTCTCGCCCCTCCTTCGACAGCCCGCGTCCCGGTTATCAGAGGTAACGGATACGGATTCCCTTCGGCTACAACAAATGGCCGGAGCAAGTCCGGCCATCGGGGATCACAACCCGTGAGCAGAAGTCGGCGCGCACCGCCTCAGAACCGATGCTTGATCGACCCCTTGATCTGTACGTCGTCGCTGTTCTCGTCGTGCTTCTCCATGGCGGGATCGTTACTGCCGCCGTAGAGCAGCTCCAGGCCGAAATCCAGCTTTGGCAATTTGCCGATCGTGCCGATACCGGGTATCTTGACTTCCGTTCCCGAATTGGCGTCGCCACGCGTCGTCAGCGCGATGCCCTTGCCGTCCACAGGCTGCTGCAATTCAAGTTTCGGTGCGACCGTAGGTGCTGTCTGTGCGTCGGCGGCGGGCTGTTTCGCAGGCGGCGTCACCGCCGTTTCCGTGAAGGCGCGAGCATCTCCGGCGCCGGTAACGGCGACCGCAACAGCCAGCCCCCCGGCTGCGATCATATTTGAGAGAAGGTGCTTCGCCATCTCGTTAACTCCAAAATCCTGACTTCTAAAATGGCGGGTGGGTGGAGGCATTGCAAGCATGTTATCTGTCGCGTCAAGCTATTGAAAAACAACGAGAAAAATAGACATCCCGTTCGCGCTGTGGTGCATCTGCAACAAACCTGGCCGCGCCACGCCATATTTTGGCCTCAAAAGCTGTCGGAATTTTCCATAAAGCAGCAAAAGACCACCTATGGAGACGTCTTTCTCCCGCAGATATGGCCGATTTGCCGCTATCTCAGTGGATAATTCGGGCAAATCCGTGAGGCGCGACGGCCACAATATCGCCATATCGCGGCTCGCAAGGGCGGTATCATGCGTTTACGCACCAAAATTGATCCTGCGGCTTGTTGGCGTGGGGGGAATCGCGGAGGCGCATGGCCCCCTTTCTGACCGTTCCGACTCAGCGATGACGCCGCCGCCGTGTCGCACGCCTCCGGCGAGCGCGCCGCTTCACGCGCCTTCTCGGTTTCGGCGCGGCCTTGGCAGGTGCGCTCATCTTTCGCAGCAATGCCAGCGATTGTAGCGGATCGGCTGCCTTGCAGGCGGGGCCTTCCACCGCCCACATGCCAATGGACGTGCCGAGGCTCGCTCTGAGAACGAGCGGTATCGGAGGCCTGCCCGTGTGCGACGCATTCTGGACGATCCTGCGGGATTTGACCGACGCGCCGGGTGGCAGGGCGGCGATCGCCTGCTCCTCCGGAACCTGCGCGAAGACATCGGCCATTTTCAAGTCGCAGTCGACGCGCAGGCGCTTCCGCGTCGGCCGCGCGGCGTCCTTCGCCTCTTTGGGATCGGGTTCCGCCCATTGCCGCACCCGGCCCGTGTCAACATGGATAAAAGCGGGCCAGGAGAAGGGATAGATGCCGACACCGCCCGCCTTTCGCCTGATCGCGGCCTCCCGCAGGCGCTCCAGCGGTACGCCACGGATGAAGATGTCGGCGGCCTGTCCCCGCATGTGCGTGCTGTGCGGATCGACGATGCGACCCGCCCTCAGCAGCGAGGCGTTGTAGCCTTCCGAGCGATAGGCCGAGATCACGCGAATCATGCGCTTGCCGCCAAACTCCTGCTGCAACTCGTAAAGCAGGTCGATGAGTTTGGGATCGATCCCGATGGTCCTGCCGCAGCGGCGGTCGCGCAGGAAATGGTTGATTTTGGCCATGGCCTCCGGCTGATAGGCGTCGCCGATCCGGTAGACCACCTTGAGGCGCTCACGTGCCCACCGGTGGCGCAGAAGCAGAGTGCGGGAGGCCTGCTGCCCGGCGGCAACAGATTCGGCCGCCGCGGTTTTGCCCGCTCCGTTCTCTTGCTGCTGCGACGCCCACGCCGGCACCGCGGACGCGGCGGCCAACAGGACGACTGCCCCCAGCCACGCGAAGACACGCGACATACCGTACTTGCCCGCCATACTCCCTCATGGCCAAAGCTGCCCTGCCCTTCGTTATGCAATGCGAAGAGCTTGCAGGGCAACAGCCACGTGCCGCCGCGGCGGAAGCTTCCGGATTACGGAGTGCCGCCGGGCGGAGTGGTTTCCGCCACGATCCAGTCGATGAAATCCGCGCCGCCGCCCGTCACGGGCAGCACGAGGCGGGCGGGTACGTCATAGGGATGCAGGCGTTTGATGGCAGCGAGCGCCTCATCCGCGCGCGTCTTCGCGGTCTTCACGAGCATCGCGGTTTCCGTGGCCTGCTCCGTCTTCCCGTCCCAGAAGAAGATGGCGGTCATGCCGGGAAGGATGTTCACACAGGCGGCCAGCCTGTTCTCCACCAGAAAATGCCCGGCTTTTTCCGCCTCGCCCTGAGATGGGAAAGTAGTGTAAATCACCACGGCGCGCCCTTCACATGACGCATTCGTGCTTTTGCATTCGGTTCCGGCCCGTCCGTCGGATACACTGGGGTCCGTGTTCTCGCCGCTCATCCGGTATCTCCATGGCTCATGATCCCGAAAACATAGTGAAAGACATCTGCTTTGTCGCTGCCGCCACGCCGGAAGCGGAAGAAGCCAGGGAACGCCTCGTCAACCTCTATGGCGACGTCCCGCCCGAAGATGCCGACGTCATCGTTGCGCTCGGCGGCGACGGACTGATGCTGCAGACGCTGCACCGTTTCATGAACGCGCACATTCCCATTTACGGGATGAATCGCGGCTCGGTCGGCTTCCTGATGAATGACTATAAAGAGGAAGGTCTCCTGTGGAGGCTCGCCAAGGCGAAAGCCAACATGATCCATCCCTTGCGGATGAAAGCCTACCTGCAGGACGGCACCGTCGGCAAGGCGCTCGCCATCAACGACGTCTATCTCTTCCGGCGGACGAGCCAGGCGGCGCGGCTGCGCGTCGCGGTGGACGGGCAGGTGCGCCTGCAGGAGCTGATCTGCGACGGTGTTCTCGTCGCCACGCCGGCGGGCAGCACCGCTTACAATCTGTCTGTGCACGGGCCTATCCTGCCCATCACCGCGTCGCTTCTGGCGCTCACGCCGATCAGCGCCTTCCGCCCGCGGCGATGGCGCGGCGCCTTGCTTCCCAGCACGGCGAAAGTCAGGGTCGATGTGCAGGAGCCCGATAAACGTCCGGTCAGCGCGGTGGCGGACCACACCGAGTTCCGCGATGTTGCGCGCGTGGATATCGCCGAGGAGCGGGGTATCGGCCTGCGCCTTCTGTTTGACCCGGGGCACGAATTGGGCGACAGAATTCTCGCTGAGCAGTTCCGCTACTGACGGGAGATGCGCGTGAACGGGCTGTACTTCGAGGAATTCGCCGAAGGCATGGTGTTCGATCATCCCATCCGCCGCACCGTGACGGAGATGGACAATACGCTCTTTTCCTGCATGACGCACAATCCGCAGCCGCTGCACATCGACCGCCATTTCTGCGAGACGACGGAATTCGGCCAGCCGCTGATGAACTCGCTGTTCACGCTCGGCCTGATGATCGGCATTTCGGTGAACGATACCACGCTGGGGACGACGATCGCCAATCTCGGCATGACGGAGGTGCGGTTCCCGCATCCGCTTTATCATGGCGACACGGTGCACGTTCGCACCACCGTCATGGGCAAGCGCGAGAGCCGCTCCCGTCCCGACGCGGGCATCGTCGAATTCGTGCACGAGGCGTTCAATCAGAACGACGCCCTGGTCGCGGTCTGCAAGCGGCAGGCGTTCATGAAACGGCGCCCGGCCGAATAAGCTGCCCAGCGATTCAACACATTAGATATTGCGATCAAGGGATATTGCGATGACCAATCCGCCTGCCACGCAGACGCCGCAGCCGCGTTCGTTGCTGTTCGCACCGGCTACCGATGAGCACAAGCTTGCCAAGGCCCTCGGCGGTGAAGCCGATCTTCTCATTCTCGATCTCGAAGATTCGGTCCTGTCCGCCGCCAAGCCCGCCGCGCGCCTGACGGCCGGAGACTTTCTGAAAGAGAACGCCGACCGTGCCGGGCGGCCGCAGCTCTATATTCGCGTCAACGACCTCGGCACGGGCCTGACACGCGAAGATCTTGCCGCCGTGCTGCCCTTCCGCCCGGACGGCATCGTGCTCCCTAAAGCCAATTCCGGAGCCGATGTCGCACGCCTCGCCGACGATATTAACCGGCTCGGCGGGCCGGACGCGGCGGATGTCCGTATCATTGCCATCGCTACCGAGACGCCGCTGGCCCTGCTGCAAATGCCGAGTTTCGTAGGCTGCCATCCGCGGCTTGCCGGGCTGGCCTGGGGCGCGGAAGACCTCGGCACGGCGCTGGGCGCGGCCACGGCGCGCGACGCGGCGGGGCAGTTCACGCCGGCTTTCGCCCATGCCCGATCGCTTTGCCTCATCACCGCGAAGGCGGCGGGCGTGCAGGCCATTGACGGTGTGTGGGCGGATTTTCGTGACAACGCCGGGCTGGTGCGCGAGGCGGGCGAGGCCGCGCGCGACGGCTTCACGGGCAAGATCGCCATCCACCCGGCGCAGATCGTGGCGATCAACGCCGCCTTCACCCCGACGCCCGAACAGACCGCGGAGGCGCAGGCCATCGTCACCGCCTTTGCCGCTGAGCCTGACGCCGGCGTCATCGGCCTGGATGGCCGTATGCTCGACAGGCCGCATCTGGAAAAGGCGAAGGCGCTTCTGGCGCGGGCGCGTTAATCCACAACGGAAGTTGCTGATCCAGCCTGCCAATTCCGCTTGTTAATCTTGATGGCGGAATGTCCCACACGCGACGCCTGATTTTCGCCAATATCGGCACGCAGACGTTGTTGCTGCAGTGCAATATCTTTGAAAAGGTGAAGATGCGAAAGACTGTGTTAGGCACGGTGGCCGTGCTGTTGTGTACCGGGCAGGCGTTTGCTGCAAGCGGGCACGCTGTTTTGAGCGGGCAGGAATTGCGCGGCGCCGTGGCAGGCCGGACGATTTACATCCAGACCCCGATCGGAGAGGAAATCGCGATACGGTACCGGGCGAACGGCACGATGGCCGGTTCGAGCAGCATACAGCTTGCGATGCTCGCCGGAGAGCGGGTCAACAGGGACCGGGGCCGCTGGTGGGTGCGGAATTCACGTCTGTGCCAGAAGTGGAAGTCGTGGGCGGAAGGCCGGGCGCTCTGCTACAAGCTGCACGTCAGAGGCAATACCGTGCGGTGGAGCCGCAGCGACGGCAAGACCGGCACGGCGCGCCTCGACTGAGGCGCGGCTTGCGCCGGGCGGGCAGCACAACCTGCGCGTTTTCTCATCCCCGAGTGCCGTTGATCCGGTCTCGGGGATTGGTCTTTCACGGGACGCTCGCCGTGGCCGAGCCTCTGCGCGAGCCGTGAAACGCTCCGCGCTAAGTCGTTGGCGAATCGCAATAAGTTGTAGAGAGCGGCGTCAAGCAACCGCCGGACAGCCTGTGTAAACTGTGTACGGCGCCGCGGTTTCCGCAGCCGGATGATTCCATCCTCGGGGGAATCGGCTAGGGTCGCCGCCATGAGACAGAACCCCGCCACTGCACCCCGCCTGGAAGCTATCAACACCGAGCCGGCGCTGCCCTTCCGGCAGGCACCGCACAACATCGAGGCCGAGCAGGCGCTCCTCGGCGCCATTCTCATCAATAATGATGCGTTCGACCGCGTCTCGGCGTTCCTCGAACCGCATCATTTCTTCGACCCGCTGCACGCCCGCATCTACGAGACCGCAACGAAACTCATCCAGAGCGGCAAGCAGGCGACGCCCATCACGCTCAAGACCTATTTCGAGAACGAAGAGGCCATCGGCTCCGTTACGGTTCCGCAGTATCTCGGACGGCTCGCCGCGCACGCCACCAGCGTCATCAACGCCGCGGATTACGCGCAGACCGTCTACGACCTGTCGGTCAGGCGCGATCTCATCATCATCGGCGAGGACATGGTGAACGTGGCCTATGATTCGCCCGTGGACACGCCGCCGGAGAAACAGATCGAGGAGGCGGAGGGGCGCCTCTTCAGCCTCGCGGAGAAGGGTAAATACGGTTCGGGCTTCCTCACCTTCGCCCACGCGCTCACCGACGCGCTCGACATGGCGTCGAAGGCGTATGAACGCGACGGCGGCCTGTCGGGGCTGTCCACCGGCCTGCGCGAACTCGACAAGCAGCTCGGCGGGCTGCAAAGCTCCGACCTCCTTATCCTCGCGGGTCGCCCGTCGATGGGCAAGACCGCGCTGGCCACCAATCTCGCTTTCAACGTCGCCAGGGCCTATCGCACGCAAACGGGAGTCGGCGGCGCCGAGGAAGTGGTGGACGGCGCGGTGATCGGCTTCTTCTCGCTGGAAATGTCGGCCGAGCAGCTCGCAACGCGCATCATCTCGGAGCAGGCGCAGATTTCGTCGGAAAAAATCCGCCGCGGTCTCATTACCGAGGAGGAATTCCACCGCCTCGTGCATGCCACCCAGGAGCTGCAATCGCTCCCGCTCTATATCGACCACACCGGCGGCATATCCATTGCCCAACTCGCCGCGCGTGCGCGCAAGCTCAAGCGTCAGCGCGGGCTCGGCATGCTGATCGTGGACTATCTGCAGCTTCTGTCCGGCTCGGGCAAGCGTTCGTCCGACGGCCGCGTCCAGGAGGTGTCCGAGATCACGACCGGCCTGAAAGCGCTGGCCAAGGAGTTGAACGTGCCGATCCTGGCCTTGTCGCAGTTGTCACGACAAGTGGAAAACCGCGACGACAAGCGCCCGCAGCTTTCGGACCTGCGCGAATCAGGGTCTATCGAACAGGACGCGGATGTGGTTATGTTCGTGTTCCGCGAGGAATATTACGTCCAGCGGCGTGAGCCCTCGACGACCAAGGTCGAAGACCATCAGAAGTGGCAAGACGAGATGGATCAGGTGGCGGGCGTCGCCGAGGTGATCATCGGCAAGCAGCGTCACGGCCCCACGGGTAGCGTGAAACTGCAGTTCACCGGCGAGTTCACGCGCTTTTCCGATCTCGCCGATGAAGACCGGTACGGCACCTACCATCATTGACATAAGGAATACCGGCTACGAAACCGCGCACCATAGACTTCAGCATATCAGCCGCAGCGCGGGCCGTTCCCCCCGGGGTGAGCGGTGTTCTCGCCGTCGATCTCGGGGCAGTGGTCCGCAACTACAACAAGCTGCGCGCCATGGTGGCGCCCGCCGAATGTGCGGCTGTCGTCAAGGCCAATGCCTACGGACTGGGCGTGGACGGCGTGGTGCCCGCTCTCACGGTTGAGGGCTGCCGCACCTTTTTCGTCGCCACGCTCGCCGAAGCGCAGGCGGTTCGTGCGCTGGCGCCGGACGCCACGATCTATGCGCTGAACGGTCTCCTGCCGGGGACGGCGGAGAGCTTCGCCAGCATCGGCACACGGCCGGTTCTCGGCAGCATGGCCGAGGTGGAGGCGTGGAACGCCTTCTGCGCCCGCCGTGACACGCCGTTGCCCGCAGCGATCCACATCGACACGGGCATGAACCGTCTCGGTATCAAGGCCACCGACTGCGCGCTCCTGCGCGAGCCGCCGCCGCTGGACGGCGGGACGAGCGGGCAGCGCGCCTTTCCGATCAGTCTCGTGATGAGCCATCTCGCCTGCGCCGACGAGCCCGGCCATCCCGCCAATCGCAGGCAGCTCAAGGCTTTCATCACCTTGTCGGCGGGGTTCCCTGCCGATGGGCGCAGTTTCGTCAATTCGGCGGGCATCTTCCTCGGTGCGGACTACCATTTCGATCTGGCGCGGCCCGGCATCGCGCTTTACGGCGGCAATCCGTTCGCCAGCCGGTCCAACCCGATGGAGCCGGTCGCGCATGTATTCGCCCGCGTCGCGAATATCGGAGAGGCGGGAGCGGGGGAAACGGTTGGCTATGGCGCGGGGCGCCGCCTGACGCGCCCGACACGCTATGCCACGGCGGCTGCGGGCTATGCCGACGGCTATTTCCGTGCGCTCGGCTCCGCTGACGGCCGCGATGGCGCTGCGGCCTGGTCCGGCGAGCACCGTCTGCCCATCCTGGGCCGCGTGTCGATGGATCTGTCCGTCTTCGATATCACCGACATGCCGGCGGGAGCCCTGCGGCCCGGCGATTTCATCGAGCTTCTCGGACAGCGCTACACGGCAGATGACGCTGCTGCGCACACGGGCACGATCAGCTACGAGGTGTTAACGAGCCTGGGGCAGCGTTATCACCGCGTCTATTTCGGCGGAAAAGACCGCGGCGAGGCGCAGGCAGAGGTGGTGCGTCAATAAAGACGGGGGTGCGGGCCATGGCGAAGGCGGGACGCGAGTTTGTCTGTCAATCCTGCGGCGCTGCCAGTCCGCGCTGGTCGGGGCGCTGTCCGGCCTGTGGGGAGTGGAACAGCCTCGCCGAGGAAGCCGCGGCCGCCTCGCCGCTCGATGCGAAGGCGAAACGCCGCACCCGTTCCGCGGGCGTGGCGCTGGAGAGCCTGAACGACGACATCGCGCCGACGCCCCGTCTTGAGACCGGCATGGGCGAGTTCGACCGCGTGACCGGCGGCGGGCTGGCCGGCGGCTCGGCCATTCTTCTCGCGGGCGACCCGGGCATCGGCAAATCGACGCTCCTTCTCCAACTCGCGGCGCGGCTTGCGAGCGCAGGCAGACAGGCCGTCTATTTCTCCGGCGAGGAGGCGGCGCAGCAGATCCGCCTGCGCGCCCGGCGCCTCGACGTATCGGACGCGCCCGTCGCCCTCGCCGCCGAGACCAACACCGCCGCCATTCTTGCCACGCTTGAGGCCGGCGCCCCGCCCGACCTCGTGATCATCGACTCCATCCAGACGCTGTGGACCGACATGCTCGACGCTGCGCCCGGCACGGTCAGCCAGGTCCGCGCCTCGGCGCAGGCGCTCATCTCCTACGCCAAGCGCCGCGGCGCCTCGATCATCCTCGTCGGCCACGTGACCAAGGACGGTCAGATCGCCGGACCGAAGGTCGTCGAGCACATGGTCGATACCGTCCTCTATTTCGAGGGCGACAACAGCCACATCTTCCGCCTCCTGCGCTCGGTGAAGAACCGCTTCGGTCCGGCGGGCGAGGTCGGCGTTTTCGAAATGGGCAGCACCGGGTTGAGGGAGGTCACGAACCCGTCCGCGCTCTTTCTCGGCGAACGCGACGACACCAGCCCCGGCACCGCCGTTTTTGCCGGCATCGAGGGCACCCGCCCCCTGCTCATGGAAATTCAGGCTCTCGTGGCCCCCTCGCCCTTCGCCGCGCCGCGCCGCGCTGTCGTCGGCTGGGACGCCAACCGGCTGTCGATGATCCTGGCCGTGCTCGACGCCCGCTGCGGCTGCAAGCTCTCGGCGCATGAGATTTACCTTAATGTCGCCGGTGGCCTGCGCATCACCGAGCCCGCCGCCGATGTCGCTGTGGCCGCCGCGCTACTGTCCGCCCATTCCGGCGTTGCCATGGACGGCAATAGCGTCTATTTCGGTGAGGCCAGCCTGTCGGGCGCCATCCGGCCTGTCAGTCATGCGGGATTGCGTTTGCGGGAAGCCGAGAAGCTTGGATTTTCCGCCGGCGCGGTACCGGCCGCGGCTGCGAGTGGGGAGGTGCCTTCCGCGATGCGCATCACGCCGCTGAAGCATCTTTCCGAGCTTGCCGAACGTTTTTCCGGCGCGGGAGGTGTGCCGCGGGAGCGCAAGGCGGTTGCAGCCGGGTAGGTTTTAGGGGGCAGTCTTACGCGGGGAATGTAACAGGCAAGCATAGATGCACGGCGTACAGGATGAGGACATCTTGATCGTGCCAAATGTTCTGCCCATGTGAAGAGGATGGTTCCATGCCCATACAGTGGCTCGATGTGATCCTTATCACGATTATGCTGATTTCCGCTTTTCTCGCCATGTTGCGAGGCTTGACGCGGGAGATGCTGTCGATCATGTCCTGGGCGCTGGCGGCTTTGGCCGCTTTATTTGTGTATCCGATCTATCGTGATCGCGTCCGGCAATATATCGAGCCGCAGACGCTCGCCGACGGCGTGCTTATCGTCTCGGTGTTCGTGATCGTGCTCATCGTCGTCAGCCTTATCACCGTCCGCCTTTCCGATCGCGTGCTCGACAGCCGGGTTGGCGCCATCGACAGGACGTTGGGCTTCGTGTTCGGGCTGGTTCGGGGGCTGATCCTGGTGGTCATCGCCTATGAGCTCTATATCGCCATAGTGCCGAAGGAGACGCTTCCCTCATGGGTGACCGAGGCTCGCTCGCTCCCCGTCATCGAGGGGACCGGCAAGGCCATTCTCTCCGTGCTGCCGGACAACCCGGCGTCGATGTTCCAGAAGAAGACGCGCCAGGGCGCTCTGCCGGTGCGTGACAAACTGGCCGGCCTGGGCACGACAAGATTTTGTATCCAGACAGGTATATCAGGTATACAAACAGGCCGGGTAACCTGACCATGTTACCCGGGTAACAAGACGGATATGTGACATGGACGCCGACACCGACCACGTTGAAAACAGCGGCGGTTTTCGCCCTCGCCAGTGGCTCGACGAGGACAAGCTCAGGGAAGAGTGCGGTGTCTTCGGTGTCTTCAATCATGCCGACGCTTCGACGCTGACGGTGCTCGGGCTGCACGCCCTACAGCATCGCGGCCAGGAGGCGGCGGGTATCGTCACATTCGACGGCGAGCAGTATCATTCCGAGCGGCGCCTCGGGCTCGTGAGCGAGAACTTCACCCGCCAGCCTGTCATCGACCGGCTGCGGGGCCGCTACGCGGTCGGCCATGTGCGCTATTCCACGGCAGGTGGGACGCTCCTGCGCAATGTGCAGCCGCTTTTCGCCGAACTCGCGTCCGGCGGTTTCGCGCTTGCCCACAACGGCAATCTGACCAACGCCCGCACGCTGCGCGAACGGCTGATCCGCGCCGGCGCCATCTATCAGTCCACCTCCGACACGGAAGTGATGCTGCACCTGCTGGCGCGCTCGAAGAAACCGCGCATCATCGAGCGTGTCATCGAGATGCTGCGGCAGATCGAAGGCGCCTACACGCTGGTGTGCATGAGCGGCAAGAAGCTGATCGGCACACGCGATCCAGACGGCATTCGCCCGCTCGTGCTGGGCAAGCTGGGCGATTCCTACGTGCTGGCGTCGGAGACCTGCGCGCTCGATATTATCGGCGCCGAATTCGTCCGCGAGGTGGAGAACGGCGAGATCGTCGTCATCGACAAGAACGGCATCGAAAGCCACTGGCCGTTTCCCAAGCGGCCCGCGCGGCCCTGCATCTTCGAATACATCTATTTCTCGCGTCCCGATTCGATCCTCGGGGGGCGCTGCGTTTACGATGTCCGCAAGAAATTCGGCCGTCAGCTCGCACGCGAAGCGCCGGTGGATGCCGATATCGTCATGGCCGTCCCCGATTCCGGGGTGCCCGCGGCCATCGGCTACGCGCAGGAATCGGGTATTCCTTACGAGCTGGGCATCATCCGCAACCATTATGTCGGCCGCACATTCATCGAACCGGAGCAGCGTATCCGCGCGCTCGGCGTCAAGCTCAAGCACAATCCGACGTCCTGTGTCGTCTGTGGCAAGCGCATCGTGCTCATCGACGACAGCGTGGTGCGCGGCACGACCTCGACCAAGATCGTCCGCATGATGTATGAGCGCGGGGCGCGCGAGGTGCATATGCGCATCGCCTGCCCGCCGATCGCATGGCCGGATTTCTACGGCATCGACACGCCCGAGCGCGACAAGCTGCTCGCCGCCAACTACACGCTGGAAGAGATGCGGGCGTATCTCGGCTGCGACAGTCTCGCCTTTCTGTCGGTGGACGGCATCTACAAGGTCATGGGCTACGAGAGCCGCGACCCGCAGCAGCCGCAATTCACCGACCATTGTTTCACGGGCGATTATCCGACGCGCCTGCGCGATCTGGAAGACGCCGCGCCTGCGAAGCAGCTTTCGCTGCTGGCCGAGGCGAGTTGAAGGCTGGATGCCCGCTCGTCGGCGCAAAAATCCCGACAGCCCAACCCTTTATGCCCCCTTGTCTCAGCAAGACGTTTCCTGACAAACTTGTGCGACAGATATCTCCTAGCTTCGCTGTCGGCGGTGCATGCCGCTTTCCGCTCCCATCAACGCGATCAGGTCAGGCCAGTGCGCAAGTATTCCCTTCTTCTCGTGCTTCTCGGCGCCGCTGCGGCGCTCTACTGGCTGACGCTTTCGCCTCCGCCAGCGCTCAAGGCTTTCGCCGTTCGCTTCACGAGCAGCACGGCGCCAAAGAAAGCCCGTACCCGGCCGCCCGTTGCGGTCACCTCCACGATCGCGAAAAAGCAGGATGTGCCCATCACGCTTTCCGCGCTCGGAACCGTTCAGGCCGCCAGGACGGTGCAACTCCGCGCCCGCGTCGATGGCACGTTGGAGAGCATCAATTTCACCGAAGGCCAGATGGTGAAGCAGGGCGACGTGCTCGCCCAGATCGACCCGCGGCTCTATAAGGCGGCGCTGGATCAGGCCAAGGCGAAGCTCGCGCAGGATCAGGCGCAACTGGGGAGCGATGAGAAGGACCTGGAACGCGCCGAGCAGTTGAACGAACGCGCCTATGCCAGCAGGCAGTCGATAGACCAGCGGCGCGCGGCGGTGGAGAAGGGCAAGGCGCTGGTCGCGTCGGACAAGGCGGCCATCGACAGCGCGGAGACGCAGCTCGCTTACACCAGGATCATGGCGCCGTTCAGCGGCCGGATCGGCCTGCGCGGCATCGACGCCGGGAATTTCGTTCGTGCCAGCGAGTCCGCGCCGGTCGCCACCCTGACGCAGCAGCGGCCGATCTTCGTCTTGTTCTCACTCCCGGAAGCCCGGCTCGGCGCCCTGCGCAAAGCCATGCAGGCGGGCACCGTCCGCGTCACGGCGTATGATCAGGAGACGAAGCAGCCGGTCGCAACCGGCGCGCTGCGCGTCATCGACAGCCAGATCGACACCAGCACCGGCACGATGCGTCTGAAAGCCGAATTCGCCAATGAGGACAGCGCATTGTGGCCGGGGCAGTTCGTGCCGGTGACGGTGGCGATCGCCATCCGCCAGGATGTGGTCGCACTGCCGAATGCCGCGATCCAGCGTGGTCCGAACGGCCTTTATGTCTGGCGGGTCGGCGAGGACCGCATTGCGCGGATGGCGCCGGTCGAGGCGGGTTCGGAGCAGGGCGACCTCACGATTATCGAAAGCGGCGTGAAGCCCGGCGACCGCGTGGTCGTTTCCGGGCAGTATCGCCTGCGGCCGGGCGCCGTAATTCGGGCCGAAGACCCGAAAGTTTCCGCGCGTGAAACCAAGGACGGCGTAAAGCAATGAACGTTTCCGAGCCTTTCGTCCGCCGTCCGGTCGCGACCTCGCTTCTGATGATCGCGATTGCGTTTCTCGGTGCGGCCGCGTTCGCGCTGCTGCCGGTGGCCCCGCTGCCCCAGGTGGATTTTCCCACCATTCAGGTCTCCGCGCAGCTTCCCGGCGCCAGCCCGGAAGTGATGGCCTCCTCGGTCGCCGCGCCGCTTGAACGCCAGTTCGGCCAGATCGCTGGCGTGGCGCAGATGACGTCGTCGAGCACCGAAGGCGGGACGCGGATCGTGCTGCAATTCGAGCTGAACCGCGACATCGACGCCGCCGCGCAGGACGTGCAGTCCGCCATTACCGCCGCGGCCCGGCAACTGCCTGAGGGACTGTCGTCACCGCCCCGGTACCGCAAGGTCAACCCGGCGGATTCCCCCATCCTCATTCTCGGCGTGCATTCGCAAACGCAGCCCGTAACGGAGGTGAGCGACTTCGCCGACAACATTCTGGCGCAGCAGATCTCACAGCTCCGCGGCATTTCGCAGGTGTTCATCGGCGGACATATGAAGCCTGCGGTCCGGGTTCAGATCGACCCCGTCAAGCTCGCGGCACGCGGTCTGACCCTGGAGGATGTGCGCCCGGTGCTCGCCAACGCCACGGCCAACACGCCGAAAGGCTCGATCAACGGACCGCGGCAGTCCTTCACCATCTCGACCAACGATCAGCTCACCACCGCCGGGGACTACAACGACGTCATCCTCGCCTATCGCTCGGGTGCGCCCATCCGCGTGCGCGATGTCGGCAAGGCGGTGCCGGGACCCGAGAACGCCTTCCGGGCGGCCTGGGCGACGAAAAAGCGCGCGGTGCTGCTCGTGATTTTCAAGCAGCCGGGCGCGAATGTCATCGAGACCGTGGAGCGCGTGAAGGCGCTCATGCCGAAATTCCGGTCGCTGGTGCCGGCGGCCACGGAAATCGAGGTCGTCGGAGACCGCACGCTGACGATACGCGCATCGGTGCACCATGTGGAGTTCACGCTTGTCCTGGTGATGGGCCTTGTGATGCTCGTCGTGCTCGTCTTCCTGCGCAATCTGCGGGTGACGGCGATTTCGGCCATCGTGGTGCCCCTGTCGCTGCTCGGCGCGTTTGCGCTGATGTATGTGCTTGATTTCAGCCTCGATAACCTCTCGCTGATGGCGCTGACGATCGCGGTCGGTTTCGTCGTCGATGACGCCATCGTGGTCATCGAGAACATCCACCGCCATGTGGAGAACGGCGAGAAACCGTTCCAGGCCGCGCTGCGCGGCGCGCGCGAAGTCGGTTTCACCGTGCTGTCCATCAGCCTGTCGCTGGTGGCGGTTTTCCTGCCCATTCTCCTGATGGGCGGGGTCATCGGCCGCCTGTTCCGCGAATTCGCGCTGACGGTGACGGCGGCGATTGCCGTCTCGGTCGTGGTGTCGCTGACGCTGGTGCCGATGCTGAGCGCGCGCTTCCTCAAACCGCACGGGAAGGAGGGACCGCTCGGCCGCGCCGTCGAACGCGGCTTTTCGGCGCTATTCAACGGATACCGTGTGACGCTCGACGTCGCACTCCGGCATCAGTTCGCGGTGCTGATGGTCTTTCTCGTCACGATCGCGCTCACCGTCGCGCTGTTCATCAAGATCCCGAAAGGCTTTTTCCCGCTCCAGGATACCGGGCTCATCGCGGGCATGACCGAAGCCGGACAGGACACCTCGCCCGCGGCGATGATCGAGCACCAGAAGCGCGTGATGGACGTCGTCGCCCGCGATCCAGGCGTGGCGGGTTTCGGGTCCTTCGTCGGCAGCGGCGGCGCGGGGAACACCAGCAACACCGGGCGCCTGTTCGTCTCCTTGAAGCCACGCGAGGAACGTGACGCCTCGGCGATGGCGATCATCAACCGGCTGCGCCCGCAGCTGGCCAGGCTCGAAGGCGTCGCCGCGTTCTTTCAGCCGGTGCAGGACATTCGCATGGGCGGCCGGCCGGGGCGCGCGCTCTTTCAATACACGCTGCAGGACACCGATCTCGACGAGCTGACCACATGGGCGCCGCGCGTCCTCGCCAAGCTCAGGACACTGCCGCAGCTCACCGACGTGTCCAGCGATTTCGAGGCGAATGCGCCCAAACTGGCCATCACCATCAACCGCGACCGCGCCGCCCAGTTCGGCATCGATCCGAGGGTGATCAACGCCACGCTCAATGACGCGCTGGGCCAGCGGCAGGTGGCCGAATTCTTCACGCAGGTCGATAGCTACAACATCGTGCTGGAGGTGACGCCGGAGCTGCAGGGCGATGCGCGCGTGATCGACAACCTCTACATCCGCGCGCCAAAGACCGGGGCCGTCGTGCCGCTGCGCACGCTCGTGACCCTGAGCACCACCAAGACCGCGCCGCTGACCGTGTCGCACCAGGCGCAGCTGGCCGCAGCCACCATCTCTTTCAACCTGCGTGAGGGCGTTGCGCTGGGCCAGGCGGTCGAAGCCATCCAGGAGGCGATGGCCGAGATGAGAACGCCGAGCGGTCTTGCCGCTTCATTCCAGGGCAATGCGCAGGCCTTCCAGGCGTCGCTGAAGAGCCAGCCGATCCTGATCCTCGCCGCGCTGGTCGTGATCTACATCATTCTCGGCATCCTTTACGAGAGCTTCATCCATCCGCTGACCATTCTGTCCACGCTGCCCTCGGCGGGTGTGGGGGCGCTGCTGATCCTGATGGCGGCCGGGCTCGATCTGTCGGTGATCGCCATCATCGGCATTCTCCTGCTCATTGGCATCGTGAAGAAGAACGGCATTCTGCTGGTGGACTTCGCCATCACCGCCGAGCGCGAGGGGAGCACGCCGGTGGAGGCGATCCGCGAAGCTTGCCTGCTGCGCTTCCGCCCCATCCTGATGACGACCATGGCGGCGATGCTCGCGGGCCTGCCGCTGATGCTGGGGACGGGCACCGGCTCGGAGCTGCGCCAGCCGCTCGGCTTCGCGATGGTCGGCGGGCTGGCGTTGAGCCAGTTGCTCACGCTCTACACGACGCCGGTGGTGTATCTCTATCTCGACCGGCTGACGCGGCGGCGGAAAATGGGCGAAGACGCCGAGGCGGCTGCGCTCGCGGAGTAACTTTCGGCCCTGGTTCGAAACCAGGGACACTTCCTTTGTGACGGATCGCGGCAGGGTCCGGCTGGATGGCAACACATCCGCCGGTTCGGGCGCGCGCGTGCGCGATCATGCGCGTCAAAGCGCCTCACACGCCTGCGAGATGCGGAAGGGTCGTTTCCACTTCCAGCCTACATCGAAAGAAGCGGTTTCACTCCCCCGCCAAAAGGTTCATACTGCATCACTCGGAATTGCCGCCGGAAATGCAAGCTGTCTTTCCACTTTGTGCGGAATTGTTAACGGCTTGTGCGTTTTGGCATATGCTTTGCATTCTCAGAAGCAACAACAACGCCAGGTGAGGAAATGCCGGAGACGCCGCGTATCCTGGTCCTCGGGATCGGGAACCTGTTGTGGGCTGACGAAGGTTTTGGCGTGCGCGCCGTCGAGGAGCTGTTGCGCACGCATGAGCTTCCCCCCGAAATCATCGCGGCCGACGGCGGCACGCAGGGACTAGCCCTGATCCCCCTCATCCGCGACGCCGACGTGCTCGTGATCTTCGATGCCGTGGACTACGGGGTGGCCCCGGGTACGCTGCTCAAGGTCGAGGGGGCGGACGTGCCGAAATTCCTCGGCGCGAAGAAGCTGAGCCTGCATCAGACCGGTTTTCAGGAGGTGCTGACGCTCGCCGAACTCATGGGCGAGTTGCCGCGTCACATTCTGCTTGTCGGCGTGCAGCCCGCCGAGCTGGAGGATTACGGTGGCAGCCTGTCTTCGGCGGTGAAGGCGCAGATCGGTCCCGCGATCGACGCCGCGCTCGCCTATCTCGAAGGTTTCGGCATGACCGCCGCACCCCGCGCGGAGCCGCTCGCCGATGAAGACGCGATCGCTTGCCCGGAGACAGCGCTCGCCCGCTACGAAACCGGACGTCCCACGCCGGATGAAGCTTTCCGCGGCGGCGATGCCCGCGTGTTGTCGGGGGGCGGCTGGCGCGGGCCGGGACCGGGCGGCGAGGAGATGGTCTGATGTGCATCGGCATCCCCATGCAGGTTCTGGAAGTGGAGGGCATGAGGGCGCTGTGTGAGGGCATGGGACGGCGGCAGCACGTCGATACGCTCCTGATCGATACGCCGAAAGCGGGCGATTGGGTGCTGGTGTTCCTCAATTCGGCGCGCGAGATTATCGACGAAGCCCAGGCAAAAACCATCGCCGACGCGCTGACCGCCGTGAATCTGGCGCTCGCGGGCGAGACATCGCTCGATCATCTCTTCCCCGACCTGGCGGACCGCGAGCCGGAACTGCCGGAATTCCTGCGCCCGGGCGCGGACAAGAGCAAATGAATAACAACGGAGAACCGCCATGTTTGCTCCCCTCATCCAGTCGCTGATCGACCGCCATGGCTGGCCGGTCGTCACGCCGGAGACACTGGACGCCTTTCTCGCACGTGATGGCGAGGTGGCGTTGTTCTTCTCGGGCGATGCCGGGCGGCTGGAGGAGTCGGGCGATGTCGCGGTGGTCCTGCCCGAGATCCTGAAGGTTTTCGGCGGACGCCTCGCGGCTGGCGTGGTCGAGCGCGCTTTCGAGCGCGAATTGCAGCGGCGCTATCGCTTCAGCGCCTTCCCGGCGCTCGTCTTCCTGCGTGGAGGGGACTATCTGGGCGCGATCGCGCGCATGAAGGACTGGGACGTCTATTTGAGCGAGATCGCCGAAATCCTCTCCCGCGAGCCATCGGAGCCACCGCCCTTCAAACTGCCGAACGGCAGTGCGGCGCGGGCGCTGCAGTAGAAATGGCGGGTGGAAAAGGACAGGACACCATGAGCGAGACGAGACTCCCCAACGGCCCGGGAACGCAGCCAGTCGACGAAGACGGATCGATTCCGGAATACCTGGAAATGCCTTCGGAGATGGCGACCTTCTCGTTGCCTGCTCTACCGGAGGCGGATGAAGCGGCGGGCTGCGAGGCGGGGCTCTGGATCCTGGGACAGGCGCAGGCTGCTTGCGCGCTTCATAACGCGGCGGCGGTCAACCGCGTCTTCGACATCACCGCGCTCGACAACACCAACAAGGCGTTCGTCGCGCAGGTTCTGGGCGAGGGCGAAGTTGCGATCATCGCTGGTCCGGATGTGCAGGTGCAGGAGTCGGTGCTCGCGGGTGTGTGGCGGCTGCGCCGTATGGAAGAGACCGGAGCGGAGCGCGAAGAGATCGTCGTCGGCGGTTTCCCGCGGGACGTGATTGTCATCGCGGAGGAAGGCGCGGCGAAGATTGTCGAGGCGGCTGACGAGGCGTTGCCAGACGGTGTCATCAACGCCCCGGCGCTTCTCACCGAACTCGGAGCGGCGCTCGGCCAGTACGAGGCCAGCGGCCGCACACACGCGATCAATCTGAGCCTCCTGCCGCATACCGAGGCCGATCTGGAATATCTGGCGGATAAGCTCGGGCGCGGGCTGGTCACGGTACTGTCGCGTGGCTACGGCAATTGCCGCATCAGCGCGACCGGGACGGCGCATGTCTGGTGGGTGCAGTATTTCAACTCGCAGGACGCGCTGATCCTCAACACGCTCGAAGTCGCGCGCGTGCCGGACGTGGCCTGCGCCGCGCCGGAGGACCTGGAGGCCAGCGCGGAACGGCTCGCCGAAATCATTGAGGTTTACAAGTCATGAGCACCGCGTCCTTCTTTGCCGGTTCATATGGTGGTGACAACACCCGGATTGGCGATGACACGCGGCTGGAATGCAAGATCTGCTGGTATGTGTACGATCCCGCCGGGGGCGACGAGGCGCAGCAGATACCGTCCGGCACGCCGTTTTCCGTGCTGCCGGAGGATTGGAGCTGTCCGGTCTGCGCCGGGCCGAAAGCGGATTTTCTGGTCATCGAGGACGGAACTTGACCACAGCCGAGGCCATCGCCGCCAAGCTTGAGCACGTGTTCGGCGTCATCCGCGACACGCGCATGGACGGTGTGCCCATTCTGAATGAAGCCCTGCCGGTGAAGGCGGTGGGGTTCCGCGCGTGGGGCGCGTGGTGGCTGGGCGTGTTGATCACGCCGTGGTTCATGAACCTGATGCTGCTGCCGCGCGAGGGGGCGGATGGCGAAGCGGTGGCGCGGCTTCCGGCGGGCGAGAAGGAGACGCACGCCTTCCCGGCAGGCCGGTTCACCTTCACCCAGGGCGAGGAAGACGGGCTGGGGCGCTATCAGATGTGCTCGCTGTTCTCGCCGATGTTCGATTTCGCAGACGCCGAGGCGGCGGTGGCGACGGCGGAGGCGGTGATGGCCGCGCTGGTCGAGGCTGGCGAGACCCTGGCACCGACGGACGAGGAACGCGAATTGGAGGCGGTGCTGACGGGAAAGCCCGTGGCCGCCGGAACTCCTGATGAACCGAAAAAGCCCGCGCCGCCCAAGCCGATGAGCCGGCGCGCTCTGATCACCGGATTTCGCTCCGGCGGCGGGAGGGATGCGGGATGACGGCGCCCCTCTCACCCGAAGGCGGCCTGACCATTGACCTCACCCGCGACGGTAGCCGGCTCACGGCGTGCATCGCCTCGACCCGCCCCGCCGGGATTGGCCGCATCTTCGCGGGACGCGATCCGCGCGAGGTGCTGGCCATCGTTCCGAGCATCTTCACGCTCTGCGGCGTGGCGCACACCGTGGCCGCCGTCGAGGTCTACGAAGAGGCGCACGGGATAACCACGCCGCCCGCCACCCGCGCCGCCCGCCACATCGCCGTGGCTTTCGAGACCGCGCGCGAACATCTGTTGCGCATGCTGCTCGACTGGCCGCATTTTCTGGGCGAGGAGCCGGACAAGACGCGCCTGCCGCAGATCATGGGGCTCCTGCCGGTGGCGCGGAAGGCGGTGGCCGCCGGTGGCGATCCATTCCAGCCCGGTGCTGAAGCGCGGATCGACGGTGCGCAACTTGACGCGGCGACCGCCGGGCTCGGTGAGGTCTTGCAGACAAGCATTTTCGGTGAGACCGCGGGCGCCTGGCAGGCGCGGCAGGGGACGGAAGGGCTGACGGAGTGGGCCGCGAGCACGGACACGGTTCCGGCCCGCTTCATCCGGTTGATCACCGAGCGCGGCTGGCAGCGGCTCGGCGCCTCGGCCACGCATTTTCTTCCGGATCTGGACGACGGAGCGTTGGCGGCTGCGCTCGATGGAGAGGGCGGGGAGGGGTTCATCGCCGCGCCGCTCTGGGACGGGCAGCCCCGGGAGACGACGCCGCTCGCCCGTCAGCAACGCCACCCGCTCGTGGCCGCGCTGATGGCGGGGTATGGCGGCGGTCTTCTGACGCGCGCCGTGGCGCGCCTCGCCGAACTCGCGGGACTGTTCGAAAACATGAGCCCCGTCGCCGCACAGAGGCCAACGAGCGCGCAGCACGACGCGAAAGGCACTGGCCTCGCGCAGGTGGAAGCCGCGCGCGGGCGTCTCATCCACTCTCTGCGCGTTGATGGAGGCCGCGTCGCCCGATACGCCATCCTGGCTCCGACGGACTGGAACTTTCACCCCGAGGGCGTAGCCGTCAAGGCTCTGGAAGGTCTCGATGTTCAGGACACGGAGGCGTTGCGCGAAGCGGCGAATATGGTGATGAATCTCATCGACCCATGTGTCGCATACGAGTTAAGGCTGCATAGTTCTCGAGCCGCCAACCGGGAGGGCAATGGGATCTGATGCATGAGCTGTCGATCTGCGAAAGTCTCCTCGGCGTGATCGAGGATCAGGCGAAGGTGCAGGACTTCCGGCGGGTGATGCAGGTGCGGCTGGAGATTGGCCCGTTCTCGGGCGTCGAGGTGGAGGCGCTGCGCTTCAGTTTCGACATGGTGACGAAAGGTACGCTGGCGGATGGCGCCGGGCTGGAGATTATCGAGACCGAGGGCAAGGCGTGGTGTTTCGGTTGCAACGAGGCGGTAACGATTACGAGCCGGATCGAGGGTTGTCCGAATTGCGGAAGCTTCCATCTGCAGGTAACAGGCGGAAAAGAACTGAGAATCAAAGACCTGGAGGTTGAATAATGTGCGCAGTTTGCGGTTGCGGTGCGGGTGAGACACGGATCGAGGGCAAGGCCCATAGTCACGAGGACAAGGCCGCGGGCGGCTGCTGTCATGAGCACGGGCACGAGCACAGCCATGATCATGAGCATCACCACCACGGCGAGGGATGCTGTCACGGGCACGCTCATGATCACGATCACGAGCATGGCCATAGCCATGGCCACGGCCACGAGCATCATCATCACAGCCACGCGCCCGGCCTGAGCGAAAAGCGCATGGTGCAGATCGAGCGCGACATCCTGGTCAAAAACGACGCCGATGCGGCCACCAACCGCGCTCTGTTCAACGATCACGGCATTCTGGCGCTGAACCTCGTGTCCAGCCCAGGTTCCGGCAAGACGGCGCTGCTCGCACGCACCATCGCGGAGTTGAACGGCGAACTGGCGCTCGCCGTCATCGAGGGCGACCAGCAGACCACGAACGACGCCGAGCGCATCCGCGCCGCCGGGGCGCCCGCCATCCAGATCAACACCGGCAAGGGCTGCCATCTCGACGCGCATATGGTCGGCCACGCCATCGAAGAGTTATCCCCGGCTGACGGCAGTGTGCTGTTCATCGAGAATGTCGGCAATCTGGTGTGCCCGGCGGCCTTCGATCTCGGCGAGGCGCACAAGGTGGTCATCCTCTCGGTGACCGAAGGCGAGGATAAGCCGCTGAAATATCCGGACATGTTCGCGGCGGCTTCGTTGATGCTGATCAATAAGGCCGATCTTCTGCCGCATGTCGATTTCGACGTCGAGGCGAGCGTGGCGAATGCGCGGCGCGTCAATCCGGGGATCAAGGCGCTCATCGTGTCGGCGAAGACCGGCGAGGGGCTGGAGGGGTGGTATCAGTGGCTGAAGGCGGCGCGGGCGCTCGCTGTGGCGGGCATGAAGCTGGCGGGGTGAGCCATGGTCCCGCCAGATACCCACTCGCAGTATGGTACCCGGGGCCCGCGGCCAAGCGGGCAAACACATCGACGCGGATGCGCCGATGCCAGAATAAAATATGCCCGGGACGAAGGGATGACCATGGCCGAACAAGGGAATGTCGCTCCTGGTGTGACGTTGGGGAGGGTTGCTCATGTGCCTCGCGATACCCGCTGAAGTCGTCGCGCTGAAGGATGAAGACGTCGCCACCGTGTCGCTCGGCGGTGTGCGCAAGGATGTGTCGCTGGCGCTCGTCGAGGGCGTGGCGCCCGGCGATTACGTGCTCATCCATGTCGGCTACGCGCTCTCGAAGCTCAGCGCCGAGGAGGCCGAGCGCACGCTCGCGCTCATGGCCGAGGCGGGCGTGGTGGGGGAGGGCGCACCATGAAATATGTGGACGAGTTCCGCCGCCAGGATCTGGCGCAGAAGCTGGCCGCCGCCATCGTGGCCGAGGCGGACCCGGCACGCCGCTATCATCTGATGGAGTTCTGCGGCGGGCACACGCACGCGATCTTCCGCTATGGTGTGCAGGACCTTATACCGCCGAATGTGCATTTTGTGCACGGGCCGGGCTGTCCGGTCTGCGTGCTGCCTGTGGCGCGCATCGAGAATGCCGTGGAACTGGCCACGCGCCACGGCGTCATCCTCACCACCTATGGCGACATGATGCGCGTGCCTGCGTCCAAACGCCGGAGCCTTCTCAAGGTGAAGGCGGAGGGCGCGGATGTGCGCATGGTCTATTCCACGCAGGACGCGCTGAAGATCGCGCGGGATAATCCGGGGCGTGAGGTGGTCTTCTTCGCCATCGGCTTCGAGACGACGGCGCCCGCGACGGCCGTGGCCATCAAGGCCGCGCACGCCGAAGGGCTGGCCAATTTCTCCGTCTTCTCGAATCACGTGCTGACGCCCGCCGCCATCCAGCACATTCTGTCCTCGCCGGAGGTGCGCGACCTGGGCGCGGTGAAGATCGATGGCTTTCTCGGCCCGTCGCATGTGTCCTCGGTCATCGGCAGCCAGCCTTACGAATTCTTCGCCGAGGAATTCCAGCGGCCCGTGGTCATCGCTGGTTTCGAGCCGCTCGACGTGATGCAGGCGACGCTGATGCTCCTCCGCCAGTTCGACGAGGGGCGGGCGGAGGTGGAGAACCAGTACACCCGCGCCGTCACCCGCGAGGGCAACCGCAAGGCGCAAACGGTGATGGCCGAAGTGTTCGAACTGCGGCGCTCGTTCGAATGGCGCGGGCTGGGTATGGTCCCCTATTCGGGGCTGAAAATCCGCAGCGATTTCCGCCATCTGGACACTGAGGTGCGCTTCGAACTGACGCCGTCGGAGGCCCGTGACGTCAAGGGCTGCGAGTGCCCGGCCATCCTGCGCGGCGCCAAGCGTCCGGCCGATTGCAAGCTGTTCGGCACGGTCTGCACGCCGGAGTCGCCGGTCGGCTCGTGCATGGTGTCGTCCGAGGGCGCGTGCGCGGCCTACTGGACCTATGGACGATTCCGCCAGCCGGAGCATGAGGACCGGCAGCGCGCCGAAACCGATGACGGCGAGGAGGCGGCATGATGAAGCGCCGGTCCCGCCCCATCTCGATCGCCCATTCCACCGTGGACATGACACACGGCGCGGGCGGGCGCGCCATGGCCGATCTCATCGAGGCGCTGTTCGTCAAGCATCTGGATAACGCGCTGTTGCGGCAGGGCAATGATCAGGCCGCGTTCGCTCCCCCACCCGGCCGCCTCGTCATGAGCACCGACGGCCATGTCGTTTCGCCGCTGTTCTTCCCCGGCGGCGACATCGGCTCGCTCGCCGTGCATGGCACCATCAACGATATCGCCATGGCGGGCGCGCGCCCGCTCTATCTCTCCGCCAGCTTCATCCTGGAGGCCGGTTTTCCACTCGCCGACCTGGAGGCGATCGTCATCAGCATGGCCCGCGCGTCCCGCGAGGCGGGCGTGCCCGTGGTCACGGGTGACACCAAGGTGGTGGAGAAAGGCAAGGGCGACGGCGTGTTCATCACCACGACGGGGCTGGGCGTCGTGCCGGATGGTGTCGACATCTCGGGTGACCGCGCTGTGCCCGGAGATAAGATCCTGCTCTCGGGCTCAATCGGGGATCACGGCGTCGCGATCCTCTCGAAGCGCGAAAACCTGGAATTCGAGACACAGATCGTCTCCGACAGCGCCGCGCTGCACGGGCTGGTGGCGGCGATGGTTGCGGCGGTGCCGGACATCCACTGTCTGCGCGACCCGACCCGCGGCGGGCTGGCGGCGACGCTGAACGAGTTGGCGCATCAGTCGGGCGTCGGCATGCGGCTCAAGGAAACGGCGATCCCGGTGAAGCCCGAGGTGGCGGGCGCCTGCGAGTTGCTCGGCCTCGATCCGCTGAACGTCGCCAACGAGGGCAAGCTGATTGCGATCTGCGCCGCCGACGAGGCGGACGCGCTGCTCGACGCGATGCGCGCGCACCCGCTGGGCGGTGACGCCGCCATCATCGGCGAGGTGGTGGCCGACGAACATTGTTTCGTACAGATGGAAACCGCGCTCGGCGGCCGCCGCATGGTGGACTGGCTGGCGGGCGAACAACTGCCGCGGATTTGCTGAACCCATGCGCATCCTCTTCCTCACCCACAACTTCAACAGCCTCAGCCAGCGGCTCTTTGTCGAACTGGCTGCGCGCGGGGCGGAGGTGACGGTCGAGTTCGACATCAACGACGCCGTGACGGCGGAAGCGGTGCTGCTGGCGCGGCCGGACGTGATCGTCGCGCCCTTCCTGAAGCGGGCGATCCCGGAGACCGTCTGGCGGCATGTGCCGTCCCTGGTCGTGCATCCCGGTCCGCCGGGTGACAGGGGGGCGTCGGCGCTTGACTGGGCGATCCTCAAGGGCGCGTCCGAATGGGGGGTGACGGTGCTGCAGGCCGAGGCGGACATGGACAGCGGGCCGGTCTGGGCGTCGGCCTCCTTTCCGATGCGCGAGGCGACGAAGTCGAGCCTCTACCGCAACGAGGTCACGGACGCCGCGGTGATGGCCGTGACGCGGGCGCTGGGGCGTTTCGAGCGTGGCGGCTATGCACCGGAGCGCGTGCCGGGGACGTGGCAGCCGCCGGTGCGGCAGGCGGATCGCGCTATCAACTGGAAACGCGACACGACGGCGGCGGTGCTGCGCAAGATCAGGAGCGCCGACGGCATGCCGGGCGTGCGCGATCGTCTCGCCGGGCGGATGGTCTATCTGCATGACGCGCATCCCGCCGAGGGACTTGAGGGCGAGCCGGGCGCCATCCTGGCGCGGAGCGGCCCCGCAATCGCGCGGGCGACGGCGGATGGCGCGGTGTGGATCGGACATCTGCGCGACCCGAAAAGTGCGCATCCGTTCAAGCTGCCTGCGGTCGAGGTGTTGGCGGAGGCCCTCGGAGGCGTGCCGGAGATCGGACCGGGCGAGGATGCGATGAGGACGTGTCACGCTCACTATCCGGACATCCGCTACGAGGAATCCGGTGACGTCGGTTTCCTGCATTTCCCGTTTTACAACGGCGCCATGGGCCGCGATGCCTGCGGCCGCCTGCTCAGCCAATATCGCGCCGCGCTCACCCGTCCCACCCGCGTCATCGTGCTGATGGGCGGTCCGGATTTCTGGTCCAACGGCATGAACCTCAACCTCATCGAGGCCGCCGCCAGCGCCGCCGATGAATCCTGGGCCAATATCAACGCCATCGACGATCTCGCGGAGGCGATCATCCGCACCACGAGCCACATCACCGTGGCCGCCGTGCAGGGCAATGCCGGTGCGGGCGGTGTGTTCCTCGCTCGGGCGTGCGACCTCGTCTGGCTGCGCGACGGCGTGGTTCTCAGCCCGCATTACAAGGACATGGGCAATCTCTACGGCTCCGAGTTCTGGACCTATTCCCTGCCCCGTCGCGTAGGGCCTGAGCGCGCGCGCCGGATCATGGAAGCACGCTTGCCGATGGGCGCGCCGGAGGCTGTGGAGCTGGGCCTTGCGGACGCCGTCTTCGGTTGTCCTGCCGCTGCGCTGCTTGAGGACCATGGCGGCGCTTCACACGCCGCGTTCCTTGCCGAAGTCCACGCCCGCGCGGCGGGAATCGCGGCTGCGGAAGACTACAGGGCGCGTTTGACCGACAAGATCATCGCCCGCGCCAGGGACGAGCATGCAAAGCCTCTCGCCTGTTATCGCGAGCAAGAACTCAAGGCGATGCGCCTCAACTTCTACGGTTTCGATTCGAGCTATCACGTCGCGCGCTACAATTTCGTCGCCAAGGTGCCGAAGTCGCGCACACCTCCGACCATCGCGCGCCACCGCGACCGGCGCGCCGCCATGCAGAGAACCGCGTCATGAATACTCTTTATTCCGGCCGCGACCGGGCGAGCATCGCGGGTGTCTCTTCCGGCTGCGATCGGGCGAGCATCGCGGGTGTCTCTTCCGGCTGCGATCAGGCAAGCATCGCGGGAGCCTCTTCTGGCCGCGATCAGGCAAGCATCGCGGCGGGACCAACAGTCCTCATCGTCGATGACGAGCCGCGCAGCCTGGAGGCGTTGCGGCGTATTCTCGAAGACGACTTCACGGTCCGGACCGCCGCGACCATCGCCGAGGCAGAAGCGATCCTCGCCAACGACTGGGTGCAGATCATCCTCTGCGATCAGCGCATGCCGGAAACGTCGGGCGTGGAGTTCCTGAAGACGGTGCAGGAGAAATGGCCGGATGTGGTGCGCATGATCATCTCCGGCTACACCGACGCGCACGACATCATCCGCGCCGTTAACGAGGCGGGCATCTATCAATACATCACCAAGCCGTGGCAGCCGGAGGGGCTGATCCTGACACTGAAGAACGCCGCCCGGCTCTTTGCCCTCCAGCGCGAGAACGAATTGCTGGCGGTCGAGTTGAAAATGTCGTCGGGGCGTGCCGAGCATGTGATGGCCGGACGCCGGAAATCGCTGCGCCGCCAATATCATTACGACGATGGCATCATCCGCTCCGAGGACAGTCCGCTGAACCTCATCTGCGACACGCTGCGGCAGGTGGCGCCTTATGACGTGTCGGTGCTGCTGATGGGCGAGTCCGGCACCGGCAAGGAACTGGCGGCGCGCGCGCTGCACTACAATTCCCTGCGCTGGAACAAGCCGTTCGTGGTGGAAAACTGCGCGGCGATGCCGGATCAGCTTCTCGAGTCCGAACTCTTCGGCCACAAGCGCGGCGCCTTCACCGGCGCGGCGGAGGACCATGTCGGCCTGTTCGAGCGCGCCGATGGCGGCACGGTGTTCCTCGACGAGATCGGCGAGGTGTCGCCCGCCTTCCAGGTGAAGCTGCTGCGGACGCTGCAGGAGGGCGAAATCCGCCCCGTGGGTTCGAACCGCACCCGCAAGGTGGACGTCCGCGTCATCGCCGCCACCAACCGCGCGCTGGAGGACGAGGTCGCCGCGGGGCGTTTCCGCGAGGATCTCTATTACCGTCTCGCCGTGGTGACGATAGAAATGCCGCCCCTGCGCCAGCGCCCGCAGGATATCCCCGTGCTCGCCAGGGCGCTCCTGGAGAAGGCCATGGTGACGCTCGGCAAGCGCGTGACGGGGCTTTCGGCGGAAGCGATCGCCTGCCTGACCGGCTATCACTGGCCGGGCAATGTCCGCGAATTGCAGAATGAATTGCAGCACATGCTGGTTGTCGGGCCGGACTCGGGCGAACTGGGCGCGCATCTCCTGTCGCCGCGTATCCTGCGCGCCTCGCCCGCCACGGCCGATGATCCCGATCCGGAATTTTCCTTCGTGGGCCTGAGCGGCAGTCTCAAGGAGCGCGTGGACCGAATGGAAGCAAGCATCCTCAAGGAAGCGCTGATCCGCAACCGCTGGAACAAGAGCCGCGCGGCGAAGGAGCTTGGACTGTCGCGGGTGGGGCTGCGCGCCAAGCTGGAGCGTTTCGGACTGGAGAAGGTCGAAGGCAACGGGCAGTTAAGCGAGTTGGCGGATAAATGAGCGACATGGCTCGGACGCATTGAAGGATTGCATGGGTAGGCTGGATAAGAGCGGAAAGGACTGGGCTGCGCCGGGCCTCATCGAACAGGCGGGCGTCGCCGACACGCTGCCGCGCGCCGGGCCGGGCGAGGAAGCCTGGATCGAGGTCATCCGCAAGATGGACGAGGTCTACGCCGATCTCGTCCGCTACCAGATCGAGATCGAGGAGAAGAACGCCGCGCTGGAAGTCGCGCAGGATTTCATCGCCAGCGTGTTGGCCTCGATGACCGACGTGCTCATCGTTTGCGACGTCAATGGCCGGATCGAGCGCGTCAACGCCGCCGCGGAGCGTCTCGCCGGGCGCAGCGAGACCGAACTCGTCGGCACGCCGCTTTCGGCGCTCCTCACCGCCTCCGGTGCGCTCATCGACCATTTCCCGGAAAAGCTGCGCGCGCAAACCATGGTCGATTGCGAGGTGGCAATGGCGGTGAAGGATGGCGCGCCCGCGCCGCTGGCCGTGAACTGCTCACCGCGCTACGACCACGAGCGGCGGCTTGCCGGGCTGGTGGTCATCGGGCGGCCCATCGGGGAATTGCGCCGCGCCTATCGCGATCTCGACCACGCCCATCAGCGGCTGCAGCGGACGCAGGCGCAGCTAGTCGTCGCCGAGAAGATGGCGGCGCTCGGGCGGCTCGTGGCGGGCGTCGCCCACGAACTGAACAACCCGATCAGTTTCGTCTTCGGCAACATGCATGCGCTGAAACGCTATGGCGAGCGCATCACGGAATATCTGGCCGCGATCGACCGCGGTGAGGACAAGGCGCGGCTCGACGAGCTTCGCGCGCGCCTCAAGATCGACCGCATCCTCGCCGATATCGGGCCGCTGGTGGATGGCACGCTCGAAGGCGCCGAGCGCGTCGCCGACATCGTGCAGGAACTGCGCCGCTTCTCTTCCAGCCAGAAGGAAGCCTGCCAGCCTTTCGACCTCGTGCAGACGGCGCGCACGGCCTGCCAGTGGGTGACGAAATCCGCCCGTCGCAAGCCGGAAATCGTCATCGACGCGCCTTCGCAGCTTGAAGTCACGGGCCGCAAGGGGCCGGTGCATCAGATCGTGGTCAATCTCGTCCAGAACGCCACGGACGTCATGGCCGGGGAGCCCGTGGCCCTGATCGAACTCATTTGCGGGCGTGAGAACGGCGAGGCCTTCGTGCGTGTGCGCGATCACGGGCCGGGCCTGCGCGACGACGACACCTACCGGATTTTCGAGCCGTTTTTCACGACCAAGCCGCTCGGTGAGGGGACGGGGCTTGGCCTTTACGTCAGCTACGGGCTGGCGCAGGAGCTGGGCGGGCGGCTGGAGGTGGCGAATCATCTGGAGGGCGGCGCGATCTTCACGCTGACGTTCCCGGCCGAGGTTGAGGATGAGTGAACGGCAGAAAACTGAGCCCCGAACCCTCCTCTGGCTGCAATCCGGCGGCTGCGGTGGCTGCACGCTCTCGCTCATCTGCGCCGAGGCACCCGATTTCGTCACCGCGCTGGAGGCGGCAGACATCCGCCTTATCTGGCATCCCTCGCTCAGCGAGGCGAGCGGGAGCGAAGCCGTCGCGCTTCTTGAACGGGTGCGCGAGGGGGGGCTGCCGCTCGACATCCTCTGCCTTGAAGGCGCGGTCATGCGCGGACCGAACGGAACGGGGCGTTTTCACCTGATGTCGGGCACCGGCCGCCCGGTCATGGACTGGCTGCGCGAACTGGCGGGCGTGGCGGGCGACGTCGTCGCGGTGGGAAGCTGTGCAGGCTATGGCGGCGTGACGACAGCTGGCGGCAATCCCGCCGAAGCCTGCGGGCTGGCCTATGACGGCACGAGCGCGGGCGGCCTGCTCGGAACGGATTTCCGCGCCCGCTCGGGCCTGCCGGTTGTGAATATCGCCGGTTGCCCGATCCATCCCGGATGGGTGCTGGAAACACTGATGCGTCTCGCCGCGGGAACGCTCAGCCCCGCCGATCTCGACGCCTGGGGCCGTCCGCGCGCCTATACCGACCATCTCGTCCACCACGGCTGCCCGCGCAACGAGTTCTACGAATTCAAGGCGAGCGGCGAAAACCTCTCCGATCTCGGCTGCCTGATGGAGCATCTGGGCTGCAAGGGCACGCAGGCGCATGCCGATTGCAACACGCGCGCCTGGAACGGCGGGGGCTCGTGTCTGCGCGGCGGCTACCCCTGCATCAACTGCACCGCGCCCGCCTTCGAGGAGCCCGGTCACCCCTTCGCCGAGACGCCGAAGCTCGCGGGTATTCCGCTGGGCCTGCCTGCCGATATGCCGAAAGCGTGGTTCGTGGCGCTGGCCGCGCTGGCCAAGGCCGCGACGCCGGAGCGCCTGCGCGAAAACGCCGTGGCGGACCGCATCGAAGTGCCGCCCGCCGACATGGTAAGGCGCAAGCCATGACGCGCAGGATCGTAGGGCCGTTCAACCGCGTCGAGGGCGATCTCGAAGTGCATCTCGACATTGCCGCAGGCGCGGTACGCGAGGCGCGCGTGGTCTCGCCGATGTATCGCGGTTTCGAGCAGATCCTGCACGGCAAGGCCCCCGCCGACGCGCTGGTGATCACGCCGCGGATCTGCGGTATCTGCTCGGTGGCGCAGTCGATGGCGGCGGCGCGGGCGCTGGCGGACGCCTCCGGGCTGACGATGCCGCCGAACGGCGCCCTGGCCGCGAACCTCATCCTCGCCGCCGAGAATGTCGCCGACCACCTCACGCATTTCTATATGTTTTTCATGCCGGATTTCTGCCGTGCCGTTTATGCGGGCGAACCGTGGCATGCGGATGCCGTCCGGCGTTTCAAGGCGGTCGAGGGCGAGGCGTTGCGCGAAATGCTGCCCGCGCGGGCGACGTTCATGCACATGCTCGGGCTGCTGGCCGGGAAGTGGCCGCATACGCTCGGCATTCAGCCGGGCGGGACGACGCGTGCCGTGGATGCAGCGGAGCAGACGCGGCTGACGGCGATGCTGGCCGGTTTCCGGCGGTTCCTGGAGCGGACGCTGTTCGGCGGCAGCCTGGAGCGCATCGCGGCGCTGGCTTCGGTGGGTGAACTGGAGGCATGGGGGGAGGAGGCGCCTGCGTTCAGCAGCGACTTTCGCGCCTTCCTGGCCATAGCCAGGGCGGTGGGGCTGGCGTCGCTGGGCGCCGGGCCGGGCCGTTTCATGAGCTATGGGGCGTATGACGGCCTGTTCGCTCAGGGTGTATATGCAGATGGCGAGGTCGCCGCGCTCGACCCCGGCCAGATCGCCGAGGACATGTCGCATTCCCTGATGGCGCACCGGAACGGCCAGCGTCACCCGTTCGACGGCATCACCACGCCGGACGCCGACGCGGAAGGCGGCTACACCTGGTGCAAGGCACCGCGGCTCGGCGGTGAGGTCGTGGAGGTCGGCGCCCTGGCGCGCCAGTTGGCGGACGGCCAGCCGCTCCTGCGCGACATCGCCGGGACGGGCGGCGGCAGCGTGCTCGCCCGCGTCGTGGCGCGGATGGTGGAGATCGCGCGCACCGTCATCGCGATGGAAGGCTGGGTGAAGGCGATCGCGTGCCGCGAGCCGTTCCATGTGCAGGGCGCGCTGCCGGACGACGCGCGAGGGGCGGGATTGATCGAGGCGGCGCGCGGCTCGCTCGGGCACTGGCTGCGGGTGCGCAACGGCCGGATTCTGAATTATCAGATCATCGCGCCGACGACCTGGAACTTCTCGCCCCGCGACAGGGACGGCCAGCCGGGCGCGCTGGAGCAGGCGCTGATCAGCGCGCCGGTTCGTGAAGGGGAGGCTGACCCGGTCGCGGTGCAGCATACCGTTCGGTCGTTCGACCCGTGCATGGTGTGTACCGTGCATTAAAGAAGACGTGCCCACATGACCTCGCGCAAGACCGATATCAAAGACGTTATTTCCTCGCGACCTGCAGGCGCGGCGATCCGCGTGCGCGGGCTGGTGCAGGGGGTAGGGTTCCGGCCCGCCGTCTGGCAGCTGGCGCGCGGGTGCGGGTTGACGGGCGATGTGCTGAACGATGGCGAAGGCGTCCTGATCCGCGTATTCGGGCGGTCTGAGGTCATCCGCGAGTTTCTGGAGCGCCTGCCGCGCGAGGCGCCGCCGCTGGCGCGCATCGACACCATCGAGCAGTCGCCCCTGAACGGTCCCCCCCCGCCGGGTTTCAGCATCGTTGACAGCGAGAACTCCGCCGTGACCACCGGCATCGTCCCCGACGCCGCCACCTGTCCGGACTGCCTCGCCGAAGTGCTGGATGCCGCCGACCGCCGTCACCGCTACGCCTTCACCAACTGCACGCACTGCGGGCCGCGCCTGTCGATCATTCGCGCCCTGCCCTATGACCGGGCGCAGACCTCCATGGCCGCGTTCCCGATGTGCCCCGCGTGCCAGGCGGAGTATGACGATCCGGCCAACCGGCGCTTCCATGCCCAGCCGAATGCCTGCCCGGAATGCGGCCCGCGAGCCTGGGTGGAGGAAGCTTCCCCTCACCCGGCGCCAGGCGATATGGAAGCCATCGCTCACGCCGCGCGGCTCATTGCCTCAGGGGCCATCGTCGCCATCAAGGGGATCGGCGGCTTCCATCTTGCCTGCGACGCTGCCAGCGCCGGGACCGTCGAGCGCCTCCGTCAGCGCAAGCATCGCTATGGCAAGCCGCTCGCGCTCATGGCCCTCGATACGGCCATGGTCCGCGGCTACGCCCGTCTCTCACCCGAGGAAGAAACGCTGCTGACGAGCCGCGCCGCGCCTATCGTCGTGCTCGACCGCCTGCCGGACGGGCTCCCCCTCGCCCCCGCGCTCGCGCCCGGCCAGACCTGCCTCGGCTTCATGCTGCCCTACACGCCGCTCCATCACCTGCTGATGCGCGCCGTGGACCGCCCCATCGTCCTCACTTCCGGCAACCGCAGCGAGGAGCCGCAATGCATCGCCAATGACGACGCGCGCGAGCGCCTGGGCGGCATCGCGGACGCCTGGCTCATGCATGATCGCGACATCGTCAACCGTCTGGACGACTCGGTGGTGCGTGTGGCGGCGGGCGCGCCCCGCATGATCCGCCGTGCGCGCGGGTTTGCGCCTGCCCCGCTGAAGCTGCCGCCGGGCTTCGAGACGGCTGCGCCCGTGCTGGCCATGGGCGGCGCCCTCAAGAGCGCCTTCTGCCTCCTGCGCGGCGGCGAGGCCATTCTTTCCCAGCATATCGGCGATCTCGACGACACCGCCACGCACACCGATTACCGCAGGGCGCTGGCGCTCTACCGCGACCTGTTCCAGTTCGCGCCCGCTGCCGCCGCGGTCGATCTGCATCCCGACTATCCCTCGACGGTCTGGGGTGCGACGCTCGCTGAGGCGGAGGGACTGCCGCTCCTGCACATCCAGCACCATCATGCGCATGTGGCCGCGGCAATGGCCGAACATCGCTGGCCGATCGACGCCGGGCCGGTGCTCGGCGTCGTGCTCGACGGCATGGGGCTGGGCGATGACGGCACGATCTGGGGCGGCGAGTTTCTCAGCGCCGGCTATCGCGGCTACCGGCGGCTCGCTCATTTCGCGCCCGTGCCCATGCCCGGCGGCGATGCGGCGGCACGCGAACCGTGGCGGAACGCTTACGCGCATCTTTCGCGCGCGATCGGGTGGGAGGCCGTGACCGCGGACTTCGGGGATGTGCCCATCGTCCAGTATCTCTCGACGAAGCAATGCGGCGTGCTCGACGCCATGATGGCGCGCCGCCTCAACGCGCCGCTGGCGTCCTCTGCCGGGCGGCTGTTCGATGCGGTGGCGGCGGCGGTGGGCGTGTGCCGCGAGCGGGTGAGCTATGAAGGGCAAGCGGCCATCGAGCTGGAAGCGCTGGCGAGCGGGGCGATGGACGACGCGAACGCCTTCCCCTACCCCTTCGCTGTCGAGGACGGCCCGGTCCTGCGGCTGGGTTTCGTGCCGCTGTGGTGGGCGGTGCTGAACGATCTCGCCGGGGGCGTGCCGCCTGAGCTCATCGCCGCGCGCTTCCACAAGGGCCTCGCCGCCGCGGTCGCCCGGCTGGCACGTGGGCTGGCCAGGGCGGAGGGCTCGCAGACGGTGGCGTTGACGGGTGGTGTGTTCCAGAACCGGCTGCTGCTTGAGGCGACCGGCGCCGAACTGGCCCGCGCCGGGCTACGTGTCCTCATCCCGAGCGACGTTCCCGCAAACGACGGCGGGATCGCCCTTGGACAAGCCGCAATCGCAGCCGCGCGACAGGCCGGGGAATAGCGCCACTCACTCCGAGGCGGTGAGCAGGACGGTGAAGGTCGAACCCTTGCCAGCTTCGGACTTGATCAGCAGTTCGCCGCGATGGCGTGCCACGGCGTTCTTCACGATGGCCAGGCCGAGCCCGGTCCCCGATTTCTCAGCTCCCGCATCGCTCGCCCGATAAAAGCGCTCGGTGAGGCGCGGCAGGTGTTGTTCCGGGATGCCCTGGCCATCGTCCCGGCAGGAGGCAGCGAAGCGCCCGCCAGCGCGCGCCTCGACCGTGAGCCAGACATTGCCGCCGCTCCGGCCGTATTTGATGGCGTTTTCCACAAGATTCGAGAATACCCGGACGAGTTCGTCCCGATCGCCCGGCACCACGGTGTCGCCGCCGCAGGGCGTGATGTGCAGCGCGATTCCAGCTTTCTCCGCGACCGGTTCCAGTGCACCCGCCACCTGCGCAACCACGCCGTTGATATCGACGGGGTCGCGCGGCCGCAAATGAAGGCGCATCTCGATGCGGCTTAGCGACAGGAGATCGTCGATCAACCGCGTCATGCGCTGCGCCTGCTGGGCCATGATATCGAGAAAGCGCGCACGTGCTTCCGCATCGTCGCGTGCAGCGCCCTGCAGCGTCTCGATGAAGCCGATGACCGATGCCAGCGGCGTGCGCAATTCGTGGCTGGCATTGGCGATGAAGTCGGTGCGCAGGGCGGTCAGGCGCTCCTGCTCGGTCAGATCGCGCAGGTGGAGCAGGATGGCGAGTTGATCGTCGTGAGTGCGGCCTGCCGCCGGACCGGTCCAGGTGATCGTGGCTTCCATGTGCCGCTCGATGGGCACGCGCACGTCATAGGGCACCACATGCCGCGTCCGCCGTGCCGCGGAGGCGCTGCTCACGGCTTCGAGCACACCGGGATCCCGGATGAAGCGGGAGATGTGCTCGTGCTCGGCCAGTGCGGGGAAAAAGCTCCTGGCCAGTTCATTGAAGCGCAGAAGCTTGCCGCGCGCGTTCAAGAGCATGACCGGCGCGGGCAGGCCATTCAGCAAGGCGTCGATGATGGCGGCCGCATCGCGGCGTTCGTCGGCGCGCAGGAGCGGGCTTGTCTGGCGGAAGACGTTTTCGCGCGGCAGCAAGGCGGCACCGGCGGCAATTACGGAAAATCCCGATATGGCGGCGGCGGGCGGCAACTGGTAAAAGATTGCGAAAACGAGGATAACGGAGCCCGCCAGTGCGACAAGCCCCCGCCGCAGCATCAGGCGACGGAGCGCGCGCGCAGCGAAGGCGCCCGCGTTCGGCGGCAGATCAGGCAACACGACATCGCTCGCCTGGATCAACGGCCCCTGTTGATTCTGTGTCTGGTCGACCATGGCTGGGACGACTAGCACAAGAGTGCGACATTTTCTTCACGGCTGGCGTGACAGGGAGAGGCAGGGTTAACGGGAACATCGCGGTTTCGCTGGCAAGGAGTCTTCCGCCCGCCTCAATTGGTGCCCGCGACGAAGGCCGGCCCCTCGGCGAGGATCTGCTGAGCACGGCCCAGCGTTTCCTGTGTCGGCTCCGGCTGCAGCAATGCATTGCGGGGATAGCCTTTGCCCGTGAACGCCAGCCGCACATCGCGCACCGGCGCGGCGCCGCCGCCGGTCTTCAGGATCAGATCGCGCCAGCCGAAGCTCGTATCCGGCCCGAGCCTGACCGGCGCGTGGGCGCTCGTGATATGCGATACGGGACGGTAGCCGAACTGCTCCTCCTGGAACACCACCAGCGAACAGCCGGTCTTCTGGCACCAGTCCCGCCCGGAGAACAGGACGACGGCCTCCGGACGGCCATCGCCGTTCAGATCGACCCCGGCGAAATCATACGGGCTTTCGGTGCGCCGCTTGACGATGCGGTAGCGATCGATCGCCTTGCGCAGATCGGCTTCCTTCAAGCTGACCGTGGACACACCGCTGCCGCCATCCGTGCTTCCGGTGGATTTCGGCGTGAGTGCGAGCGGAGTCTGCCCGTTGAGGGATGCTTCCGGCCCGCCGATGCCGCCCCCGCCGCCACAGCCCATAAGCATTGCAAGCGCCGCGAGCGCCGCGCCCCTCGCCAAGGCCGTCCTCCCGGCCGCATGGCGGCAAGCCGTTTCGGGGCTGGTCATGGGATATCTCCTTCGAGACGCCGCGTCGGGCGGCACCGTCTCCGATTCAATTGCGCATCATGAGGCGCCGCCGGGGCGATTTCAAGCCTCGGCTTGCGGCTGGGGCACGATGCCCCTGCCGCTGGATTTTTCCCATGTGGGTATCGGCCTCGCGGACCGGTTCCCGAGGCGGGACTCCCCTCAGGGGTGCCCGCGATCCAGGTAAGGTTCCTCAAGCCCGAGCGAGCCTGCGAGTTCGATGATTTTGGCGACGGTGACCGACGCGGGCCGAATGCGGGCAACCACTTCGTCCTCGCCCTGGATTCTGACAGCGGCTTCTTCGATCTGGGCGACTGTCGGCTGCAGCGCAAGAATGTCCAGGATCGCGTGCTGGTCGAGATCGCCGAGCAGATGCCTGATGTCCTCGCTGTTGGCCAGGACGGTGGCCTGCGCATTCGCTCTGGGCATTGCCGTTCTCCTCATCCTGTTCGGCCCCCGTGGCGCCGAAGGTGTTTCTCTTCTTGCAGCAAAGGAGCGAACCCGGGTCAGCCGCGTTTGCGGGCGGGAGCGGCTTTTTCGCCGTTGCGGCGCTGAGGACGGCGTTCGCGCAGGCGCGTCACTTTGGCGGGTTCGCCCTGGAATTCGCCCATCAGGCCCATGAACTTCTTCCACTCGGTCGCCGCCCAGATTTCCGTTGTGGCGTGCCCGAAAGTGCGGATGATGGTCGCGACCTTCGTTGCCGTGGCGATATCCGGAGCTTCGAAAATGTCGATATAGTCCGCCGGCCCGAGAATGGCGTAACTTGCCTTCCAGTCCACGGCGGGACAGTGGGTGCGGATCTGCTGCATGACTTCGCGGCTGAGCTTGGCGAGCGATTCCGGCGCCTGCAGCGCCTGGTGGCTGAGGCGGGTCTGCATGATGAACGTAGCCATATCTGACTCCTTCCCAAGTCATTGTCCGCAACGGGACGCACGCCATGGAGGCGCCTGTTGCAGCCGTCAGTGTTACGCCGAAGTTGTGTTGAATGCGTTGATACACGCTAACTCCTTCGCTTAACGGCGTGTTAGCACCGCTCGTTACAGCCTCCGGCGGAGCAGAGCGTCCAAGGCGAGGAGACCGGTGCGATGACCGCCGCCGTGCTGGTGATCAGCAACATCAATGTCGATCTCATCTACGAGGTCGAGCGGATGCCTCTGGAGCATGAAAAGATCCTCGCGGCGGGGGGGGGCGTGGAAGGCGGCGGCTCGGGGGCCAACACGGCACACTGGCTGGCACAGCTCGGCGTGCCGGTTCATGTGTCCGGCTTCGTGGGCGAGGACGTCTTCGGCGATTTCGCCGTGGGACGTCTGGCCACCGCGGGCGTCGATGTCTCGGCTTGTGTCCGTCTGCCCGGCCGGACGACCAGTATCGCGGGGATATTCTCCAGCGGCGCCGCGAAAAGCATGGTCATCTCCGGCATCGAATACGCCGCCGAAGCCGTGGACACACTGATCGCGGCCACCTCGTCCCTCGACTGGAGCCGGATCGGGCATATCCATCTGGCCACGCGCGACCGGACGCTGATCAGCCGCGTCATGACCATGCCCGAAGCCGCTGCGGTCCCGGTTTCGCTCGAACTCGACGGCATCTACGACGCCGCGCTGGTGCGCCGGGCGGGTATCGTCTTTTCCAACATGGACGAACTGGCACGTGCAACGAGTTCGGACGATCCGGCGGCCTTTGTCGCCAGTGCTCACGCCGGGGACGACACCGCGTTCTTCATTACCGAAGGCGCGCGGGGCGCCCGGATCGTCTGCCGGGGCCACGTCACGCAGGTGCCCGCCGTGCCGGTCGAGCCGGTCGATCGCACCGGCGGCGGCGATGCCTTCGACGCCGGCGTCCTTGCCTCCTGCCTGCGCGGCGAGAACCACGCAGCCTGCGCCGCTCGCGGCCTGGCGCTCGCGGCCTTCGTTATCCGGAACCGGGGCGCGCGGCCCCCGGCAGACGCCGCGCTCCTGCAGCGCATCGGCGCCTGAGCACGGCCTTTTCTACAACTGTTGATTGTATCTTTTTTAAGCGCCATGCCCGATAGTGCTCCCGCGACGGCCCTTTCAGTCCGACACAGGGAGACCGAAATGAAGGTGAAGCAAGCCATGCACAAGGGCGCGGTGTGGGTCGATCCCGGCACGCCCGTGAGCGAAATCGCCAAAACCATGCAGAAGAATGACATCGGCGCAATTCCGGTCGGCGAGAACGACCGGCTGATCGGCATGGTGACCGACAGGGACATCGTTTGCCGCGGTCTCTCCAACGGCCGCGATCTTGCCAAGCTGACGGCGCGTGACGTGATGACAGCCGGCATCACCTACTGCACCGAAGCCGAGGAGGTCGAGGACGCGCTGCGGATCATGGAATCGAAGCGGGTTCGCCGCCTGCCCGTCATCAACGACAAGAAGCGCCTCGTCGGCATGCTCAGCCTCGGCGACATCTCGCACGCCTGCCCCCACAACCTGACCGGCGAAGTCGTGAAGGCCATCGCCGAGCATCACAAATAAACCAGCGTTTCGCAAAGAGGCGGCGCTGGCCGGTGCGTCAGTCCGGACGAAGGCGACAAGCCGGAGTCCGGAAGACTCGAAACACAGCAACCAGGAGCTGGAGCGCGGGCGCGGGAGCCGTGTGATTGCGTTGGCGCCCTGGCCCGGCGTCCGTCACTGGCTCATATCGGGTGGCAAGAATGAAGACGGCAGACATCAGTCGGGTTCCCAACCGTTTGGGGCTCAATCCCCAGGAAAAGCGTCACGACCCTTACGCTGCGCGGTCGAAGCCCGCGGGTCCGAGCAGGTGCACGCAGTGCGGCGCCGTGTTCATGGGCGGACGCTGGAGCTGGCAGAAGGAGTTGCCGGATAAGCTCGCCGATGCCCTGTGCCCCGCCTGTCAGCGCGTCAACGGCAAATATCCGGCGGGCGAACTCACGCTGACCGGCGCGTTCACCAAAGAGCACGCCCAGGAAATCCTGGCCATGCTCCGCAATGAAGCCGAGCTTGAAAACCGCGAGCATCCGCTCAACCGCATTCTTGCGGTCAGCGAAGACGCGGAGAGCATCGTCGTGACGACGACCAACCTCCATCTGCCGCGGCGTTTTCTGCACGCCCTCGAGCGCGCGTACAAAGGCCAGTCCGAAATCCATTACGACGAGGAGGGTTATTTCGCCCGCGCCAAATGGTGCCGCGACCACTGACCGTTCACCAGGAAACCGTTTGCCGGAGGCGCGGTGTCGGTCGCCAAACGCGCCGTGAGCAATAAGAAGGACCAGGGCATGTTCATCTGGCGTCTGTCACCGATCGACCTCGCCGATCCGAACTGGGAGGCCAGCTCCCACCGCGCTGCCGCGATCATCCGCGCCGCCAGTGAGAAGGCTGCACGCGAGGTCGCGCAGAAGGCGTTCGGTGTCAAGACGCGGTTCAATCATTCCGGTCCGGTGATTACGCCCTGGAAACGCGCCGAGATGGTGCGCGCCGAGCGCATTCACGATGAGCGCTATGACCCGGACGGTCCGCCCGAAGTGCTGTCTCCGTCCTTCGACAGCTATGAGGCCCGCGGCGAGGGGAGGTCGAAGCCTCCCGCGCTTCGCGGCAAGAGATCGCGCCGCCGCCAGCCCGCCGCGCAGACGCTCGTGCCGGGGCTTGCCAGCAATGAGGAACGTCTCGCCCTTCTGGACAAGATACGGACCGCAATTCGCGGCGAGCGGCGCCTCGGCAGTGCTTTCGAGGCCGCGGATATCGGCATCGGCTCGGACGGCGTCGTCACGCTCATGGCCGAGGTGCCGAGCGTGGCCATCAAGAAACGGCTCCTTGAATGTGTGGCGGTCGTGCCCGGCGTGACCGGGATCGCCGACCGATTGCGCGTCGTGCCCGCGGTGCCGATGGGCGACAAGGAGATCCGGGTCCGTTTTCGCGACATGCTGAGCCAGGAACGGTGCTTCAAGGCGCTGGAAATCCGAGAAATCGATGCTGGCCGCCCCGTTCTCGCGCGCGGCGCTCCGATGGGGGCGCGCGGGCGCATCGAGGTCGATGTCGGTGAGGGGGTCGTGTGCCTGGACGGCCGCGTTCCCGATCTCGTCACGAAGCGTCTCGCAGGCGCGATGGCGTGGTGGGTGCCCGGCACGCGGGACGTGGTGAACGGCATCGCCGTGGAGCCGCACGAGGAAGACAGCCCCGACATGATCGCCGAGGCCGTGCGCGTCATCCTTGAGAAAGATCCATTCGTCAACGCCGGCCAGATCCGGGTCGGCGTGCGCAACGCCGTCGTGCGCCTGACGGGGCTCGTGCCCGCCGAGGAAGAGCGGCAGGCGGCGGAGCGGGACGCCTGGAGCACTTTCGCGGTGGATGACGTCATCAACGAGATCGAAGTTCGCCGCTGAATGTGCCTGTGTGCGGCAATTTTCTTTTTGGAGGATTAGGATGCAGGTACCGCTTCACTTGACGTTTCACAATATGGGCCCGTCCGAGGCGCTTGAAGCGCGCGTGCGCGAGAAGGTGGACCATCTCGACCATCTCTATTCGGAGCGCTTGACGAGCTGCCGTGTTGCCATCGAGGCGCCGCACAAGCGCGGGCACAAGGGCCATCACTATCAGGTCCGCATTTTCCTCGGTGTGCCCGGCGGAGAACTGGCGGTCACGCGCGACCCGGACGTGTCGCACGCGCATGAGGACGCTCTCGTGGCGATCCGCGACGCTTTCAACGCCGCCGAGCGCATGCTCGAAGACTACATCCGCAAGCATCGCGGCGATGTGAAGACCCACGAGATCGAGGAACCGCGGCTGCAGGGCACGATCTCAAGCCTGCTCGCGGACCAGTCCGGTGGTTTCGTCGATACGCCCGAGGGCGAGGTTTATTTTCACCGCAACAGCGTCACGGGCGGTTCTTTCGACGACCTGAGGCCGGGCCAGCCGGTGGAACTGGTCGCCCAGTATGGCGAGAGCGAGAAAGGGCTTCAGGCCAGCACCATCCGTCCGCTGCGTCCGATGAAATATGCGGCGTCACGCTGAGAACAAAGGGGCGGTCCGGCGCCAGGTTTGAGAAGCGGCGGTCCTATCTCGAAAGGTCAATGAACCGGCTGGCAGGCACCCGCGAAATGCCCCAGCCGGCCGCGGCAGGTGACGGATGCTTCTAGAGGCGACGAACGAACTCCGCGAGCAGATGGTATCGACGCAAATCGAGGCGCGCGGCGTCCGCGATCCCCTCGTCCTGGCGGCGATGCGCAAGGTGCCGCGGGACCAGTTCGTGCCCGAACATCTGCGCAACGCCGCTTATGACGACATGCCGCTGCCGATCGAGTCGGGCCAGACCGTAGCGCAGCCCTATATCGTCGCCTATATGATCGAAGCCCTTGGCCTCAAAGGCGGCGAGAAGGTGCTGGAGGTTGGCGCCGGATCGGGCTACACCGCCGCCATTCTCGCGGAAATCGCGGCGACGGTCTACACAATGGAACGGCTGGGGCCGATTGCCGAGAAAGCCGCTGCCCATATCCGCGATGCAGGCTACGAAAACGTTCACGTCCGCCACGCCGACGGCACGCAAGGCTGGGTGGACATGGCGCCTTTCGACGTCATCCTCGTTTCCGCCGGGACACCGCAGGTGCCGCGTGCGCTCCTCCGCCAGCTCAGCGTGGGCGGCAGGATGGTGGCGCCGCTCGGGCGCGATCCGCGCGCGCAGGAACTTGTGCGCATCATCCGGCGGGGCGAGGAGGAGTTCGAACAGGAGGATCTCGCCGACGTCTGTTTCGTGCCGCTCGCCGGCAGGACCGGCTGGAAAAGCGAGCATTCGAAATGGGAGACCGCCCGCCCGGGCGTCGCGGCCACGAGGCCGAGCGTTACCCTGTCGCTGCCGGAGCGGATCGCGAAAGCCGTCGAGCCATTCGAGGCGCTCGAAGATGCCGATCTCGAACCGCTTCTGGCGCGGATTGGGGAGGCGCGTGTCGTGCTCATCGGCGAAGCGACGCACGGCACCTCCGAATTCTACCGTATGCGCGCGCGCATCACGGAGCGGCTGATCGAGGACAGGGGTTTCAACATCGTCGCCGTGGAGGCGGACTGGCCGGACGCAGCACGGATCGATCATTATGTCCGCCATCGCGGTGCGCCCGCCTCGGGCTGGATGGCGTCGGCGCGCTTTCCGGCCTGGATGTGGCGCAACGAAGAGATCAAGACTTTCATCGACTGGCTGCATATTCACAATGAGGAGCGGCCCTACGCCGAGCGCGCGGCCTTCTACGGCCTCGACCTTTACAGCCTCTACGGTTCCGCGGAGCGAGTGATCGCCTATCTCGAAGGCACCGACGCCGCGCTGGCCGCGCTCGCGCGCACGCGATATGGCTGCCTCAGCCCATGGGAGGGCGATCCGGCGGCTTACGGGCGCGCCGCGCTGGCCGGAGCGTACCGGAATTGCGAGGAGCCTGTGGCGCGCATGCTCGCCGATCTCCAGGCCAAGAAACAGGAATTCGCGGTCCGGAACGGCGAACAATGGCTGGACGCGACGCAGAATGCCCGCCTCATCGCCAATGCGGAGCGCTATTACCGCACCATGTATTACGGTTCGCGCGCGGCGTGGAACCTGCGCGACGCCCATATGTTCGAGACGCTGAACCAGGTGATGCAGTATCACGGCGCGGGCTGCAAAGCCGTGGTCTGGGCGCACAATTCGCATGTCGGCGATGCCACCGCCACCGAGATGTCGGCGCGCGGTGAGGTCAATATCGGCCAGCTCTGCCGCGATCGCTTCGGGCCGGAGAGCTACCATATCGGCCTCGGTACCTATGCCGGCACCGTCGCCGCTGCCGCGCAATGGGACGAGCCGATGACTGTCATGCCCGTCCAGCCCGCCCACCCGCAGAGCTATGAGCGGCTGTTCCACATGACCGGCATTCCCGGTCTGCTGCTCCCGCTGCGCGCCAACGCAGACGCCGGTCTGCGCGAGGGGCTTGAACGGCCGCGGCTGGAACGTGCGATCGGCGTCGTCTACCGCCCGCATTCGGAACTCGCCAGCCACTATTTCGAGGCGGTTCTGCCGCGCCAGTTCGACGAATATATCTGGATGGACCAGACGAGCGCCGTGGAGCCACTCCCGACGGAGGAAGAGGATGGCGGCTTGCCCGATACCTATCCCTTCGGGCTGTAAGGAGGCGCGCATGGCACTGAAACTGACATCCCCGGCGTTCACCGAAGGCGGTGCGATCCCGCGGAAATATACCTGCGAGGGCAAAGACATATCCCCGCCACTGGCGTGGTCGGGGGTGCCGGATGCGGTGCGGAGCCTCGTGCTCGTCGTCGATGATCCGGATGCGCCCGATCCGCAGGCGCCGCGCATGACCTGGGTGCACTGGGTGGTGTACAACATGCCGCCTTCGGCGCGCGCGTTGCCCGAAGATATGGAGGCCGAAGGAATACCGCAGGGCACGGCGTTCGGCATCAACGACTGGAACCGCGCCCATTACGGCGGACCGTGCCCGCCGATCGGCCGCCACCGCTATTTCCACAAGCTCTATGCGCTGGATACCGTCCTGGAAGGCTTGCGCAATCCGGACAAAGCGCAGGTCGAGGCCGCGATGCAGGGCCACATCCTGGCGCAGGCGGTCCTGATGGGCACCTATGAGAAGGGCGGCTGAGCGGCGCGGTCGCACGCTTTCTCAAGCCGCGATGGACATTTCGCACCTGCGAGGGTAATAGTCGCGGTCTCTTTAATCCAAGGACCATGAGGAATGACCTACAACGTCGCCGTCGTCGGCGCCACGGGCAATGTGGGCCGCGAAATGCTGAATATCCTGGCTGAACGCGAATTTCCGGTTCGTGAGGTGTTTGCCATCGCCTCGCGCCGGTCGCTGGGCACCGAGGTATCCTTCGGCGACAAAACGCTCAAATGCCGCGACCTGGAGCAGTTCGATTTCTCGACGTGTGACTTCGCGCTGATGTCGGCGGGTGGGGACATCTCGAAGGAATGGGGACCGAAGATCGGGGCAACGGGCTGTGTCGTCATCGACAATTCCTCGGCCTGGCGCTACGACATCGACGTGCCGCTGATCGTACCCGAGGTGAACGCCGAGGCGGTCGCGGGCTTCAAGAAGAAGAACATCATCGCCAATCCGAACTGCTCGACCGCGCAGCTCGTCGTGGCGCTCAAGCCGTTACACGACAAGGCAACCATCCGCCGCGTGGTGGTGGCCACCTATCAGTCCGTGTCCGGCGCGGGCAAGGAAGCCATGGAAGAGCTCTGGCACCAGACGAAGGGCATCTTCGTCACCGACATGCCGGAGCCGGAATTCTTCCCGAAACAGATCGCTTTCAACTGCATTCCGCATATCGACACGTTCATGGAGGACGGTTCGACGCGCGAGGAATGGAAGATGGTCGCGGAGACGAAAAAGATCCTCGACCCGAAGATCAAGCTGACGGCGACCTGCGTCCGCGTGCCGGTGTTCGTTGGCCATTCCGAGGCGGTGAACATCGAGTTTGCCAAGCCGATCACGGCGGACGAGGCGCGGGAAATCCTGCGCGAGGCGCCGGGGCTCCTGGTCGTCGATAAGCACGAGCCGGGCGGCTACGTGACGCCGGTCGAATGCGTCGGGGATTACGCGACCTATGTGTCGCGCATCCGCGAGGATTCAACGGTGGACAACGGCCTGTCGATGTGGGTGGTGTCGGACAATTTGCGCAAAGGCGCGGCGCTGAATACGGTGCAGATCGCCGAGACGCTGATCAACCGCGGGCTGGTCAAGCCGCGGAAGTAGGGAGCGGGGTGCGGGCATCACTGCGCCGCCAGCCGGTCCAGCATCCCGCGCACCGCCCGCATCTGCGGGGCCTCTCGGGTTAGAAACTGAGGCCCCGTATAACCCCACCAGTCCCAGCAGCCTTTCGGATTGGCGCCGCCGTCGCCTTTCACCTGCGGAAACAGCAGAACGATCCGGTTGGTCTCCGCCCAGCGCGCGAACCCCGCCTCCTTCACCACCGCGTCGCCCGCCACGGGCCGTCCCTGCCTGCAACCGTGAAACACGACATGCACCGCGCAGCCGTCCTGTGCGCGGCAGGAATTAGGCACATAGGTGACGCCCTCGGCCGCGAGGCCGGAGGCCTTGAGATCCGAGACATAGGGCGTCTGATCGAAGGGCACGAAATTCGCCTCGACCGCCTCACCGGGCGGCTGCAGGGGACCGTAGATCTGTGTCAGGATCGCCCCGGCCTGATCGTAATCGCAATCGTTGATGAATGGCTTCCCCTTCGCCCCGCAGGCCAGTCCGCCCTCCTCGGTCACGAAGGCATGCGCCGCTTGCGGGTGTTTCACGAAGGCGATGTTGGCTGCGGGCACACCGGCCTTACGATAGAACGCCTCCGCCGCCTCGACCACGCCACGCAGGACGGTTTGGTCCTTGCCGCCCGAAAACAGGTAGACCTTGTCGGCGGCCACCCCTTCGAGCGGCGCAATCCTGCCTGCCCGGGCCAGCGCTTCCGCCCGGCTCACCAGTCCGGATGCGCTGGGGATGGCGCTGAAAAACCAGAACCAGCCCCTGTCTTTCATGCACTGATTGAGCGCGCGGGAGACGTTCCAGGTCACGACCAGGGGCCAGTTGGGACTGAATTCGCTGCCCGGCGTATGTGCGCAGGCGAAGGGGCCGCCGGCGACGATCCCGGCGCCGGTGACGAGATCCGAATAGGCGACCTGAAACTGCCCCGCCATATATGCGCCGGAAGACAGGCCGGAAACCGAGGTGCGGCTGAGAGCGGCGCCGAGTGCGGGCAATTCCGCGGCGCGCGCGCCTGGCGTGATGACAAGCAGCATGGTAGCGGCGGCGAGGTATCGCAGGGTGCGAGGCAGGAAAACGGTCATGTCGGGTTCTCCGGGCGGATGCTCGACGGGCGAAACACCTTCTCGTAACGCCCGAAGTTTGCCGCGCGCTTACCGGAAGAGCCAGTCGAATACGCCGCCGCCACCGCGTCTGCGACGGCTGCCACGGCGCCGGCTCCGACGGTCGCTCCAGATATCATCGTCGAACCAGCTGTCCGCGCTCTCTCGCCGCACGCGCCTCGGCGGGCGCAGTTCGTAGGAGGTGGTCAGGCCCTCGGCGTCGGTCACCTGAACCCCCGTCTGCGACCATTCCCATTTGCTCACGATGTCGCCGCTCTGATACGGCTCGATGGACAGAACGATGTTTTTGCGCAGGTCTATTATGGCAATGTGTTCATAGTGGCCACTGCCGCCGCCGGGAAGCTGGCCGGCCGAATAGCGCAGAAGGCCGAAGCCCCGCATCGCATCCGACAGCTCTGTCCAGTCGAGGATTTCCGGCGCGCCGGCACCATGCATCTCCAGCAGCACCCGGATGTGCGGAAAGCGTGGGTTCGTGGCCACATAGCGGCCGCTGACGGGACTGATGATTCCCCAGCCCTTCACCGCGGGTTGCAGGGTCGCATGTCCAATGTCATCCACGCCGGTGAGCCGTTTCAGCTTCGCCTGCACGCCGTCGATGAACGGGTCCAGTTCCAGCGCCTTGCGATAGTCGGCAATGGCATCGTCGGCTTGCCCGGCCGCCTCGGCCATCTCGCCTCGCAGCCTGATGGCTTCGGCGTAGTCCGGAGCCAGTTCCAGCGCCTTCTCCACGTCGGCCTTGGCGTGCTCGACATCGTTGAGGCGGAAATAGGTCGCCGCGCGGTGATAATGAGCTTCGGCCGATTGCGGATTGCCCTCGATCGCCTGATTGAGATCCTGCAACGCGGCTTCGAAAATCCCGCGCTCGAACTGCGCCGCGCCGCGTCCCGTATAGGCCTGCAGGTTTTCCGGATCCAGCTCCAGCGCCTTGGTGAAATCCGTAACGGCGGACCGGTAGTGCTTCTTCTTGATATGCAGGCGCCCTCGCGCGATGTACAAGCTGGGATCCTTCGGCGTCAGTCCGATGAGCCGCTCGTAATCGGCCAGTGCGGCGTTGGAGCGCTCCAGATGCTGATAGATTTGCGCGCGGTTGCGGTAGGCCGCCGTGTATTTGCCGTTGAGCGCGATCGCACGCGTGATGTAGCGCAGGCCGGAATAGGGGCGGCCGAGCGCGCCCTGAGCCTTGGCGCGGCCATTATACGGTGCGGCGTTGGTCGGCATGAGCGAGATGGCGCGCTGATAGTCCGCGAGCGCAGCCTTGTATTTGCCCTTTTGGAGATACACATTCCCGCGGTTGTTGTAGGCGGCGCCATAACCCGGTGCGAGTGATATGGCTTTGTTGAGGTCAGCCAGGGCGTCGTCGTAGCGGCCCATGTCGAGGAGGATGTTCGCACGGTTGTTCAGCGTCGTGGACGTTTCCCCGCCGGCTTCAATGGCCTTGTTCAGGTCCTTGAGGGCATCGTCGAAGCGGCGCAGGCGCCAATTTGCCACACCGCGGTCATTATGAATGCTCGCTAATCTCGCGCTTGGCAAGTCCGGCTGGCTCAGCGCTTCGTCGTAGGACGTGATGGCCTGTTCGAATTTACCGCGGAGCATGGCGGCGGAAGCCTCCCGCGTCTTGAGCAGAGAGGTATCGGTAGCCGCCAGTGCAGGATTTGCTGCCAGCATGAGTAGAATTGCTGAGATCGCTCGGCGCTGCATGTCGTTGAATCCCTGTAGGCGCGGCTGCAGAATATCGTCTATAGTACTAACGTTTCGTGGTCACGAATTTCCTCAGCGTCCGCGCGCTTGACTGGGCAGCGTGCGTCAATAATCGGTTTCAGTCAAATGGCACGAATGGCACGCAACGGAAGGGCACTCGCAATCGTCCGCCCACATTCCCACCTCGTCAGCCGGTCCGGCAGCATTACGGTGCTGCTGTGTGGCATTGCCGTGATGCTCCTGGCCTGTTTTGCAGGTGTTTCCGGGGCGTCGGCGCAAAGCGCCTATGGCGTCGGCGGGTATCTCGAGCGCCCCGGAGAGAACGACTTCTCGGATCGAACGATCGGGGCCAGCAGCTCCACCGTGCCTGTCGGCATAGAGAAGAAAGATGCCGAGGTCAGACAGGAACAGGAGCCCCGGCAGGCTCGGCGCAGACGCCCTGCGGCCGGGGCGGCGGCAAGGCGGCGGAATACCGGCGAGGGGCGCTCCATCCGGCGGGCGCGCAGACGGGTCCGCCGTACCGCGCCCGACGCGCCGGAGAAGCGCCCGGCGCGGCGCGCGGCCAGGACGGAAGCCGCTCCGCAAAAAAAGGTGAAAAGAGAGACAAACAAGCCGACCCCGCCGGTGCCTGAGAACCGCGAAGCCGAATCCACTGCCCCGGACAGTCAGCCGGCGGGCGGGCAGACTGCCCAAACCTACACGCCCGCGGCGGGCGGCGATGGGGCGGCGTCCGCAGATCAGAAACCCGCAGAGAGTAAGCCCGACACTGAGGCAAAGACGGCGCCCGCCGACACCACAGCCGCGATCGGTGGCGCGGCGGCAAAGGAGACGGCGCCTAAGGATGAAGAACCCGCGCCCGCCGCGAGCACGAAGCCCGAAACCGAAACTGCGGCGCGCGCAGAAGGTGACGATGGGCTCGGCCAGATGATCGGTCAGATGCTGGTGGTTGGCTTTCGCGGCCTTACCCCTGGCGATTCCGGCACGCAGAAGCTTGCAGCGCAGATCAAGTCCGGCCTGGTCGGCGGCGTCATGTTCATGAGCCACAACGTGAAGTCGCCGGAGCAGGTCGCCACGCTGGCCGGTTCGCTCAAGACTGCGGCTGGGGTAACGCTGGTGCTCATTGCCGTCGATAAGGAGGGGATCCTGACGCACGGCAAAGGGTTCAAGGAGTTTCCGTCGGCGGCGCAGGTCGGCAAGAGCATCAGTCCTCTCGACGCCTACACCTTATATAAGAGCATGGCCGCGGAACTGGCCGAAAGCGGTTTCAATCTCAATCTCGGTCCTGTTCTCGATCTGCGCGTGGAAGGGGGCGACAATCCGCGCTCCTTCGGCAGTGAACCGAAAGCAGTGGCGGCCTTCGGCAAGGCTTTCGCTGTCGCGCATCACGACGCGGGCGTGCTCACCGTGCTGCGCCATTTCCCCGGCGCCGGTGCCGAGAGGAACTGGGACAAGGCTGCGCTGGAGCCATACCGCCAGCTCATTGCTTCGGGGAATGCCGACGCGATCATGACGGGGCATGCGGCCGGAGCGGCGTTTTCCGATACGCCGGACCAGCCTGCATCGCTTTCGAAGAAGGCGGTCACGACGATGCTGCGCGGCGATCTGAAATTTGCGGGCATCGCTGTCTCGGACGACCTGGAGACCGGCGTAACGGGCCTTTCGCTGGAGGAGCGGGCCGTGCAGGCCATCAAGGCGGGCAACGACCTGTTGCTCATCGGCAACCAGAAGGGGACCGTGCCGGATCTGCCGGAGAAGATGGTGGCCGCGATCAGGAAGGCTGTCGAATCGGGGGCGATCAGCCGCGAGCAGGTGGAAGCCTCCCACGATCGCATCATGGCGTTGAAGCAGAAGCTGCGCGCTGCGGCGTCGCAGGCTTTGGCCTCTGCCGGGCGCGACGGCAAGAAGAAGGCAGGGGCTTCCCGGCGGTAAGGGGAGCTTCTCACAGCCGGTCGACAACCCCGATCGCGGTGATCAACTCCTCCGGGGTGAGACCGCCGTGATGGCCGTAGAGCGTGTTCTTCATCAGCCCCGGCTCATGCCACCAGACGAAGCGCCCGGCAAAGGGCAGGACGAGAATATCCCCCATCCGTGCCCGCAGTTCCGCCCCGACCTGCGGCCGCCCGAACAGCCCCAGCGCCACCGCCTCGTCGACCGGCATGATCAGCGCGTCGCCGTCCAGATGCCGGTGGAGCGTGGCGAGCGTCTCATCGCGCAGGCCCGGCTTCAGATGGAGGAACAGGCCACGTGGCGAGCCATTGGGCCAGATCGTGTGTCCCGTCGGACTGATCGCCAGGTTTTCCGCGATTTCCGGGATGCGTTCATTGAGATAGATGGTTTCTTCCGGATCGGCGCACATCTGCCCATGATCGGCGATGAAGAGATAGAGCGTGTCGGCGCTGTCGATGCCGGAGAAGACGTCGTCGAAGGTCCGCCAGAAACTCGCGACTTCGGCGGCATGATAGGTGGTGTCGGACCCGTAGGTGTGGCCGATGGCGTCAATCGCGCCCCAGTAAAGGTTGAAAAGGGCCTTGTCCTCGCAGCCTTCCAGCGCCTCGCGGAGCTGAACCAGCGCCTCGGCCAGCGTCCCGTGGCGGAAGACCTCGGCGCCCTCCGCGGCATGGCGGTTGAAGGCCGAGTCCGCGTAGGCTTTGTGGGAAAAGAGGATCGAGCGCACGCCATGGCGCCCCAGCCGCTGATGGACGGTCTCCTGCACGGCCACCAGGGCGTGTGAATCGTATCCCTTGGCGAGGCAGGCATTGGGCACGCGCACGCCCAGCGGGCAAAAGGGAAGTGACTGGATGACTTCGCCATAGGCCGGAACGTAGATGTTCCATTCGTAGAAGGCATGGTCGGCGGGCAGGACGCCGTAATGCATCGTCGCCACCGACGCCGCCGTCGTCGAGGGAAAGAGCGCCGATAGCGGTGTCAGCGTGCCATTTTGCATGACGTGCTGCGTCGTGCGGAAGCGGGCTCCGAACTGCTGCCAGAACTTCCAGCCGAAAGCGTCGATGAAGAACAGCACGATCTTCTTTGGCGCCGGATAGGTGCCGCCGAAGCAATCCGGGGGCAGAATCGAGCCGCGCCGCTGATTGGTGAGAAGATATTCGATGGTGTCCGGAATATTCCCGAAGGAATAATCGGCGTAGATCGGTTTGAGCAGGCCTCCGGCCAGCGGTTCGAACCGCGATAACACCGTTTCATTGATCATGATTTGCCCTGCATATTGATTTCGCCGGTATTGCGCTGCATCAATCAGGATACGGCCGCGGACGCGCGGCGGCAACCTCGCATAAGGAAACTGGTAACGGGCGGGACAAATACGGGCTGGTCCCGGCGGAGAAACCTGTCGTCAACGCCGCGGCCGGACGGCGCTTGCCATTGCTGCGCTGCACTTGCTATAGCCATCCTTTCAGCGAAACATGCGCCGGTTTGGGGACGTCAGCTTGAACACCGCCGTGAAAATCTGTGGCATCCGAACGCTGCCCGCGCTTGAAGCGGCGATCGCGGCGGGCGCCGACTATTACGGCATGGTTTTCTATCCGCCCAGTCCGCGCAACGTCTCGCTCAGCACGGCGGCCCGCCTCGCGGCGCGCGCGCAGGGCCGTATCAAGAGCGTGGCGCTGGTCGTGGATGCCGATGATGCGGTCATCGAGGCGATCATCGCTGCCGCCGATCCGGATATGATACAGTTGCATGGCTCCGAGACCCCGGAACGTGTGAGGGCCATCCGCAAGCTCGTGCGGCGTCCGGTGATCAAGGCGGTCAAGGTCGCCAGGAAGGGCGACGCCGAGGCCGCTGCGGCTTATAAGCGCGCCGCCGATCTTATCGTGTTCGATGCCAAGGCTCCGGCCCGCCGCAAAGGCGCACTGCCCGGGGGCAATGGCCGCAGCTTCGACTGGCGGCTCCTCGGCGGAACGGGCAGGGGCAGGAAGGCGCGCTTCATGCTGTCAGGCGGGCTGACGCCGGAAAACGTGGCGGAGGCCATACGGGTCACGAGAGCCCCCATCGTCGATGTATCGTCGGGCGTCGAGATCGCCCCAGGCAAGAAACAAGCCGCGCTGATCCGCCGTTTCATGGCGGCGGTCAAGGCGCCGGAAGTGGAGGAACTGGCCCATGGTTGAAGCCGCTGATCCCGCGCTGAACAGCTACTGCACCGGCCCCGATGACGACGGGCATTTCGGCCTTTTTGGCGGGCGCTTCGTCGCTGAGACGCTGATGCCGCTCATCCTCGATCTGGAGGCCGCCTACGAAGCCGCCAAACGCGACCCCGCCTTTAAAGCCGAGCTGGACCATCTCAACGCGCACTACTCCGGCCGCCCCAGCCCGCTCTATTTCGCCGAGCGTCTGACGGAGCATTTCGGCGGCGCGAAAGTCTATTTCAAGCGCGACGAGCTGAACCACACCGGCTCGCACAAAATCAACAACTGCCTCGGCCAGATCCTGCTCGCCCGCCGCATGGGCAAGACGCGCGTCATCGCGGAGACCGGCGCGGGCCAGCACGGCGTGGCCGTGGCCACGGTCTGCGCGCGTTTCGGCATCCCCTGCATGATCTACATGGGGGCGACCGATATCGAGCGGCAGAAGCCGAACGTTTTCCGCATGAAGCTGCTCGGCGCCGAAGTGAGGCCCGTCACCTCCGGCAACGGCACACTGAAAGATGCCATGAACGACGCCCTGCGCGACTGGGTGGCCAATGTCGAGAACACGTTCTACATCATCGGGACGGTGGCGGGGCCGCATCCTTATCCGGCGATGGTGCGCGACTTCCAGTCGATCATCGGCCAGGAGGTGCGCGAGCAGATCATGGCGGTGGAAGGACGCCTGCCCGATACGCTGGTGGCCTGCATCGGCGGCGGCTCGAACGCCATGGGGCTTTTCCACCCCTTCCTCGATGACCGTCAGGTCAAGATTTACGGCGTCGAAGCGGGCGGCCACGGTCTGGATGTGCCGAATGGCCACGCTGCGTCGATGAACGGTGGACGGGCGGGTGTATTGCATGGCAATCGCACCTATCTTCTGCAAAATGAGGACGGGCAGATTCTGGAAGGGCATTCGATCTCCGCAGGGCTGGACTACCCCGGAGTTGGTCCGGAACATGCGTGGCTGAAGGATGCAGGGCGTGTGACCTACGTGTCCGCGACCGACCGGGAGGCGCTGGAGGCTTTTCAGCTTTGCACGAAGCTGGAGGGGATTATTCCGGCTTTGGAACCGTCGCACGCGCTGGCCTACGTCTCGAAGCTGGCGCCGACGCTGGCGAGTGACAACCTTCTGGTGATGAACATGTGCGGCAGGGGCGACAAGGATGTCTTCGCGGTGGCCGGGCATCTCGGGATGGAGATGTGATGCGGGAGGCATCCGCGGCGCGGAGTGTCGGCGCGGCCGATGTGAAGGTGTCCGATGCGCGCCTGGGGTATCAGTCGGCGGTTGCGCTTTGGGCATCCGAGCGGGAAGTGTTCTGGGCGCGATTTAGTGCGATGGTGGTTTCGAGTGCCTTCGTGGTTGCCGGTATCGGCTTTGCAACAAGCGGGGTAACGTCACATTCTGTAATATTATTTGCGTTGCCAGCCGGGGGGATGTTGCTATGTTGGGCGTGGGGTATTGTTATGGGGATGGGGCTTGATTACTTGAAGTATCGGATCTCGTCTGCGCAGGAACTGCAGAAGTACCTGCCGTGTAGCGTAGTGAAGATCGTCTCCCGCAGTGCACAATTCTCGTTCGGCAAGCCGTCGTCATTTGAATTTGATGGCGAAACGCGGCGCTTTCAAAAAGGCCGGTTGTCTCAAGAGGGTGGCGTTCGAAGAATATCTTTATTGGCGCCGAAGATATTCCTCTTGATGTGTTGGCTTGCTCTCCCGGAATTTGTCCGCGCTCGGTTGGCCTGATGCTGGTTTGGTTATGACACAGACACGAATAGACAGCACATTCGCGAGACTGAAGGCGGAAGGCGGGCGCCCGGCGCTCGTCACCTTCGTGACCGCGGGCGACCCGGACGCCGCCACTTCGCTCGAAATCCTGCGCGGCCTGCCCGCAGCGGGCGCCGACATTGTCGAACTGGGCATGCCCTTCTCCGACCCGATGGCCGATGGCCCGGCAATTCAAGCCTCCTCGCAGCGCGCGCTTCTCGGCAGCCAGACCATGCGCAAAACGCTCGACATGGTGCGCAGCTTCCGCGAGAGCGACAACGCCACGCCCATCGTGCTCATGGGCTACTACAACCCGATCTACATTTACGGTGTCGCCGATTTCGTGCGCGACGCGGTGGCGGCGGGTGTCGATGGCCTGATCGTCGTCGATGTGCCGCCCGAGGAAGATCGCGAGCTGTGCCTGCCCGCCATCGAGGGCGGGTTGAATTTCATCCGCCTCGCCACTCCGACCACGAAAGAGAAGCGGCTTCCTGCCGTACTCGCCAACACCGGCGGATTCGTTTATTATGTGTCCATATCGGGGATCACGGGCACACGGGCACCCAATCTGGCGGATGTCGAGGCCAATGTGCGGCGTATCAAGGCGCATACGCCGCTGCCGGTTTGTGTCGGCTTCGGTGTGAAGACGCCGGAGCAGGCGGCGGCCATCGGCGCATGCGCGGATGGTGTCGTCGTAGGTTCGGCGCTGGTGAGCGCCATTGCGAACAGTCTCGACGGGACGGGGGCGGCGACGCCCGCGACGGTTTCCGCCGTTACGTCCCTGGTTTCGAAGCTCGCCGAGGGGCTGCAAGGGCCTCAATCGGCAAGGGTGGCTGCGGGGGCAGCTTAAGGACAAGGTTTCAGCGTGAGAGGCGTCGAAGCGTGAACTGGATCAATAACGTCGTCCGCCCGAAAATCCGCGATTTCTGGCGCAAGCGGGAAATCCCGGACAATCTTTGGGTCAAATGCCCTGAAACCGGGCAAATGGTGTTCTACAAGGATGTCGAAGCTAATCAGCTCGTCATCCCTGGCTCGAACTATCATATGCGCATGCCTGCGGATGCGCGGCTGAAGTCGTTCTTTGACGGGGGCGGCTACGACAGGATTTCGACGCCGGAAGTCCCGCACGACCCGCTGAAATTCCGCGACGAGCGCCGCTATGCCGACCGCCTCCGGGACGCCCGCGCGAAGACCGGCCAGGATGATGCCGTTCTCGCCGGACATGGCACCCTCGACGGCCAGGAAGTGACCGCCGCGGTTCAGGATTTCTCTTTCATGGGCGGTTCGCTCGGCATGGCTGCCGGCGAGGCGATCGTTACCGCGATGCTGAGAGCCGCGGAACACGGGACGCCCTTCGTGCTGTTCGCTGCGTCGGGCGGCGCGCGGATGCAGGAAGGCATGCTGTCGCTGATGCAGATGCCGCGCACCACCGTCGGCGTGCAGAAGCTGCGCGACGAGCGGCTGCCATATATCGTCGTCCTCACGCATCCGACCACCGGCGGCGTTACCGCGTCCTACGCCATGCTGGGCGATGTTCATATCGCCGAGCCGGGGGCGCTGATCGGCTTCGCCGGGCCGCGGGTCATCGAGCAGACGATCCGCGAGAAGCTTCCCGAGGGCTTCCAGCGCGCCGAATACCTTCTTGAGCACGGCATGGTCGATCTCGTCGTCCACCGTCACCAGCTGCGCGAGACCGTCAGTCGCCTGTGCAGCCTGATGATGGAGCGGCGCGAATCGAAGCGGCGCCCGGACAAGGGCCGCCCCGGCGTTCTCCGCACGGATGGTGGCTCTGGCGGAGCGGGAGCGTCTCTAATGCATGCGGCGAATGTGACCAAGCTCACGCCGCAGCATCGGCCCGACGGCAAGGCACCCGTGAGCGATGTCAGCGAGAGAAGCCTCTCGGCGCTGCCAGCCTCTGAGAAGGCCGCCGCCGAGTGATGTGTGTCGGCGGCCGGTCCTTTGTCCCTGCTGGTTTCAGGTTTCCGCCGTTCCTTAACGAGGTCCACAAGGTTTTCCGTGATTACTTGCGGCGAGTAGCATGACCACCACAGGGAGCGCTGCGCTCTTGACGCGATTCGCGCATCTTCATCCGAAGTCGATTGATCTGTCGCTCGACCGCGTCGAACGGCTGCTGGCGGCGCTTGGCGATCCGCACAAGGCCTTGCCACCCGTCATTCATGTGGCAGGGACGAATGGCAAGGGCTCGGTCATCGCCTTCCTGCGGGCCATGCTGGAAGCCGCGGGGTTGAGAGTGCATGTGTTCACCTCGCCGCATCTGAGACACTTCAACGAACGCATCGCCCTGGGCTCGCCGCGCGGTGCAAGGCCCATCGGCGAGCGCGCACTCCTCAATGTGCTGAAGCGCACCGAGAAGGCCAATGGCGGCCAGCCCGTGACTTTTTTCGAGATCACGACCGCGGCGGCGCTTCTCGCCTTCGCCGAGCATCCGGCCGATGTCGTGCTTCTGGAGACCGGTCTTGGTGGGCGGCTCGACGCAACGAACGTCATCGAGCGTCCGCAGCTCACGGCCATTACCTCGATTGCCATCGACCACACCTCGTTTCTTGGCGAGACCATGGAGGCCATCGCGGCGGAGAAGGCCGGCATTCTGAAGCCGGGTGTGCCTTGTGTCGTGGCCCGGCAGTGCGATGTTGGACTCGGCGTCCTCAAGGCGCGGGCGCATGACGTCGGCGCGCCGCTCATCGTCGCGGGCGAGCAGTGGGACGCTTATGAGCAGCATGGCCGGCTCGTGTTTCAGGACGGGCGCGAGCTTGTGGACCTGCCGCTACCGCGTCTGGCGGGCGGACATCAGATCGACAATGCGGGCACCGCGATCGCGGTCGCGCGCGCCCTTGGGCATTTCGGGCTGAGCGCGGAGAACATTGCCAAAGGGCTCACCTCCGCGGTCTGGCCCGCACGGCTGGAGCGGCTCGGACATAGCGCCTTGCACGAGCTGCTGCCGCCAGGCTCGGAGATCTGGCTCGATGGCGGTCATAATGCCTCGGCGGGTGAGGTTCTCGCACATGCCGTGGCCGATCTCGAAGACCGCGTCTCGCGTCCGCTGCATCTCATCGTCGGAATGATGTCCACCAAGGATGCCACGGGCTTTCTCGACCACTTTCAGAGCCTGGCGAGTTTTGTGGCCGCCGTGGATATTCCCGAGCAGCCGAACGCCTTCACGGCGGAAGAGCTATGCGCCATGGCGCGGCACAAAGGGTTTTATGCTGAGCCCGCCGTCAGCCTGCAGCAGGCGCTGGAACTGTGCGCGCGGGAAAGACGGGAGCCGGTCCGAGTTCTGATCGCCGGCTCACTCTATCTCGCCGGTCATGTGCTTGAAATGCAGGAGCACGGCTTCAGCGCGTGAGCCAATAGCCGGCGCACGGTTTTCCAGAAGTCACAGGCCAGACGCGCTGCGCCTGGCCCATGAAGTCGTTCAGAGGAGAGTTGTACCGATTCACTTCATCGGCACCTCGGCGATCACCTCATCGCGGCCCCTCAGCTTATAGCTGATGCCGATCTTGATCCTGTCGAGATCGAGGGAGGCCCTGTGGTGGTGGTCGTGATCGGCCGCATTCGGGTGATGAGCGGTCGAGCCCGAGAAGGTGCTCTTGGTGTCGAAGTCGATGTGCTGGTATTCAACCCTCGCGACCCAGCACTCGTTCATGGCCCATTCGATACCGGCGCCGGCTTCCCAGCCGAAATGCGTGGCACTATCCGAATCCTGCATAGAGATGCCGGTCGCATAGGTGTTGCTGATCCATTTCGACTTGACATTGCCCCATACCGGACCAACGAAGCCATAGTACAGAATATTGCCGGGAGCATATCCCGCACGGAGGTTCAGTCCGCCGTACCACTCCAGCTCACGGCTGATGCGGTATTGGTTCGTGGCAAAGCTCTCTGTGTGATGCCCGTCGATATTGGCGAGGTTGATGTGTCCCTCGACGCCATAGACCAGCGGACCGTTCGAGAAATTGTAGTCGACAAAGAGGCCCGCCGCCTCGCCATTGATGTTCCAATGGTCGGTCAGCAAGGTGACGTTATTGTCGTAGTAATACTTCTCGTGGGTTTCGCCGACACCGAACCCGACGGTGGTGCCGATATACAGCCCGCCCCAGCACGTTACACATACCGCGGGGGCTGGCATATCCTTCAGCGAGGCGACTTCTTGAAGATCACCTGCATGAGCCGTGCCCATGCCCAAAACGGCCGCAAGGCCGGCTGCAACTGCATTGCGCATCTGTATTTCCTCTCGAAAGCGCCGCAGGCGCGGCGGTCGTCGTTGTGCTCTTCCCTTTTCGAAATGCCCGAACAACGCGCACAAATACCCGAGCGACCTATGCCGCGTTTCCCCACCGGGTAGCGTATCTACAGGTGCCGCAACTTACGGAATGATTCGGGGGAATGCTCGCGGAGATTGCAATAGCGCACCGTATCCCGCAGTGATTGTGGATGAGTGTTGCATTTTTAAGGCAGTGGGGGGCGCAATCAGCCCTTGGGGATCTGCCGTCCGGTGATGTGCGCCCTGACGATGAGCCTCTCGGGCCCCCGGGTCACCGCGTCGAGCGGCCAGCAGGTCGAGAGCACCAGCCAGCGGCCGTCCTTGTCCCGGTCGATACCCGATGCATCCCAGTGGACGACGGTCTTCGCGGTGATACGGAACCAGAAAATCATGCCGTCCGTCCGCGTGACACGGATTTCATCGCCGGGTTTGGCCTCGCGGAGGAAGGCGAAATGCGTGTCGCGGTGCGCGGCAATGACTGAAGTCCCCTTTTCGCCGGGTTGCGGCGTGTTGGCGAGCAGCCCGGGACCGAAAGCCAGCGCTTGGCCGCTGGCGCCTTGGAGCACAATGGCGCTTGCCCCGAGCCGCGGCACGTCGAGCCGTGCGACCGGCCATGTGTCCGCCCAGGCCCAGGGCTTGACCGGCTGGCCGGTGGCGAGGCTTTCGGCGAAGGCTTGTTTCAGGAGATATTGTGCGAGAACCGCCTTGGCGTGGATCATGGCCCCGTGCCCCATCAGGGCGAGGCCAGCCATCAAGAGAACGGCCGCAACCGCCATCACCCCGCGGGATGACGGTTGCGCCTTCGGTTTTGCACCGAGGAGCCGAGCGCAAAACATGGTGGTCACCTGAGCCGGAGCAGGCCGCGGCGCCATGCGAACGCCGCCAGGCCCAGACCCAGGAGGAAGAGGAGCGCGCCGCCCAGCAGGTGTGCTTGAGCATTCGTTGCCGTCTGCGGAAGAGCCACACCCGGCTTTGTCTGGACGGCGCGCACCGCTGCAACCCGCGGCCGATGGGATGAAGCCGCGATTGCATGGAGATATTGCTTGTATTGTCCGGCGCCCGGGGCGCTGGCGTCGATGAGTTTCGCCTCGCCATCCGCACCCGTCCCGCTGCGGCCCGTGTCCTGAGCGGGCGCGCGTTTGCCGAACACCTTGTCGAAGTCCCAGCCTGCCGGGAGATTGAGCGGCACGTCGGCGCGCGACAGGGGCGCATTGGCCGGGCGGCTCGGCGTCTTGTCCACGGCAACGAGGCTGGTCAACCGGCTCAGCAGCCCATGTTCGAGGGCTAGGCGGAGAATGCGCTTGTCTGCTTCGGCTGACGAGATGTGCCCAAGCCTTGAAGCGACTTCAGCGTCGTTGACCTTCGCCCGTGCCCAGACTTTGGACAACCCCCTGCTCTCAGCGGCCTGCACCACGGGCAGCTTCGCGACCCACGGCCGCGTGCCGATCATGCCCTTGATTTCCACGGTACCATCGAGTCGGGCGAGCTTTGCCGCGATCTGCAGCGTTTCGCCCGCATAGAGGTCGGGGATGAGCTTTGGCGTGACGTCCGCCGCGCCTCCGGAGAACGTGACCGAGATGTCCGTCACCGCCGGGCGCTCCAGCTTGGCGAACAGCTCGCGCATCCGCTCCTTCACCTGCGAGGCGCTGCCGATGTGCGTGAAGGTGCCGCGGCCAAGTTCGGCGGCGTGCGTCATCAGATAGGAGTTGGGCGCGGAGCCGATGCCCACCATGAACACGCGCGAGCGGCCCAGCCCGGCGACGAGAGCGTCGAAGAGCTGTTGTTCGTTCCCGATGGCGCCGTCGGTGAGGAAGACGACCTGCCGCAGCGTGTTCGCCTCGACCGCCGTATCGGCGAGCGCCGCGCGCAAGGCGGGCACCATTTCCGTACCGCCATTCGCCTGCAGGCCGCTGACGAAGGCCTTGGCCCGCGCCAGGTTTTCGCCATCGGCGGGAACTGCGGCGGGAAAGAGCACTTCGAACGTGTTGTCAAACCGCACGATGTTGAAGCTGTCGCCCGGCGCGAGGTGATCGAGACCGAAAAGGAGGCTCGCCTTGGCCTGGCCGATGGATGTCCCGCCCATGGAGCCGGAATTGTCGATGACGAAGATGATTTCGCGGGCGCGTGGGCGGCCTGCGGTCTCCAGAGCGGGCGGCGTCACGAGGGCGAGCAGATAATCGCTCGACCCCACGCGTTCGCGGAAGAGCCCTGCGGCGGGCGAAGCGCCGGCTTTCGCCTTCCAGGTCAGTTCGAAGTCCTTATCGGCGGGGAGGACGCCATCGAGCGTGATGATGCGGCTGTCGCCGTCACCCTCCAGCTTGACCTGATGGTGGTGACTCTTCACCTCGCCGAGCGGGAAGCCTGCCTTGAGCCGCACCGTCAGCGTGACGGGGTTAGCAGGTGGATGGTTGCGCGGATCGAGAACGGGGGACTCGATCCGCGCTTTGCTGGGCACGGGGTCGGTGGGGGGTGCCCAACCCGTGCCGTTCAAATCGACGGTCTGGACGACCGGGGCCGGATTGTAGCGTGGGGCCACTACAAGCGGCACGCGCAGCGAGAACTGCCCGTTCGATTGCGGCACGGTCTGCTGATATTCGATCTGGATGAGGATGGTTTCGCGCGGTCCGATATTGGCGACCGCGTTGGTGAAGACATTCGGGCGCTCCTGCTCCATGAGCGTCGCCTTTTTGCCTTCGCGCTTCGCCGTCTCGTAAATGATCCTGGCCTGCTTCTTCTCCTTCACCTCGCCGATGATGACGCGGTTGCCGACGACCATCTTCAGCGTATCGACCGCGGCATTCTCCGGCAGCGGGAAGACGTAGACGCCTTCCACCCAGCCATCGGTGGGGTTGATGAAGTGCTGCGTCACGCGGGTGCGGCCCGTTGCCGCGGATATCGAGATGTCGTAGTCGGCGCCCACGAGCGGCGCCTGCACATACCGCCCTTCCTCGACCGCCTTGAACAGCAGCGTGCCCGAACGGACGTCGCTCTTCTTCATCAGGTACGGACCGGCGGCGGCAGCGCCCGCGACGAGTGTCACTCCGAACAGAGCGACGAGGGCGAAAATCAGCGTCTGCGTGAGAAAATGCTTTACAGCGCATGCCTGATGGCTGCCACCCGCAGCAGCGGCATTTCTATGTGAAACGGGCAGGCGGCAAGAGTGAAACGGCATACGCGAAAACCTTGTCTTTTCGTTACCATCGGGCTGTCTGGCCCAGGGTCGACATTTTATTAACCGGCGCCGCAATTCGAGCGTCTTCTTCGCGATTGTTCCGCAATGAGCCGCCGCAATCCGCCAGGAAGTGCTTGCGCAATGCTTCGCTTTACGGGTATGTCCGGTTCTGTACGGCGCAGGATCGAGGGTAGGGGACATGTCACGCAGGGCTGGAGAGCGGCCGGGGGCGAATGCCAACGGCGATGCCGCCGCCAGAATTGCCGAGGAGCTGGCGCGCCGCCGCATGACGCGGCAACAGCTCGCGGCCGCCGCCAAGATCAGTCTGTCTACGCTGGAAAAGGCGCTGTCGGGCCGCCGTCCGCTGACGCTGGCGACCCTTGTCCGGCTGGAAGAGGCGCTGGGCGTCGATCTGCGGAACGATCATCCCGCGCAGCCGTCTCCGGTGGCTGTCGTACCGGGGCAGGCGCCGGCCACGCTCGGCTCATATTCGCGCGCCGCGATCACCTGGATCGAGGGCGACTATCTGACCCTGCGGCCGTCCTTCGGCGAGCAGGCGGCTATTTACGCCTATCTGACACGTATCCGCTGGGACGAGATGGCTTCGAGCCTGATCTTCAGCGAGGGCGAGCGTGTCGATTCGGAGTATTCGCAGGGCGGGGTGGTGTCGGCGCCGCATTATTCCGGGCACATTTATCTCGTCACCAACAAGCACGGGCAATATCGCCTCGTCATCGTTTCGCGACCGACGATCCGGGGCGAACTGCACGGCATTCTGACCACCCTTCAGGTGGGCCGTGGTGCGCAGCTTACCCCCGTGGCGACGCCGATCGCGCTGGTGCCGCTGCCGATGGTGGAGCGGGCCGAATTCGGGCGAATCAAATCGGGGCATGGTTGTTACACGCGCTATCGCGGCTTCCTGAAGCGGACTGTCGATGAACACTTTGCGCTACTTCTCGACGGGAAATAAGGTTGGTCATGAACACAATTTCGCCGTAATACAATCCCGTCTATCCCTAATATTCGGGCAAAAAAAATGTGGGTAATCCCGGAATAAGATCTAGCCACTTTTCACTTTATTGATATTCCAAGCTATTTTTCTTTCGACCGCCGACGCTGTTGCTTTGACGCAACGGCTGTGAGCAAGTCGCGCCACCTGCCATCAACGTGCGCCATTTTGAAGCTTCTGTTGCGGACGGACCTGCCTCGCTGATGCGACCAGTTGTTCCTGACGTGGACTGATGCGTTTCAGCGTCAGACCGAAGCTTGGGTTCTTTCGTCAGTACGGCATCGGTCGTCCGGTTTGTCACAGTACGCACAGAGTGGACGGCAGGCTGGGCGGCCTGCCAGGGGCCGCAGTCTTCACCACAGAGATGGGGGAAAAACGGATGAATATTCTCAAATCGGCGCTTCTTGGCGCTACATGCATCGTTGGCGTCCTGGGCACGGCCCATGCCGCCGACGTCTACAACGGAGGCGGGGGCAGCCTGAAGGATGGCCCGGCCTATATGCCGCCGATCATGTGGACCGGCCTGTACATGGGTGTTAGTGCTGGCGCAACGTTCAGCGATGACATTACCATCACTTCAGTGGCAGACCATCCGGCGGCAAACTTCGACGGCGACAACGGCTTCCTGGGCGGCGGCCATGTGGGTTACAACTGGCAGACCCCGGGCAACGTCGTGCTCGGCGTCGAGCTGGATATCGCCGCTTCCGGCGCCGACGGCGTCGATTATCTCAGCTCGCTCCGCGGCCGGGCTGGTCTGGCCATGGGCAGGTCGCTCATCTATGTCACGGGCGGTATCGCTTCCCTGAGCTGGGATCTGGAAGGGAACGTGGACGACAGCTACGCTTCCGGCGGCTGGGTGATCGGTGCGGGCTACGAGCGCAAGCTGACGCCCAGCCTGAGCTTTGGCGTCGAGGGGCTCTACTACTCGATCAACGACGACGACATCCTGGTCACTTACGAGAACGATCCCGGGGAGGTTTATGACGGCGAGATCGACCGCGACATGTGGGCGGTCCGGGCGCGTCTGAACTATCACTTCGGTTATCGGGGCGCGAGCCTGAAATAAGGCTTCTTCGCCTTTGCCAACGACATGAAGCGCGGCGCCACGGTGCCGCGTTTCTCATTTTCGGGCGTGCTGGATCCGCCGGATTGTTCCGGAAGGATACACGCAACCTTCAAGAAATTATGAACATGAGGCAACCGCCGCGTTCACTCTGCGATCATCAACTGGGCCTATATTGGTCAAGACGAGAGGGCGGCGAACGCTCCGCTCCGCCCCGAAAAGTCAGGGAGGAGAACGATGCCAGCCGGGAAACGCCTGAGTTGAGGAATTAAGCGGTTGCGGCGAAAAAGCTTCCAAATGGCGATATTTCGGCGATAATGCCGACCCTCCGAATCGGGTATTTCAGCTCAGGGATTGGTGGATCATGGATTGCGACAGGGCCCAGATGTTCAATATGTTTGACAATGCCAACGAATTGCAAACTGGCGAACCCCTCATCCGCACAGCAGGCCAGCGCGACCCGGACCTGACACGGCGCGTCATTCTCGACGCCGCGACGACGGAGTTCGCTGACAACGGCTATGCCGGGGCAAGCGTGAACGCCATCGCCGCCGCCGCCAATGTCAACAAGCGCATGCTCTATCACTATTTCGGCAAGAAGGACGATCTGTACCTGGCCGTGCTGGAGCGCGCCTACCGCCATCTGCGCGCGGCGCAGGCAGGCCTCAAACTGGCGAAGCTGGAGCCGTGCGACGCCATCGAGGCGCTGGTGATGTTCACCTGGAACTATTTTCTCCAGCATCCCGAACTGCTGCGGCTGTTCAGTGCCGAGAGCCAGATGCATGCCCGCTATCTGCGCCGTGCGCCGCGCATCCGCGAGTTGCACAAGCCGCTGATCGCCACGTTGAGCGATGTCCTGGAGCGCGGCGCGGCAAAGGGCGTCTTCCGCTCCGCTGTCGATCCGCTGCAACTCTATATCACGATGGCGTCGCTCGCCTCGCACTTCCTGACCCACCGCGAAGCGCTTTCGGCCCTTTTCGGCGACGATCTTGACGACAAGACAGGTCTCGATGCGCGCGCGCGGCACATCGTGGATGCCGTCATCGGCTATCTGCGGCCCTGAGCTGTTCCGTTCCCGTCAGCGGCATGGAGGCGGTGCGGCTGACTCGCCGGCCTTCTGCGGCTTCAGGAGGGAGAGCACGCAAGTGTGCGCATCCTCGTTCTGGGGCGCATAGACCTGACCGTCGAGATAGGCCTGCAGGGGCGGTGACAGCCACCAGCTCAGCGACACGCTCTTCCACGCCTGGACGGTGTTCGCCTGCGTCGTCTCGTCGGTGCTCTGTCTCTTCATGAGCGCCTTTTCCAGCGGGCCCCGCGTCGTCAGGCTCAGAAATTTGTCCCAGAGGAAGCTCTCCTTGGGCTGCGGGCAGACATAGATCAGCGCGTGCGAGCGCACGCCGGGGCCATTCAGGAGGCTCATCTGTTCGGGCGTCTCGACCATGGTTTCGAATGCGCGCGCAACGCGGGTCGCGTTCACCGTCAGCAGGTTGCCGAACGTCCCGAGCGGCTTGAAATCGGCCTCGTCCTGGGGCTTCGGCCGCCTGGCGATGGAGTGTGCCGCCCCGGAATTCTGAGGCTGCTGGCAACGGTCGGGGAACCATTCCGGCTCGCTGGACACCTGGACGACAAAGGGACGGAGGCGGCGGTCCACGGCCTTCAGGGCGCGCGCGATCTCAACCGCCGTCACGGCGCCCGAATTGTCGAAATACCCACCGTCCACGGCGCTGTCGACGATCTGCTGCGACCGGTCGCGCAGGTTTGCGTGCGGCGAGACGACGGGCGAACGCGCGCTCATGCTGACGGCGGTGGAAAGGCGCAGATCGAACGCAACCGGCTTGCCACGATTGCCGCGCGGGCCCTCGTCGCATTTGTCACCGGTGCCGTTGGCTCCGCCGAACAGGGACGGCAGAAAGCGGGCGATGCGGTCCAGCCAGCGCATGCCCGACGGATCCTTCGTGGAGCACAGAAGCTCGTGAGCGTCATAGGAGTCGGCGAACAGCGGACGGGCCGGCGCGCTTCCGTCGGCGGGCTTCACCGCGTCCGCCATCCGGATCGGGGTCATGATGATGCGGCGGCCGGTCTCGTTCGAGGTGGCGTTGAGGAACATGACCGGCAGCCAGCGGTCCGGCCGCGGCGTGTAGCTGAGCAGCGGCGCGGCGAGCGGCGTGATTTCGCGCCGGCGCCTGAGGCCGTAGACGTCGTTGAAGGCGTCTTCCCACGCCGTCTCGATGATGCCCGCGCGGTCCATGAATATCGGCAGACGCGAAAGGGTGGACACATCGCGGGCGAGATAGCCGATCATCACCGGAGACAGAAAGTCGTTGGACAGCGCCGCCTGCAGCGCGTCCTTATATGTCACTTCGTCGCGAAGGAAGTTCACCCCGGACGCGCCGGTTCTGGCGACGTTGAGGAACCAGAGCCGCTGGCGATAGAGCGCTTTCTTCAACTTCTCCAGCCTTGCCGGGGTCTTGCGGGCGTGTTCATGCCGCCGCAACGCGCCCAGGAAGAACGCCGCCCCCACCGAACTGCCGGAAACGGCGGAGATGGCGAAGAGCCGGTCGCTGAAAGCTCTGGCGCCGGGCGGGCATTTTCCGTTGGCCGCGCATTTCACGGCGTCGAGGCTTCTGTCCTGAAGGTTGCCGAGCACGCTGGCGAAAAGGAACGCCGCGCGGCTGCCGCCCCCCTCGCCCGCGACGATGATCGGACGGGGGCAACGAGCCGCCTCGGACGCGCCGGGGGCGAGCTGCTCGCAACCCTGCTCGTTCCATCCGCTGGCCTTCTTCCAGCTGTCGACGGCCCCTTGGAACGTGGCCGGATCGGCCCGTCTCTGCTTCTGCTTTTCAGACAGGCTCACAATGCGCGCGTCATGTCCGTCGGTGGTGATGAGTGTGAGAGCGATCGCGGCGACGATGAGAACGGTTATGACCGGGAACTGGTAGCGGTTCGACAGAATGGCCAGCACCGCGGCGAAGGGCAGCCAGGCACCGAAGAGGATATGAAGGAAAGCGGCGCGCTTGAACGCGAGCGAGTCGGACACGAAGGTGATCACCTGATTGAGCCAGGGTGCGCCGCTGATTTCGATCTTCCGGAACCACCCCTCGACAAGGCTGGAATAGGAAATGAAGTGCAGCAGCACCAGCGCCAGGATGATCCATGTGATCAGGGTCATGTAGCGCCACATGAACACCTTGACCCGCTGCGCCGCGATCCAGGTTTCTTTGGTGAGGAAATCCGGCTTCAGCTCGGTGAGGTGAAGATCGAGGGCGCCGTAGTCGCGCCGATGCCTGCTGGCGAGCGTCTCGAACCGGACCAGCGTGCGCTTGAAGCGCTTTGGATCGCTGGTTTCCAGGATTGCCATCTGGCGACCGTAGCCCAGGAGGAAGAAGTTGCGGATGATGACCAGGACCAGCACGCCCGCCGTGACCAGGAACAGCGTGAGGAGGTGGTTTTCGAGATAGTACCGCAGCGTCTGTTCCTCCGGATGCGGCCGGAACGCCGACGGCACGGGCAGGTTTTCCGATGCAGCCCAGATGCCGAGCAGCACCGCTACGAAGGCGAAGACGGCGAAGAGGCTCGGCAGACGGAAGACGATGAAGCGGAAACGCTCCTCGGTATCGACGCCGATGACGTCGAAGTTCTGCAGGATGAGCAGGCGCGCGGTAAACACCAGCGGCAGCGCCCAGAAGAAGATGCCGATGAAGTAGAAGCCCGCCCAGTAGATGAAGCCTTGCAGGAACTGCGGCTTGGCGTCGAACAGGAGATCCTGGACCTGTGGAAGAAAGAGGAAGGCATAGAATGCCAGAAAGAGGCTGAATATGCTGAAGAATGACAGGCCAAGAGCGCGCAGAAGCAGCCGTGCGTCTGACACGCGGCCAGGATTATGCAGCGCGGGATCATAGGCTGCGGGTTTGTCCGGCATTGTCTCTTCCCCCTCAAGTGCAGGGCGGGACTATACCGGACAATGCGTGGAGGACCGATATGAGAGTCGGGGCGAGCGGCGCCTCCCCGCGAATCCGCGCCGATCTGTGCCCGAAGCGCCGCGCACCTGTGGATAACTTGGCGCTTATGCCTGCGCCTCAAGGGCGGCCGCGGCGTCGGCGCGGATGCGCTGGATCATCGACGCCAGGCCGTTGGAGCGCTGTTGCGTCAGATGGTCCTTGAGCCCCATTTGTGCGAAAAGGCTCTGCGCATCCCGCGCCAGGATCTCGTCGGCTGCCTTGCCGGCATATATCGCCATGAGGATCGCGATCAGGCCGCGCACGATATGAGCGTCGCTGTCGCCACGGAAACGGAGGCGCGGCGCGCCCGTCCCGCCGTCCTCGCGCTCGCAGACCAGCCAGACCTGACTGGCACAGCCCTGCACCTTGTATTGCGGTGAATGCTCGGCGTCGGTCAGCGGCTCCAGTTCGGCGCCCAGTTCGATGACATAGCGGTAGCGGTCCTCCCAGTCGTCGAGGAAGGAGAAGTTTTCGAGGATGGTTTCCAGCGGGGTCATGGCTTTCTATGTAGGCTATGCCCGGCTTGTTGGCCAGGGGTGGGCGTGGCGCCCGGTGCGGCATAGGCGAGCAGCTTGTAGGCGAGCTTCGCCGCGGTGAATTCGCAGTGGTGAAGGCCCGGTATCGGCGCCAGCTCGACGATATCCCCGCCGACGATGGTTCCCGCTTCCGCCGCCGCGCGCATGATTTCGCAGGCCTCGTCGAAAAACAGGCCGCCCGGGACGGGCGTTCCGGTCGCGGGCATCAGGCTGGCGTCGAAGGCGTCCACGTCGAACGTGATGTAGATGGGCCGGCCTCTCAGCGGTGCGACGATATCCTCCACGCGCCAGCGGCGCCTGTCCTTCGCCCAGTGGATGGCGACACGCTCCGGGTTGGCCTCGATGAACGGGATCTCCGAAGCGTCCGTGGCGCGGACGCCGACCGCGACCAGCGACACGCCCGGATTGTCCAGCACGCGGCGCATGGCGGCGGCGTGGGAATAGTGCTCGCCGAGATAGCCGTCGCGCAGGTCGCTGTGGGCGTCGAATTGCAGCACGGCAAGATCGGGAAAGCGGCGCGCGAAGGGACCGATGGCCCCCGCCGTCAGCGAATGTTCGCCGCCGAGCGTCAACGGAAACCTGCCCGCAGCAAGGACGGCCTCGACCAGTTCCTCGATCTGGCCCAGGGTGTCTTCGATACCGGGGGCAATGTCCGGCGCCTCCAGAGTGGCGATACCGAACTGGCGGTACGGCTCGCACCACAGCTCCTCGTCGAAGAACTCAAGCTGCGGCGAGGCGGCGATGATCGCTTCCGGCCCCGCGGCCGTGCCTGCGCCGTACGAGACGCTCGCCTCCAGCCCGAAGGGGATGACCACCGCCCGGGCTGCGTCCGGACCGCCGGCTTCCTCCGCCGTGAGGCCGAGGAAACCGTCTTCCGGCCTGCGATAGCGGAGTTCGGTCATGGTACCTGCAAATGCATGAGCGTGCCCCGAAGCGTCCCCCGGGGTGCCGCATGGTTGACGATCTCTATTGATTGGCTGCGGCGCGTTCGGTGTCCGCTACATACATGCTCATCATCGGTTCGTCGGTAACGATCGCCTGTTCATAGCTCCCGAAACCGTTGAACCCGCCCGCCATCACCCGGCCGTATGCACCGATATTGCCGATTTCCAGGTAGTCGCCCTCGTCGGTGTCCTCCGGCAGATGGAACGGCCCGGGCATGTAATCGATGCTGTCGCAGGTCGGGCCGTAGAACGCGAAAGGCGTCAGCTCCGGGGGGCCGTCTTCCACGCCGAGCTTGCGCGCGGGATAGACGAATTTCAGATGTGCCGCGTCGAACAGAGCGCCGAATGCTCCATCGTTTATGTAGAGCGTCTCGCCCTTGCGCGCCTCGACGCGCACGACGATCGACTCCGACTCCGCGACCAGCGCCCGCCCCGGTTCGGCCCACAGTTCACAGCGCTCGCCAACCGTCAGGTGCTCGAAAGCGTCGCTGATCTCGTCCATGTAGCTGCCCAGCATGGGCGGTTCCAGGCCGGGATACACCGAGGGGAAACCGCCGCCCACGTCGATCACGTCGGCGAATACGCCTGCGCTGACGATGTGGTGCGAAACCGTGCGCAGCGCGTGGCCATAGGCCTTCGGCGACATGGCCTGCGAACCGACATGGAAGGTCAGGCCGAGGCGTTCGGAATGCTGGCGCGCTTTGCGCAAAAGCTCGGGCGCCTCCCGCCAGGAAATGCCAAATTTGTCCTCCAACGGAACTTCGCTGTAGGTGCTCTGGCAGGCCATACGCACCATGAGCGTAAGATCATCCGCGTTGCCGGTCTCGGCGAGGATCTTCTCCAGTTCGGCCTCGCAGTCGAGCGCGAAGGTGCGGATGCCGTAGTCGAAATACGCTTTCCGGATCAGTTCTCGCGACTTGACCGGATGCATGACGTGCATTTGCACGCCGGAAAGCGCGCCGATCTGCTCGATCTCAGGGATCGAGGCGACATCGAAATCACGCAGGCCCGCGTCGAATAACGCAGCCACGATCCGCGGCGAATTGTTCGCTTTCACCGCGAATAATGTCCTGCCAGGGAAATTTTGAAGAAACCAGCGCGCGGCCCTGTCCGCCGCGTGTGGCCGAAGGGTTAATACCGGGCGCTCCGGAGAATGCAGACGCACGAGGTCTGCCGCGCAGCGGTATATGTCCATCCCATAGGTCCCCCTACATAGCTGTTGACCCTATGCTGAACGGGCGAGAACGCCGACGCAGCGAGGAAGGCGCATAAGTCCATATGGCGGGATTGTAAAGCGTTTTTTCATACAGCCGCCGTGGTTCCCGCCGATGGCCTGCGCAATCCGGGCAACGGATATGGACGGAGCGGCCCCCTTGTCAAGACCGGTTTTTGCCTCGCTTTGGTCAGTGCTTACGAAAGTATTAGAGGTGAGGGAGAAGGTTGCGGGCCTGCTGGTCCAGGAGGCTGGATTTCTATTCGCCGCCGCCGTGTTTGATCACGAAGCGGAAGACGTTGCCTTCGATATTGGTGCACTCGAGCAACTCGTGCTCCGCCATCGCGCAGAAGTCCCGGAAATTCTCCGGCGCGCTGGGGTCGTTGGAGAGCACTTCGAGCGTCTGACCGGCCTGCATTTCGCGCAGGGCTTTGCGCGCCTTGAGGATGGGCAGCGGGCAGCTCAAACCTCTCGCGTCCAGCATGACTTCGGCCATGCATCTCCTTTCGCGCGGCATGTGTAGCGATGGCGACCGGCGGGGCTGCCGGGCGAAGGCGCGTCCTCAACACGTACAACGAGTTCTTAGTTTTTGTGTCCTTGGAAAGTAAAAATTGAAATATATATGATGTTCGTGCGGCGTGTAAACCAGTTTGTTTGAATTCATGATATTGCGTATTATGGATATATATTTGATATTACCGATAACAAACATAGGCCTATGTTATTTAAGTGAAATCCATGACCGTGTGGCGTTGGCCAGAGAGAGGTTGCGAGGGAATATCGCGAACCTCCGGCCGCAAAGGAGAACGCTAATCTTCGCTGTACGGGGTTATTTCTTCGCCGTCCTGTTGTCCAGCGGCGGGATCGACTTGAGATAGGCGGCGATAGCCTGCCGGTCTTCAGCAGTGAGTTTAGCCATATTTTCCTGCACCGCGGTCATCGATCCGCCCATCACATCGCCATCAGGCATGAAGCCGGTCTCGAGCGCGTAGACGATGTCCTTCTCGCTCCACGATCCGATGCCGGTCTTGTGCGGCGTGATGTTCGGGATGATACCCTCGCCATCCGGGTTGGGAGCGCCTGCCAGCTTCATGGATTGTTTCCTGGCGCCGGTCCAGGACCGCGGTGTATGACATTGCCCACAATGTCCGGGGCCTTCGACGAGGTAGGCGCCGCGGTTCACCTGCGCGCTTTTCGACGGATCCGGCGTGAAGGTCTTGCCGTCAAGGTAGAGCCACTTCCAGAAGCGCATGCCGAAACGCATGTTGTACGGGAAGGAGAGGCTGGTCTCCGGCGCTTTCGAGTGCACGGGCGGCACCGTGTCGAGGAAAGCCTTCAGGTCGAGAAGATCCTTGCGCGCCATGCGCTGATAGGACGTGTAGGGGAAAGCCGGATAGTAATGCTTGCCAGTGGGCGAGACGCCTTTGGTCATGGCATTGATGAAGTCTTCGCCGCTCCATCCGCCGATGCCCGTGGCCCTGTCCGGCGTGATATTGGGCACATAGAACGTGCCGAAGGGCGTTCTCAGGCAGCGGCCGCCGGTGAGTTTCAGCGCGTCGCTGTATTTCGGATCGTCGCATTTCTGCGTTGCCGGGGCCGCGTGGCACGAAGCGCACCCGCCGGCGTAGAAGATGGTCCGCCCGTTCTCCACATCCAGCTTGCCCGCGGCCTGCGCGGCAGCCGAGAGGCTGCCAGAGAGACCGATGAGCAGGGCGAGGAGAGGGGCGGGGCGCATCGGCGGAGACCTCACTTCTCCTTCTTGACGCGGTATTTCTCGTGGCATCCTTTGCAGCTCTTGCCGACGCCGCCGATCGCCACCTTGAAGCTGTCCATGCCTCCGGCGGCGGCTTTCTCAGCCTTGCCGGCAGCTTCCTTCAGGGCTTTGCCGAGGGAGTCGAAATCGGTCTTGTTCGTCCAGATGTCCGCCTTTGCCGTGGTGTCGCCGCCGGTCTCGGAGCCCTTCGGGAACAGCGTCAGGAATGTGTCCACCGAGCCGCCGATGCTCTTCATCGCGTCGGCCGCGGCCTTGGCGTCGTAGGGCTTCTCCCCCTTCAGCATGGCGCCGACAGCCTTCATGGCATCGCCGTTGCCCTTCATCAGGTCCTTGCGTTCCTTGATCGGATCACCTGCGGCAAAAGCCAGACCCGAGCCGAAAACACACGCGAAGACAAGACCGAGTGAAATGCGCTTCATTAGAACTCCCCTTTTGGACTCCGTATCACTGCGACTCCTGGATTTGGCCGCGCTTGGTGAACACAAAGCAACTTACTGGCTGTGCAGACAGATTTCGCTTCAACTTGATGTGAGGACTTTTTGACTGGCCGCATGGTCGGAAAAGACTGGTGCATCGCTCCTTGAGACCATTGGGGCGGTCGCGGGGCATTTTTCAAATATTGGCCATGATGATCGCGAGCATGACGAGGAGCACGTTCAGTTGTTCCGATGCCGATACATAGCCGAAGGGGATGCGTGAACGGTACTCTTTCACGACCTTGGTCACCGTGACGGGCGCGGGTGGCACGAACCCGCCCGGCTTGCCGCGCAGCCACCGCCAGCCGAGAAGGGCGCCGTGGCGGCCATAGCGCAGGAGGGCCATCGAGCCGTGCGCGAAGCTGCGGTGGCGCAGAACGAACGCGATCCAGACGGCAATGCCGATCCACACGAGCGTCGACAGAAGATCGCGGAGAATGAACCACACGATGGCCCAGGCGAGGCCAAGGATGAAGCTGACGATCGTCCAGATCACTGAGAGAAGGTCCGCCATCGGGCTCCCCGGGCAAAAGACTGCAGCGTCGCTCTTGGCGTCCTAATCTGCCCGCAGTTTTTGGAACGCTTGAGGCACTGGCGATATGTCTTGAGCGCGCGGCTCGCGCGGGGCAAGGGAAAAATGGACCGTCGCGCGGTGTCGGGCCGTCCGGATGCTATGCGCCGTCCTGCGCCGGGGGCGCCGCGAAGCTTCGCGAGAAATCGTACGTCCACACGATGTTCCGCGCATGGCGCAGGAGGGTGCGGCTGCTGGTGTTCTGCTCGGGGGCGCTTTCCGAACGCACGATCAAGGCGGCCGCGCCGCCTCCGAGATGTTCCATCAATTGTGCGCATTGCGCCCGCGACATCCACGCCGGGCAGCGCAATCTGCCGTCTGCTTCGCGGTGGGCCGTTGCGAGAAAGGCGTCCAGGAGCGCTCCGGTGCTCAAGGCGTAGGTTCCGTCGTGGTGAAGGCCCGCCACGTTCCGCACATCGGAGAAAAGGCGCTCAAAATCGGGACGCGGCAGAGGAGCATGCCCGTCCGTCCACCGTCCGGCCAGGGACTTGCGTACGATGCAGAAACGCTCCACGCCGAACCCGGCGTCCGAAAGCTCGGCGAGGACATTCCTGAGTGGGCCCGGCTCGTAGAACACGCCGAGCGCGAGCCAGTAGCTCTGCGAGCTTGGGGGAGTGGTCAGCATGCTCTCATCCGATTGCGCGCCGACGATGGCTGGCACGCCAGTCTGCGCCACGGGCTTCTCAAGCAACATCGGCAAGTTGTTCCAGTTTCTCGATGTCCACGAGCGTCATCTGCGACCCATGGTGGAAGTCGGCGACCCCGGCGACACGCAGCTTGGTGAGCGTGCGGCTGACGGTCTCCAGCGTCAGGCCAAGGAAATCACCGATGTCCTCGCGTGTCATGGACAGGGTCAGCACTGCCGGATCAGCGCCGTTGCGCGCATTGCGCCGCGACAGGCCGACTAGAAAACTGGCGACGCGTTCGAGGGCGCTGCGCTGGCCGACGATGAGCAGATGCTCCTGCAGCCGGGCCAGTTCGTCCGAAAGGGCCGCGTAGAGTTCTCCCGCGAGGCGCGGGCATGTCCCGGCCTTGTGCGAGAGTTCCGCGAGCGGTGTGCAGCGCAGCCGGGAAGGCTGCAGCGTCTGGGCGCCGAGCGTGTGTTCGCCTTCCGCGCCGAGCCCGAAAAGATCGCCGCGAAAGCAGAAGCGGATGATCTGCCGTTGACCGTTGCGCGCCACCTTGTAGAGGCAGACCAACCCGTCTTCCACCCGGTAAAGATGCGTGCGCCGGTCACCGGGCACGAAGACGTGCTCCTTGGCCGCCGTCCGGCGGATCGCGCCCGCTGCCAGCTCTTCATCGAGGCTGACCGGAAGGGGTGCGTCGCCCTTCAGCCAGATTGGAAGTTTCGTCTTGACGGCGGGGCGCGCCAGAATTGTATGCATTCTTTACGACCATTGGCGGGGTATGAAACCTTGGCCGAGCATCCCGAACTGGCGAAACCGGGCTTTGCCGCCCATGTGACAATGTGTGTAAATGTGTAACCAGTACAGCCCGAGGCACGTTCGCAGCCCGTTCGCCGCACGCGCTCAAGCGAACTTGCCTCGGAAAAGCTGTAGTAGAGTCAATAACTTGCTGTTACACCTTAAATCCGGCGGAGATCCCAAAAGCGCTCTCAGTAAACGGGCTGGGATTTCCGCGCGGGTGTACCAGCGGGGCTCGGTGTCCCGGAAAATGGCGTATATATCATGACCGAACGCGCCCCCCATCGCATTCTCATCGTCGATGACGAGGAACAGATCTGCACACTCCTCGGCAATCTGTTTGCGAACGAAGGCTACGCCGTCGCCACGGCGAGGGACGGGGCGGGGACGCGCGCCGTTCTGGAGACGATGCCGGTCGATCTGATCACGCTCGACCTCAATCTCGGCGGGGAGGACGGCCTTGCACTCGCCCGCGAACTCCGCGCCAGCCGCGACTTGCCCATCATCATGATTTCCGCCAAGGCCGACGAGATCGACCGGGTGGTGGGGCTGGAACTGGGCGCGGACGACTATATTTCCAAGCCGTTCAACCTGCGGGAGGTGCTGGCGCGCGTGCGTGCGGTGCTGCGGCGCTATCAGCCGCCGGCGCAGGCCGCGGCGCCTCCGGTCGATGGCGGGCACGAGCGTTATGCCTTTGCCGGACTGGTGCTCGACCTGGCGGCGCGCGAACTGACGGACGCCGCGGGCGAGGTGGTCGAACTCACGACTGCGGAATTCAATATGCTGGACGTGTTCGTGAGGCGCCCGGCCCGGGTCTTGTCACGCAGCACGATCATGGACCTGCTCAAGGGGCACGAATGGTCGCCCTACGACCGGACCATCGACACGCTTGTCGGCCGCCTGCGCAAAAAGATCGAGCCCGACCCCGAACAGCCCCGTTTGATCAAGACGGTGCGTGGCGTCGGCTATGTGCTGACCGCCGAGGTGACGCGGCTCTGAGCCGGCCGCCACCGCACGGCAATGTCATTTCGGTACCGGCGATAATCCGGTAATCGTAGCCATGCTTTAATGCGCCGACCGGGTCATGCCTGCCCAGCCCGCCCCGGCATCCAAGGAACCAACGGCAATGACAGCGACAGCCCTCACCGAAGATCTGGCCGCGCTCGATCATGGCGCCGTCCTCGAAGCCGCGCGTGCCATCCGCGGGCAGGTGTTGCGCACGCCCACGCTGCCCGCCCCGAAACTGTCGCAACTCACGGGCGCGGAGGTCTTCGTCAAATACGAAAACCTCCAGGTCACCGGCTCGTTCAAGGACCGTGGAGCGCTGGTCAAGCTCATGTCGCTCCCGCCGGAAGAACGTCAGCGCGGCATCATCGCCATGTCGGCGGGGAACCACGCGCAGTCGGTCGCCTATCATGCCCAGCGCCTCGGCATCCCCGCGCTCATCGTCATGCCGGAGCACACGCCCTTCGTCAAAGTGGCGAACACCGAGGCGTTCGGCGCCGAGGTCGTGCTGGTGGGGGAGACGGTGGCCGAGGCGCGCGAGAAGGCGCTCACCCTGGGGGCCGAGCACGGCTACACCTTCGTTCATCCCTATGACGATCCGCTGGTGATCGCCGGTCAGGGCACGCTCGGGCTGGAAATGCTGGAGGACGCGCCCGATATCGACTGCGCCGTCTTCCCCGTCGGCGGCGGGGGGCTGATTTCAGGCTGCGCGGTCGCCATGAAGGCGGTCAAGCCGGATATCGAGCTTTTCGGTGTCGAGACGGCGCTCTATCCCTCGATGAAAGCGGCGGTCGCAGGCACGGCCCTCGCCTGTGGCGGGCAGACGCTGGCCGAGGGAATCGCGGTGAAGACGGCCGGCGCGCTTGCGCTGCCCGTGGTGCGCAGGCTCGTCGCCGACATCATTCTGGCCACCGAGCCGCGGATCGAGCGCGCCGTCGCGGCGTTCATGACGCTGCAGAAGACCATGGCCGAGGGGGCAGGGGCGGCAGGTCTCGCCGCGCTTCTCAGCCAGCCGGAACGCTTCCGCGGCCGCAGGGTGGGCCTCGTGCTCTCCGGCGGCAATATCGACGTACGGGTCTTGGCGTCCATTCTGGTGCGCAATCTGGAGCGCGAGCAGAAGGTGATCTCGCTGCGGCTCGTGGTTAACGATCTGCCCGGCACGCTCGGTCGCGTGGCCACCTGTCTTGGCACGTGCGGGGCCAATATTCTGGAGGTGTCGCACCGCCGGATGTTCCTCGATGTCCCTGCCAAGGGGACGACGCTCGACCTGACCATCGAGGTCAAGGACGCCGGTCACGGCCGTGCGGTGGTGGCGGCGCTGGAAAAGGGCGGCTTCGCCGTGGCGCATATTGACGTGCCGGTGACGAACGGCTCGACGGGTGTATGAGGTAGAAACCTTGACCCCCAGGACGCGTGCCGTGAGTGCGGCAAGTGTGCAAAAGATGCAACAAAATTACATAGATCACTGCTCCGATCTTGATTTTGTGCCTGCCCCTCCCGTACACTGCCGGATTAACACGGGGTAAAACTGGTTTCGGGAGTTGACGAGTGAGAGGCAAGCGTGACGGAGCAAAATAGACGTTTCCCCGAGTTCTATGTGACTGCTCCGCAGCCGTGCCCGTATCTTTCGGGACGTCTCGAAAGAAAGATATTCACTCATCTCACGCCGGACAAATCCTCGGCGATGGTGGATAATCTGCTAAAAGGCGGGTTTCGCCGCAGCCAGAACATTGCCTACATGCCCTATTGCGACGGCTGTCAGGCGTGCGTCTCCGTGCGCCTCTCCGTTGCCGATTTCACGATCGGCCGCACGCACAAGCGCACGCTCCGGCGTAATTCTGACCTGCAGGCCAGCCGCGTCAGCGCCGTGGCGACCTCCGAGCAATATGCGCTTTTCCGCGACTACATCTCGGCGCGCCATTCCGACGGCGGTATGGCCGACATGTCGGTCTACGATTATTCGATGATGGTGGAGGACAGCGCCGTCGATACCTTCATCACCGAATACCGGCGCCGGCCGACGCCGCATATCTTCGCCAGCGCCGTGCTGACCGAGATGCCACTGGTGGCCGCGGTGCTCTGCGACCGGCTCAGCGACGGCCTGTCGCTGGTCTACAGCTTCTACGACCCGCATTGCGCGGAGCGCGGGCTCGGCAACTACATCATCCTCGAACATCTCGCCTACGCCAAGTCGCTCGGGCTGCCCTATGTGTATCTCGGCTACTGGATCGAGGGGGCACGCAAGATGGCCTATAAGTCACGCTTCAAGCCGCAGGAGCGCCTGACACGAAACGGCTGGATCCGCGTGCCCGACGACCAGGACGGCCGCGAGTAGGTGTTCCCCATCTTCTGAAGAAGGGGGAAAAGAGGGCCGCCGCCGTCTTCTTTTCATATTCCCGCTGCAGCTTCCCCGCCTGTCACGCCAACGGCGCGGGAGGGCAAAGCGCCGCATTCGGCGCATCCTCCATGTAGGATTATACCTGTGAGACGGTTATCGGAAAGGGAAAGCGCATGGACAGCGGAGACCGCAGGAAACTTGCCGAACAGGCTTACGCGCGCGCGTTCGATCTGGACGCCAAATATGGATGTTGCCCGCAATGCGTGCTGACGGCCGTCAAGGAGACGACCGGCGAGGTGAGCGACGACCTGATCAAGGCCAGCCACGGCCTGTCAGGGGGCGGCGCGCTCGTGGGGACGGGCGTGTGCGGCGCGCTGACCGGCGGTCTGCTGGCGCTGAGCGCGCGGTTCGGCCGCGATGCCGACAAGCTGGACAAGGGGCGCGGCATGGCCAATTTTCAGGCCGGCAAGAAGCTGGTGGACCGGTTCCAGGCGGAGTTCGATGGCTTGACCTGCGAGGATCTGCAGCATCGCTTCAGCGGCCGCACCTGGGACTTCTGGAATGCCGCCGAATACAAGGGCTTCTCCGACGCCCGGAAGGACAATTGCGCTCACGCCACCGGTCTCGTGTCCCAGTGGGTCGTGGAGATGATGGGGCCGCAAGGGGGCGATCGGACCGGGTGACCCGGCGCCGTTCCCGTCCTCAAAGGTACAGGAGCACCAGCACGAACACCCCGAGCGCGACGCGGTAGAAGGCGAAGGGCGCAAAACCCATTTTGCCAACCACGGTCAAGAACGGTTTGACCACCAGAAGCGCCGCGATGAACGCCGCCAGGAAGCCCGTCGCGATCAGCCCCGCGTCGTCGAAGCTGAGTTCGGCGCGGTGCTTGAACGCGTCATAAACGAAAGCAGCGGTCATGGTCGGGATGGACAGGAAGAACGAGAACTCCGCCGCCGTCCGCCGCTCCAGCCCCAGAAGCAGGCCGCCGACGATGGTGGCGCCCGAGCGCGATGTACCGGGAATCATCGCGAAGCACTGCGCCACGCCGACCCAGAATCCGGCCAGCGGCGGCACGTCATCGACGCTTCTGTAGCGCACGCGCTTGTGCATCTCCTCCACGATGAGGATGATGAAGCCGCCGACGATCAGCGACACGGCGACGACGGTCGGCGAGAACAGATAGTCCTTGATGGAGCCGCCCAGCAGACCGCCCACCACCAGCGCGGGCAGGAAGCCGAGAAAGATGACGAAGGCGAAGCGCTGCGCCTGCGGGTCCGTGGGCAGGCCGACGAGCGTCGTCATCAGCTTGCGGAAATAGAGCACGATCAGCGCCAGAATGGCGCCGAGCTGGATCATGACCTCGAAGGTCTTGCCCGGCGGCGCTTTGAAATCGAGCAAATCGACGAAAAGGATGAGATGCCCGGTCGAAGAAACGGGCAGGAATTCCGTCAGTCCCTCGAGTACGCCGAGAAACGTGGCTATGAGATATTGCTGCAAGGACCGGCCTCCCCCGGAGTTGCGCGGCAGCGCCTGCGTGCCGGACGCTTACGCATTGACGCCCGGCGGCGGCGCTGTCAAGCCGTTGCACCCCTGCCGGGCGGGGCCGGCCGCGAGTTTGGCTCGCGCTGTGGTATGGCGGGCATGATCCGTGGGCTTGCGCGCCGTCAGCAGGGGGCGATGCGATTGCGGCGCGGCGCATCTGCGGATCAGGGACGCGGCTGCGCATTCACGAGCGGGGCATCGAAATAGGGCCAGCCATCAGTCCCCCCCGGAAACCATATCACCGACCTGTATCCGTATTCCTCGCGGGCGCGCTTCGCCGCGTTCCAGGACATCCAGCAATTGGACAGGCAGAAGAACAGGATCGGACGCGCCTTGTCCCCGCCGGTCAGCGCTTCGAGATTGCGCCGGAAATAGACGTCCATCTTCGGATTCAGACGCCCATAGCCAACATTCGGCAGCCAGGCGGCGCCGGGGATGGACAGACGCGGTATGTCCCGCCAGACCGTGTTCGCGGGCAGGTTGGCGGGTTTCGGCGCGCGCGGCATCACGTCGATGAAGACGGCGGCGTGGTCCTTCCACAACGCCAGCGCCTCCGCGGGTGTCACGACGCGCACGCCCCGGAGCGTCGCCGGGACGGGGCTGCGGAAACCGTCGAGCTTGTAGCCTTCCGGTTCGGGCACCGTGTCTGCGGCGTGTGACGGCGAGGGCCCGATCCCCGCGAGCAGGATTGCAGCCAGCACGGCCACGATGTGCGGCCACCTCATCTCTTTCATTCTCTCACCTCTTGGCCGTCGCAGGGTTCTTCCAGGGGCGGCAGCGACATGGGGAGTTTGAACGGGTCCTCCTCGGCCGCCCTGGCGATGTCGGCCCGCGCTTCGTCGAGCCTTGCCTGGATGGGGGGGAGCGCCGCCAGCATCTGGGCGATGCCTTGCGCCGCCTGACGCCTGCCCCAATCCATGTAGCTTGCCGAGGTCAGCCGCAGCCGCTCCGACCGCGCCGCCAGCTCCAGCCGGGCGATGAACTGACGTCCACGCTCGGTCGCCTCGGGTCGTTTGGCGAGCAGTTGCTCGTATCGTGCCTGCAGGTCATGGGCTTCTTTGAGAAACTGGTAGTGGCGCCTGAGACCAGCCGTGTGCTGCCGGGTGATGGCGGATGTGCGCTCCAGGGCGGCGACGATGCGTCCCGGCAGCTCTTCGCGCGCCCGGCGCAATTCGGCGACGCCGCGCGTGACCGAGCGCGAGTCGCGGATGGATTGCGCCAGCATAAGCATATGGCGCCACAATCGGGCCGTCCGGGTGTGCGCGGCACGCATTTGTTCCGGCAGCGCGCGGGTCGCGGCAATGGGGTAGGACACGATCTCGCGCACAGTCGGCAGCCGCTCCGTCTCCTGGGTGTGGCGGACGCGCTCCTCCGCTTCTTCTACGAATTTCAACGCCTCGTCGCGGGCGAGCGCCAGCCGAAGGCCGATCAGGTCCTCGCCGTCCGGCGCCTCGCAGCTGCCGAACAGTAACGCCGCCGCTTCGGCACGCAGTTCCTCGTAGCGCCCCTCCTTCGCGACGTCCTCGCCGAGCAGACGCACATCTTCCATCAGCACGATTTCGGCCGCCGCCCACAGATCACGGCGGAGATGGAGGATTTCCGCGAGCGGCGGACAGTCGGCATCCGCGCGCGGGCGCCTGATCTGTTGCAGCAGCGTGTTCACGCCGTCGAAATATGTGCCATGGACCTGAATGCGCTTCAAAAGCGCGTGCGTTTCCTGAGTGATGAATTCGTCATCAAGGAACATCATATCGACACCACCGCCGCGGATGGCATCGAACACCTCCTGGGCCGCCGCGGTGGTGGTGGCGGCGCGATTGGCCAGTGCGGCGTCGAGGCGCATGGCGCGCCCTTTTCGCTGCCGGTGCAACCACCACAGGCCAAAGCTCAGCCCCAGCCATAGCGCGATGGCGCCGGAAATCGACAGCAACTCATCCATGATGCTGCTATATGATCCCTCTCGCTGCCGGCGCGGAAACGATGCGAGCAGACAGCCAGTTGTGCCCAGTGCCCCATTCAAGGAGCTTATGACTCTAGCGCCGCTGGCTGCGGGAGGGAATAGGGGCTAGGCCCCGCGCGTCTTCAACTTAGCGTTTTTCCCACCGCCGGATCGGGGACCGGGGATGTTCCATCCGGCGCGCCGAAATGGCCGAAATAGCGCGAATCGATGGCCTCCACAGGCAGAATCACCAGCACGTCGGTGGTCCCGAACTGCCGGTCGATCACTGCGCCGTCGCCGAAGAAGGCGCCGAGCCGGAGATACCCCTTGATGAGCGGTGGCATGGCCTTGAGCGCGGCCTTGGCGTCGATGGCTTCCGACGGTATCAAGTTCATGTCGACATGCAGCCTGTCATGGGCGCGGACCCGCCATTCTTCGGGCGCCCGCGCATGATGATGCAGAAAGCTCAAGGGGAGCGCGTGGCGCTTCGGGTCGATGCCGGGGAAACTGGCGCAGCCGATCATCACGTCGAAGCCGTGCTCGCGGATATAGGCCCACAGGCCGTGCCACAGAAGCTCGACGGTGCGGCGGTTGCGGTAGGGTTTGAGCACGCAGGAGCGGCCCAGTTCCAAAAACGAGTAGTCCTCGCCCTTCTCCGCCAGAAGTGGCGCGATGTCGTATTCACCCTGGGTGTAGAAGCCGCTGGCGCGCTCCGCGACGTCCTGCCGCAGAAGACGGTAGGTGCCGACGACCCGGGGGCGGCGCTTCCACGGCCGCTTGCCCGGCAGCGGGTTGCCATGATCGACGACGAGCAGATGGTCGCAGATGGCGTCATAGGGGTCGGCGTCGCGGCGGCTGATCATGGTCCGCGCGTCCGGGATGGCGTCCATTTCCTCGTAGAACACCTCGTAGCGCAGCTTCTGCGCCCGGCGCAGATCGCCGCGCGACCGCGCGAGCCGCACTTCCAGATTGCCGATGCTACCGTAGATCTTCGCCGCGCGTCCGATGGGGATAAGCGGTATGCGTCTGGTGCCGTTATTGCGGAACCGGAGAAGGCTTGCGGGCATCCCTCGGAGCCTGTGTGGTCTGAGCTTGCTCACAAGGCGCCGTGATCTCATAAACATGCGCTTCCCTTTCGCCGTCCCGCCGGATCGAGGATGACGGAGGCCGGGGCCACCCTGGCGATCCCGTCCGCGTGGGGCAAAAATCCCCTTGCTGGCCAGGATACCCGCTGGTCAGGCCTATTTCCGTCAAGGTGTTTCTAGCAAAATCCCACACACCGCAACCGCGGCCGATTCTGGACCATCTTCACACGAGCAAGAGATCCCACACGCTGCCCCATGGCTGAACTGCTGGCAAATTTTACCTTAATGCAGCGGCAAATGTTAGCCTTCTTTTAATACAATTCCATGACGCCCCTGGCCTACCGGACGATCCGCAAGCGGTGCGCCTACCCGTCCAGTCGGGCACAAAAGCGTTCGACGGCCGCGGCAGACTCGCGCGGGTGGGTTTCCAGAAGCATGTGCGGCGCATCGAAGAACTCGACGCGGGCGTCGGGGCGCAGGACGCGGATTTCCTTTGCGTGCCGGGCCCTGGCGATCCGGTCGCGGCGTCCGCGCAGGTCGAGGACGGGGCACTGGGTTTCGGCGAGATGCCGTCGCGCATCGACCGTGAGGACCGCCCGGATGCGGGCGCGCAGGACGGCCTGCGGCATTTTCGCGGCCTCGGCCCATATGGCCTGCCGCAACTCCGGCGTGGCGCGGCGGTCCAGAAGAATGGCCTCGACGATCGTCCTGGGCATGAACCGCCGGCCATCGATCCGCGCCAGGAAGGCCAGCGTGCGCGGAAATGGGTGGCGCGCGAAGCTGGACGCGAGGATCAGCCCCGCCACGCGGTCCTTCTCACGCGCGGCGATCCGGATGGCGAGAGGCCCGGAAAACGATTCGCCGAGGATGACGAAGCGCCCCGGCGGCAGGCGTTGCACCACGAAATCGATGAGGGCGTCATAGCCGGACGGTTCGTCGGCGGGAAACGTCACGGGCGACACCGGGCGCATGGCCGAGAGATGTCCTGCGAGCGGCGCCAGCAATGCGGCGGTGCCGTGCAGACCGGGCAGGAGGACGATCGGCAGGGGGGCAGGCATCGGGCGGTATCCTCCAGCGTTGGGGTGCGTGTGTCGTGTATAACATGCCGCCCGTCTTGCTGGGGCAGCGGTTGCGGTTTAGTCTCCGCCCCATGGATGAGAAGAGCACCGAATCGCGTTATTCCGTAGACCCGCGCCTGCTGGAGGTGCTGGTCTGCCCGCTGACCAAGAAGCCGCTCCGCTACGACCGCGAGCGGCAGGAGCTGGTGAGCGAGACCGCCAAGCTCGCCTATCCGATCCGCGATGGCGTGCCGGTCATGCTGCCCTATGAGGCGCGCAGACTGGAGGGGTAGCGGCTGCGGTCCGAGGCAGCGGCCTGCGCGGTTGGGGGAAGACGACATGGCAGGCAGTTCACCAGGGTTCATCCACTTACGCGTCCATTCGGCCTATTCGCTCCTGGAGGGCGCGCTTCCCGTCAAGCTGCTCGCCAAGCTGGCCAAAAAGGACGCTCAGCCCGCGCTCGCGCTCACCGACCGCAACAACCTGTTCGGCGCGCTCGAATTTTCCGAGACCATGAGCGGTGAGGGCATTCAGGCCATCACCGGCTGCACGCTGGCTCTGGGCCGGCGCGAGCCCGAGCCGCAAGCCGCGGGGAAAAAGCCGGGGAACGGTGCGTCGGGCGGCCAGGTTCTCAGCGGCTCCGTCGCGCTCATCGCCAAGGACGAGGCGGGCTACGCCAATCTGATGCGCCTCACCAGCGCGTCGTTTCTCGACCATTCCGAGGAGGGCAAGCCGCATATCACCTGGGACGAACTCCGGGACAACAATGGCGGGCTCATTGCGCTGACCGGCGGTCCCGACGGTCCCATCGACCGGCTCGTTCGCGACGGCAATCCGGCCGCGGCCCGCACCGAACTCGAAGCTCTGCGGGAGATCTTCGGCAACCGTCTCTATGTCGAGTTGCAGCGCCACGGGCTGGAGGCGGAGCAGCGTACCGAGCCGGAGCTTGTGAAACTGGCTTACGACCTCGCCATCCCGCTGGTGGCCACGAACCAGTGCTATTTCCCGGCGCGCGATGATTTCGAGGCGCATGATGCCCTGATCTGCATCGCCGAGGGTCGCTATATCTCCGAGGACGAGCGCCGCCGCCTCAGCCCGGAGCATTATTTCAAGACGCGCGCCGAAATGATGGCGCTGTTCGCCGATCTGCCCGAGGCGCTGGAAAACACGCTGGAGATCGCCGAACGCTGCGCCTTCCGCCCGCGCACGCACGCGCCGATCCTGCCGCAGTTTTCTGTTGGCGGCGATCAGACGGGCATCGCGGAAGATTCTTCTGTTGGCCGCGATCAGACAAGCATCGCGGCGGAGTTCACCACAGGCCCGGCCTCCAGCCAGGAGGAAGTCGCAGCCGCCGAGGAAGCCGAGCTGCGCCGCCAGGCCGCCGAGGGCCTCGCCCACCGGCTGGAGACGGCGGGCCTCGCCGAGGGGTTCACCCGCGAAGACTACGAAAAGCGCCTCGCTTTCGAGCTGGACATCATCGCGCGGATGAAGTTCCCCGGCTACTTCCTCATCGTCTCGGACTTCATCAAATGGGCGAAGGCGCAGGGCATCCCCGTGGGGCCGGGGCGCGGCTCGGGCGCGGGCTCGCTGGTGGCATGGTCGCTGAGCATCACCGATCTCGATCCCCTCCGCTTCGGCCTGCTGTTCGAGCGCTTCCTCAATCCCGAGCGCGTGTCGATGCCCGACTTCGACGTCGATTTCTGCCAGGACCGCCGCGAAGAGGTGATCCGCTACGTTCAGGGGAAATACGGCGCGGGCCGCGTCGCGCAGATCATCACTTTCGGTAAGTTGCAGGCGCGCGCCGTGCTGCGTGACGTCGGCCGCGTCCTGCAGATGCCTTACGGGCAGGTGGACCGGCTGTGCAAGCTGGTGCCGAACAACCCGGCCAATCCGGTGACGCTGGTCCAGGCCATCGAGGATGAGCCGAAGCTTCAGGAGGAGCGTGACAACGACCCCGTGGTGGCGCGTCTCCTGGAAATCGCGCAAAAGCTCGAAGGCCTCTACCGCCACGCCTCGACGCACGCGGCAGGCGTGGTCATAGGCGACCGCCCGCTCATCGATCTCGTGCCGCTCTATCGCGATCCGCGTTCCGACCTGCCGGTGACGCAATTCAATATGAAGTGGGTGGAGCCCGCCGGGCTGGTGAAGTTCGACTTCCTCGGCCTGAAGACGCTGACCGTCATTCAGAAGGCGCTGGCCTTCCTGCGTGTGCGCGGCGTGGAGATCGATTTTGCCAAGCTGGCGCTCGATGACCGACCCACTTACGCGTTGCTGTCCAAGGGCGACACGGTCGGCGTGTTCCAGCTTGAAAGCACGGGTATGCGCGAGGCGCTGCGCAAGCTGAAGCCGGACCGTATCGAAGACGTTATCGCCATGGTGTCGCTCTATCGTCCCGGCCCGATGGACAACATCGAGACGTTCATCAACCGCAAATACGGCCGCGAGGAGGTGGATTACCTCCATCCGCTGATCAAGTCGGCGCTCGAAGAGACATACGGCGTCATCATCTATCAGGAACAGGTGATGCAGATCGCCCAGCGGCTCGCCGGTTACTCGCTCGGTGAAGCCGATCTCCTGCGCCGCGCCATGGGTAAGAAGATCAAGGCGGAGATGGATAAGCAAAAGGTGCGATTCATCGACGGCGCGCTGAAGAACGGTGTCGATAAGGGCCGCGCCGACTACATTTTCGAACTGGTGGCCAAGTTCGCTGGCTACGGCTTCAACAAGTCGCATGCGGCGGCCTACGCGCTGCTCGCCTATCAGACCGCGTATCTCAAGGCGAATTACCCGGTCGAGTTCCTGGCCGCGACCATGACCTACGACATGGGCAATACGGACAAGCTCTACATGTTCGCCCAGGAAGCGCGGCGTTCGGAGATCAGGGTGCTCCCGCCCTCGGTGAACCATTCGGGCGTGGATTTCCTGCCCGAGGACGGCGCAATCCGCTATTCCATGGCGGCGCTGAAGAATATCGGCAGCGGCGCGGTGGAGGCGATCGCCGCCGAGCGCGGGCGGGGCGGGGCGTTCAAAACGCTGACCGATTTTTCCGAGCGCTTCGATACCAAGGTTCTGAACCGCCGCGCGCTGGAAACCCTGGCGGCGGCCGGCGTGTTCGATACTCTGGAGCCGCGGCGTGCCCGCGTTTACGCCAATATCGAGCGGCTGCTTGGCTATGCCGGACGGGTGGCGGATGACCGCGCCTCGGGGCAGGCCGATCTCTTCGGCGGGGGCGGCGCGGTGCAAGGGGCTGCCCTGCAACTGCGTGAGGCACCGGACTGGGAGCTTATCGAAACGCTCAGCCACGAACTGGAAGCCATCGGCTTCTATCTCTCCGGCCATCCGCTTGACGATTACGCCGATGCGCTGGAGCGGCTGGGCGTCTTGCACTGGTCGAAGCTGGAGGCCAAGGTCCGCGATCAGGCCCAGGCCGATGCGCGGGTCGCCGCCACGGTCACTTACAAGCAGGAGCGCAAGTCGAAATCCGGCAACCGCTTTGCCTTTGCGGGTTTTTCCGATCCGACCGGCCAGTTCGAGGCGGTGATCTTCTCCGACACCCTCACGCTCGCGGGTGAGGCGCTGGAACCGGGCAAGGCCGTGCTTCTCAATGTCGAGGCGGAGCTTGACGGTGAGGCGGTGAAGACGCGCGTGCGGGCGGCGCAGGATCTGGACGCCGCGCTCGGGCGGACGCGGTCGAGCTATTGCATCGTGGCGGACGCGCGCCTCGCCCCGACCGATCTGGTGAAGCATGTTGGCCGCGAGGGCAGTGTGGCGCTGATGCTGCGCATGCGGCTCGACGACCCCGCGCGCGAGGTGGAGCTGCGACTGGGGAAGAATTTCGAGATATCCCCGCGCCAGATGGGCGCGCTGAAGGCGCTGCCCGGTGTGCTGGAGGTGGTGGCGGGGTGAACGCCAGGTTTTGCGGCGATTGCTTCGCGGCGGCCTATGGCGTTCGTATGGTCGGGGCAGAGGAATCCCCGGTCGAACAAAGGAATGCCATTTGGGTTGTGGCTGGACAGCAGGCGGCGTACTCGATCGGCCTATGAGAAAGATGCCGTCCATTTGGAAACATCGCGAGGGACCAGACCTTGACGGTTTCGCCACTCCTGGCTGATGCGACGGCCCGTCTCCAGACGGTTTTCGGCTTTCCGTCCTTCCGCAGCGGGCAGGGCGAAATCGTCGAAACCGTGCTCGACGGGCGCGATGTGCTCGCGGTCATGCCGACGGGCGGCGGCAAGTCGCTGTGCTATCAGCTGCCCGCCATCCTGCGCGACGGGCTGACGGTGGTCGTCTCGCCGCTCATCGCGCTGATGCGCAATCAGGTGGCGCAAATGCTGGGCTATGGCATCGCTGCGGGCTGCCTCAATTCCGCGAACAGCTTCGAGGAGAACCGCGAGACGCTCCGGCGCGTGGCCACGCGGGATTTGCGTATCCTTTACCTCGCGCCTGAGCGGCTGGCGCTTGCCGAAACGCGCACCCTGCTGGCGGAGGCGGGCGTCAGCTTGCTGGCCATCGACGAGGCACACTGCGTCTCGCAATGGGGGCACGACTTCCGCCCCGAATATATGCAGATCGGCGAGGCGGCGGAGGCGATGGGCGACGTGCAGCGCATCGCGCTGACGGCGACGGCGGACGCGGGGACGCGCCAGGAAATACTCGCCAGACTTTTCAACCGCGAGCCCGCGGTGTTCGTACACGGCTTCGACCGCCCGAACCTGCGCCTCGCGATCCGCGCCAAGCGCGGTCCGCGTAGCCAGATCACCGACTTCTTGAAATCCCACCGCGACGAGAGCGGCATTGTCTATTGCTCGACACGCAAACAGGTGGATGAACTGGCAGAATTCCTGCGCGGCAAGGGGTTCAAATCGCTGCCCTATCATGCGGGCATGGAAAAGGCTGACCGCGCGCGCAATCAGGACGCCTTCCTTCAGGAGGACGCTGTCGTCATGACGGCGACAGTGGCATTCGGCATGGGCATAGACAAGCCCGACGTGCGTTTCGTGCTGCACGCCAATCTGCCGAAGAGCATCGAAGCCTATTACCAGGAAATCGGCCGCGCCGGGCGCGACGGCCTGCCCGCCGATACGCTGACGCTCTACGGACTGGACGATATCCGCCTGCGCCGCCTGCAGATCGAGGACAGCGAGGCTCCCGACGAGCAGAAGCGCGTCGAGCGCCAGCGGCTGACCGCGCTGATCGCGCTGTGCGAGGCGCCGCGCTGCCGCCGCCAGACGCTGCTGGCCTATTTCGGCGAGGTGACGGAGCCCTGCGGCAATTGCGATCTGTGCAGCGGCAGCGTCGAGGTGATGGATGGTACCATCGCGGCGCAGAAGGCCATGTCGGCGGCGTTGCGGACGGGTGAGCGTTTCGGCGCCGACTACCTTGTCAGCATCCTGCGCGGCGAGGCCGACGAACGGATGACGCGCTTCGGCCACGACCGCCTGCCGACATTCGGCGTCGGGACCGAGTTCTCGCGCGACGAATGGCGCTCGATCTTCCGCCAGCTTTACGCGGCGGGCGTCATGACCTTCGACATCGCCGGGCATGGCTCATGGACGCTCACCGCCTTCGGGCGCGAGGTTCTCAAAGGCCGGGCGAAGGTCGAACTGCGGCGCGAGACGGCGCTCAAACCGCTGGCCAAACGCGAGCGCGTGAAAGGGGCGGCGGCCGAGCCCGTGGCCAAGCTCGACGAGGCCGATGCGGCGCTGTGGCGCGCTTTGCGCGCGGCGCGGCTGGAACTGGCGAAGGCGCAGAACGTGGCGGCCTATGTCATCTTCTCCGACCGCAGCCTTCTCGATATGGTCAATCTGAAGCCGCAGACGCGCGACCAGATGCGCCTGGTCCACGGCGTCGGCGAGGCCAAGATGGAGCGCTATGCCGACATCTTCGTGGATGTGATCCGCAAGCATTGCGAGGAGAAGGCGTGAAACGCGCGCGTCAGCCTGTTGCCAGTGTCCGCCGCACGGCGTCCTTCCAACCGTTGTATTTCGCCTCGCGGATTGCCGCGTCCATGGCGGGTGTGAAGCGCTTGTCCAGCGCCCAGTCGCGCGCGAAATCCGCCGGTCCGGGCATCACCCCCGCCTTGTAGGCCGCCAGATATGCCGCGCCGAGCGCCGTCGTCTCCTGCACCACCGGCCGGTCCACCGGCGCATCGAGGATGTCGGCGAGGAACTGCATGGTCCAGTCGGAGGCCGTCATGCCGCCGTCGATCCGCAGCACGGTGTCCGCCGTCCCCGTCCAGTCGGCGCGCATGGCCTCGAACAGGTCGCGGGTCTGATAGCCGACGCTTTCGAGCGCCGCACGCGCCAGTTCGCGTGGCCCCGTGCCCCGCGTGAGGCCATAGAGCGCGCCGCGGGCGTCGGCATCCCAATAGGGTGCGCCGAGCCCGGTGAAGGCGGGCACCAGATAGACGTCCTGCGCCGGGTCGGCGGTCGCCGCCAGCGCGCCGGTCTCCGAGGCATGGCCGATGATGCTCAGGCCGTCGCGCAGCCACTGCACCACGGCGCCGGCAATGAAAATCGCGCCTTCGAGGGCGTAGGTGCGGCGGCCGTCGAGCTGATAGGCGATGGTCGTGAGCAGGCGGTTGCCCGAGGCCACGGGCGTGCCGCCGGTGTTGAGCAGCGCAAAACAGCCGGTGCCATAGGTGGACTTCATCATGCCCGGCGTGAAACAGGCCTGTCCGACGGTCGCCGCCTGTTGATCGCCGGCTATGCCGCGAATGGCGACTTCACCGCCGAGGATATCCGAAAGGGTCGTGCCGAATTCAGCGGCGCTGTCGCGCACCTCCGGCAGCATCGCCAGCGGCACGCGCAGCAGGCGGCACATGTCCTCGTCCCAGCAGCCGTTGTGGATGTCGAACAGAAGAGTACGCGCGGCGTTGGTGGCGTCAGTCGCGTGCACGGCGCCGCCCGTCAGGTGCCAGAGCAGGAAGCTGTCCACGGTGCCGAAGGCGAGTTCGCCAGCCTCGGCGCGCGCGCGGGCACCGGGGACGTTATCGAGAATCCAGGCGATTTTGGTGCCGGAGAAATAGGGGTCGAGCAGCAGGCCGGTCTTCGCCGCCACCATCGGTTCGTGGCCCTCGGCCTTGAGTTTCTGGCAAAGCGCGGCCGTGCGCCGGTCCTGCCAGACGATGGCGTTGGCGATGGCGCGGCCCGTGGCGCGCTCCCATACGACGGTCGTTTCGCGCTGGTTGGTGATGCCGATGGCGGCGATCTGCGAGGCCTGCGCACCCGCCTTGGCCAGCGCCGCGCGCATGGTGGACACGGTGGTGCGCCAGAGGTCTTCCGGGTTGTGCTCGACCCAGCCCGAGGCGGGGAAATGCTGCGGAAATTCCTCCTGCGCCTGCGCGACGATCTTGAGATCGCTGGAAAAGACGATGGCGCGCGAGGACGTCGTGCCCTGGTCGATGGCGAGAATGAAGGACGTCGTCATGGCTGCTGTCTCCGTCGGCCGTTTTCTCCCTGCGCTCAAGGTAGCAGAGCGCGGGCGCCGCTCAACTCCCTTTGCTCGTCCGGCGTGCCCTCAGCCGAGTCCCAGCGCAGACAGGCGTGTTGCTTCAGGGGCGGCAAGCCACTCCGCGAGGCGGTCCTTCTCCTCCACGGTCAAGCGCAGGCCGAGCTTGGTGCGCCGCCAGAGGATATCGTCGGCCGTGACCGCCCATTCGCTCACCTGCAGATGCCGGACTTCGCGCTCGGTCAGCCCAGCGCCGAAATGGACGCCGAGATCGGCCATGGATTCGGCATCCGCGAAGATCGTGCGCGTCAGGGTGCCGTAGGTGCGCGCGAGACGCGCCGCCGTCTCCGGCCCGAGGAATGGCAGCGCCCGTCCGATCTGGCTTGCCAGCCGCTCGCGCCCGTTATGAGGGAAATCGCCGCCAGGCAACGCCGCGCCGCGTGTCCAGCGACGTCCGGCTTTTGGGAAGAACGGCGCAAGCTTTGCCAGCGCTTCCTCGGCGAGAAGCCGGTAGGTGGTGACCTTTCCGCCGAAAATGTTCAGAAGCGGCGCCTCGCCGCCCTTCCCGCCTTCAATCTGCAGCACCGAGTCGCGCGTGGCTTCCTGGGCGGCCATCTTGCCCTCGTCATACAAGGGGCGCACGCCCGCGAAACTCCACACCACCGATGCGGGGAGAACGGTGGTGCGGAAATATTCGCTGGCGGCCCGGCACAGATAGACGGTCTCTTCTGGCGAGATCTCAACGTTTGCTAGGTCGCCGTCATAGTCCACGTCCGTTGTGCCGATAAGGGTGAAGTCCTCCTCGTAGGGGATGGCGAAGACGATGCGCCCGTCGGCGTTCTGGAAGATATAGGCTTTGTCATGCGCAAACAGGCGCGGCACGACGATGTGGCTGCCCTTCACCAGCCGGACGGGCGGACGCGCCCGCGCGCCTACGCAGCGCGACAGGACGCGCGCGACCCAGGGACCGCCCGCGTTCACCAGCGCACGCGCCATCACCGTCTCATTGCGGCCCGTGCGGTGGTCGTAAAGCTGAATGTGCCAGTGACCGTCCGTCCGCTCGGCGGCCACGGCCTCGCTGCGCACGCGGATATGGGCGCCGCGGCTGGCGGCATCCATGGCGTTGAGCACGACGAGGCGGGCATCATCGACCCGGCAGTCGGAATATTCGAAGCCGCGGCCGAAGCCGGGTTTCAGCGGCTGCCCCTCGCGGGTCTCGCGCAGGCTCGTGCCGTACGAGCCGGGCAGGATTTCCCGGCCGCCGAGATGGTCGTAAAGGAACAGCCCCAGTCGGATGAGCGGCGCGGGGCGCAGCGCGCGATGATGCGGCAGGATGAAACGCATGGGCGCGATGATGTGCGGCGCCATCTTCAGGAGCACCTCGCGTTCGCGCAAGGATTCGCGCACGAGGCGGAATTCGTAGTGTTCGAGGTAGCGCAGGCCACCGTGGATGAGCTTGGTGGAGGCGGAGGACGTGCCCTCGGCGAGGTCGCCCTTTTCTGCGAGGAGGACGGATAGGCCGCGTCCCGCCGCGTCCCTGGCGACGCCGCATCCGTTCACGCCCCCTCCGATGACTGCAATATCGTACATCCACTCGTCTCGTTTCGCGGTTTCGCACCGGAAGGCGGTCCGGCGGGCCCGCGCGATCGGCGAAGCGGAGGTTTGCTTTCGATCGGCGAACTATAACGAAGATTATCGAACTAATCCGAAATTTCAAGAATCATTTGCAATTTCGAGCTGGACGCTGTTGTCACGGCAGATGTCGCGGATGCGCTGGGGCGGGACGATGTCGGTGATGAAGCAGTTCAGTTGCGAAAGATGGCCGATGCGCACGGGGGCGGTGCGCTCCAGCTTCATGGCGTCGGCGACGAGGATGGTCCGGCGTGCGCATTCCATGATCGCCCTGGCGACCTTGACTTCGCGATAGTCGTAGTCGAGAAGCGTGCCGTCCTCGTCGATGGCGGACGCGCCGATGACGGCGTAGTCGACCTTGAACTGGCGGATGAAATCCACCGCCGCCTCGCCGACGACACCGCCATCGGAATGGCGCACGACGCCGCCAGCGACGATGATCTCGATGTCCTCGTACCCTTGCAAGATATTGATAACATTGATATTATTTGTGATAACCAGCAGCCCGCGCTTCCCCCTCAGCGCGGTGGCTACCTGCTCGGTGGTGGTGCCGATATTGACGATCAGCGAGGCATTGTCCGGGATCAGCGTGGCGGCCTTGATGCCGATACGCCGCTTTTCGTCGGTGGCGATCTGGCGGCGGGCCGCATACCCGAAATTGGCCACGCCCGAGGCCAGGATGGCGCCGCCGTGAAAACGCTGCAGCACGCCGCGGTCGCAGAGGTCGTTCAAATCCTTGCGAATGGTCTGCGGGGTGACCTTGAAGCGTTCGGAAAGATCCTCGACGGAGACGCGCCCCTCGGTCTTGGCGAGGGTGACGATGTCTGTCTGCCGTGGCGTCAGTATATCCATGAATACGCCTTTGCTTTCGGAGTTATGCGGATTCGCTGGCATTCGCAAGCGTGACGAGAAAAAACGAAACCATCAACCACAAACATGCGCCAATCCGCACCTTCGTTAAGGGAGGACCGGCGCGGTTCCGGCTCGCGGATTTTCGATTGACATTCGTTTGCATTCGATTGTAGCGTTTCGAACGGGTATACAGGGAGGAGAAAGCTCATATGAGGATACGTCTTGGTGCCGCAGGCGCCGTTGCCGCGTTGCTGGCAATTGCGTCGTTCGCGCCTGCCAGTTATGCGGGCATGGACGAAGCGAAGAAGTGGGTTGCGAAAGAATTTCAGCCCTCGACGCTTTCCAAAGAACAGCAGTTGAAGGAGATGGAGTGGTTCGTCAAAGCCGCCGCTCCTTTCAAAGGCATGGAAATCAACGTGCTGTCGGAAACCATCCCGACGCACGAATATGAATCGAAGACGCTTACCAAGGCCTTCGAGGAAATCACCGGCATCAAGGTCAACCATCAGCTCCTCGGCGAAGGCGAGGTCGTGCAGGCGGTCCAGACCCAGATGCAGACCAACCGCAACCTCTACGACGCCTATATTAACGACTCCGACCTGATCGGCACGCATTCGCGCCTGCAGAGCGCCACCAATCTCACCGACTGGATGGCCGGGCCCGGCAAGGATGTGACCCTGCCGACGCTGGATGTCGATGATTTCATCGGCAAGTCCTTCACCACGGGACCGGATGGCAAGCTCTGGCAGCTCCCCGACCAGCAGTTCGCGAACCTCTACTGGTTCCGTTACGACTGGTTCAGCCGCCCGGATCTTAAAGCGAAGTTCAAGGCGAAATACGGCTATGAGCTGGGCGTGCCGGTGAACTGGTCGGCGTATGAGGACATCGCCAATTTCTTCAGCAACGACGTCAAGGAAATCGACGGCGTCCGCGTCTATGGCCATATGGACTACGGCAAGCGCGCGCCCGACCTCGGCTGGCGCATGACGGACGCCTGGCTGTCCATGGCGGGCGAAGGCTCCGCCGGGCTGCCGAACGGCCGTCCGATCGACGAATGGGGCATCCGCATGGAGCCCGGCTCGTGCAATCCGGCGGGCGCTTCGGTCACGCGCGGCGGCGGCACCAACGGCCCAGCCGCGGTCTACGCGATCCGCAAATGGGACGAATGGCTGCGCAAATACGCGCCTCCGGGTGCGGCGGACTACGACTTCTATCAGTCGCTGCCCGCTCTGGCGCAGGGCAACGTCGCGCAGCAGATCTTCTGGTACACCGCCTTCACCGCCACCATGGTCGCGCCGAAGAGCGAGGGCAACAACACCGTGGACAAGGACGGCAAGCCGCTGTGGCGCATGGCTCCTTCGCCGCATGGCCCGTACTGGAAGGACGGCCAGAAGCTCGGCTATCAGGACGCCGGATCGTGGACGCTGTTCAACTCCACCCCGGTTGACCGCCGCAAGGCAGCGTGGCTCTACGCGCAGTTCACCGTGTCGAAGACCGTGTCGCTCAAGAAGAGCCATGTCGGCCTGACCATCATCCGCGACAGCGACATCCGCCACAAGTCCTTCACCGAGCGGGCGCCGAAGCTCGGCGGCCTCGTCGAGTTCTACCGCTCGCCGGACCGTGTGAACTGGACGCCGACCGGCGTCAACGTCCCCGACTATCCGAAGCTCGCGCAGCTCTGGTGGCAGAACATCGGTGACGTGAACTCCGGGACCTTCACGCCGCAGCAGGCCATGGACCGTCTCGCCACGGAAATGGACAACGTCATGGTCCGCATGCAGGCCGCCGACGAGAAGGCCAAGACCTACGGCGGTTGCGGTCCGCGCCTGAACAAGGAGAAGTCCGCGGCCGAGTGGCTTGGCAAGGGTGGCGCGAAGCTGAAGCTCGCCAACGAGAAGCCGAAGGGCGAAACCATCGCTTACGAAGAACTCGTGAAGCGCTGGAACAAGAAATAATCGAGTACTGCCGCCAGGGTGCCGGTGAAGGCCGGTGCCCTGGCCAGTCGCAGGCGGTTGCCGCCGTTTTTATCCCTAAAGAAGCGGCGGCGCCGCCTTGGCCGTTCATATTCGCGGCGCAAATGGGAGGCGTCCCAACTTGACCCTTGAGCTTCAGGCTGTCGTCAAGCGCGTTGGCGCCGAGACGCACATTCACGAAACCAGCATCGAGCTCGTGGAAGGAGCGTTCAACACTCTCCTCGGCACGACGCTGGCGGGAAAGACCACGCTGATGCATATCATGGCCGGGCTGGAGCGTCCCACCTCCGGCGAAGTCTGGTTCGGGGGCAAAAACGTGACCGGCGCCCCCGTGCAGAAGCGCAATGTGGCGATGGTCTATCAGCAGTTCATCAATTATCCGAATTTCACCGTTTTCCAGAATATCGCCTCTCCGCTGCAGGTTGCGCGCGTGCCGCGGTCGGAGATCAAAGCGCGCGTGGGCCGGATTGCCGAATTGTTGCGGCTCACGCCCTATCTCGACCGGCGCCCCGCCGAGCTTTCAGGCGGACAGCAGCAGCGCACCGCGCTTGCCCGCGCTCTGGTCAAGGATGCCGGGCTGGTGCTGCTCGACGAGCCGCTCGCCAATCTCGATTTCAAGCTGCGCGAGGAACTGCGCGACGAACTCCCCAAGCTGTTCGCGGGGCGCGGCGCCACCGTCGTCTACGCGACCACCGAGCCCGCCGACGCGCTTCTTCTCGGCGGCTACACGGCGGCGCTCTATGAGGGCCGCGTCACGCAGTTCGGGCCGACCGCCGAGCTGTACCGCCAGCCCGCAGATATCCTCACCGCGGGCGTGTTCTCCGACCCGCCGATCAACACGGCGCCGGTCGTGAAGCGCGGCGGGCGCATGGTGCTGAGCGAGGATGTGAGCTGGGAGACGAATGGCCGCCTCAGCGGTCTGGCCGATGGCGAATATACCCTGGGCCTTCGCCCGCATCACATCAGCCCGGTGGGACCGGCGGCGACCGGCGTGCGCATCGACGGTCACGTGCAGATCACGGAAATCAGCGGCTCGGAAAGCGTGATCCATTTCGAGCATGGGCAGCTGCGCTGGGTGTCGCAGTCTCACGGCGTGCACGCGCTGGAGCTGGGTGCGACGGCGCAGTTCTCGATGGATGTCGGCCAGTGCCTCTATTTCGCGCCAGACGGGAGGCTGGTCTGATGTCCACCATCACGTTCAATGCGCTCCGTCATAGCTATCTCGCGCAGCCAAAGAAGGAGGCGGACTGGGCGCTGAAACGCCTCGACCTCGAATGGGCGGACGGCGGCGCCTATGCCCTGCTCGGACCGTCGGGGTGCGGCAAGACCACCCTCCTCAACATCATCTCCGGCCTGATCCGCCCGACGGAAGGCCAGGTGCTGTTCGGCGGCCGCGACGTAACGGCAATGCCGCCTGATGAGCGCAACATCGCGCAGGTGTTCCAGTTTCCGGTCGTCTACGACACCATGACCGTTTACGGCAACCTTGCCTTCCCGCTGCGTAATCGCGGCGTGCCCGAGCGCGAAGTGGACGCCCGCGTGCGCGAAGTGGCGGCCATGCTCGACCTTACGCCCATGCTGGAGAAGCGCGCCGCGGGTCTCACCGCCGATGGCAAGCAGAAGATTTCGCTCGGCCGCGGGCTGGTGCGTGCCGATGTCAACGTCATCATGTTCGACGAGCCGCTCACGGTCATCGACCCGCATCTGAAATGGCTGCTCCGCTCGAAGCTGAAAGAGCTGCATAAGCGCATCCGCACCACCATGATCTACGTCACCCACGACCAGACCGAGGCGCTGACGTTTGCCGACAAGGTGGTGGTCATGCACGACGGCACCGTGGTGCAGATCGGTACGCCGGTGGAGCTGTTCGAGCGCCCGCACCACACCTTCGTCGGGCATTTCATCGGCTCACCGGGCATGAACGTGCTGCCCTGCACCGTCGCGGACGGCAAGGCGTGGGTCGGCCGTTCGCCTGTCGAGGTGCAGAACGTGCCGCGCGGGAGCCTCAACGGCCAGCGGCTGGAAATCGGCGTGCGTCCGGAATTCGTGAGCCTCGCCGCCGACGGCCTGCCCGTCGAGATCGTGAAAGTCGCCGACGCGGGCCGCTTTCGCGTGGTGGAGGCGCGGCACGAGGCCGGCCGCATCAATCTGCTCGTCGGGGAGACCGCGGACGTGCCGGCGAACGGCGCGCATGTGCGGTTCGATCCGGCCTATACAAGGATTTACGCCGATGGCTGGCTGGTGGAGTAGGGGGCGGCGATGAACGGAAAACCCATCAATCAGAGGGGCTGGCTGTTCGTGGCTCCGGTGGTGGTGCTGGTGGCGTTCAATGCCGTCATCCCGCTGATGACCGTGGTCAACTATTCGGTGCAGGAGACTTTCGGTGAGAACGTCTTCTTCTTCGAAGGCGTGAAATGGTTCGGGCAGGTGCTGCATTCCGAGCGCTTTCATTCCGCGCTCCTGCGCCAGCTCGCCTTCACCTTCACCATTCTGCTCATCGAGGCGCCGCTGGGCGTGGCCATCGCGCTGACCATGCCGCGGCGCGGGGCCTGGGCGTCGGTGTGCCTCGTGCTGATGGCGCTGCCGCTCCTGATCCCGTGGAACGTCGTCGGCGCGATGTGGAACATCTTCGCGCTGCCGGATATCGGCCTTCTCGGCAAGACGCTGAACAGCATCGGCATCAATTACAATTTCACGCGCCAGCCCATCGCGGCCTGGGCGACGCTGATCGCCATGGATGTGTGGCACTGGACGTCGCTCGTCGTGCTGCTCGCCTATGCGGGGCTCAGTTCCATCCCCGATGCCTATTATCAGGCGGCGAAGATCGATGGCGCGTCGAGCTGGGCGGTGTTCCGCTACATTCAGTTGCCGAAGATGAAGCGCGTGCTGACCATCGCCGTCCTGCTGCGGTTCATGGACAGCTTCAACATCTACACCGAACCGTTCGTGCTGACGGGCGGCGGGCCGGGGAACTCCACGACGCTGCTGTCCATCGACCTCGTGAAAGTGGCGCTCGGACAGTTCGACCTCGGACCGGCCGCGGCAATGTCGATCATCTACTTCCTGATAATCCTGCTGCTGTCGTGGATTTTCTACACGGTGATGACCAAGGGGGACGAACAGTAACGATGAGACACCTCCGCTGGCTGCCGCCCACGCTGTACATCCTCTTCCTGATGCTGCCGATCTACTGGCTCTTGAGCATGTCGTTCAAGACCACCAACGAGATACTCGGCGCGTTCTCGCTGTTCCCGCACAATTTCACCCTGGAGAACTACCGCAAGATCTTCACCGACCCGACCTGGTACAACGGCTATATCAACTCGCTGATCTATGTCGCCCTCAACACGGTCATCTCGGTGACGGCGGCGTTGCCCGCGGCCTACGCCTTTTCGCGCTACCGCTTCCTCGGCGACAAACACCTGTTCTTCTGGCTGCTCACTAACCGGATGGCGCCCGCTGCCGTGTTCGCGCTGCCCTTCTTCCAGCTCTATTCGGCCACCGGCCTGTTCGACACCCATATCGCCGTCGCTCTGGCGCACTGCCTGTTCAACATCCCGCTGGCGGTGTGGATTCTCGAAGGCTTCATGTCGAGTGTGCCGCGCCAGCTCGACGAGACCGCCTATATCGACGGCTACGGCTTCTGGCGCTTCTTCATCCGCATTTTCATCCCCACCATTGCGGCGGGGATCGGCGTCGCCGCTTTCTTCTGCTTCATGTTCTCATGGGTGGAACTGCTGCTCGCCAAGACGCTGACATCGGTAGTCGCCAAGCCGATCGCAGCCACGATGACCCGCACGGCCAGCACGTCCGGCTATGAGCTGGGGCTCCTGGCGGCTGCGGGATCGCTGACGCTGATCCCCGGCGCCATCGTCATCTATTTCGTGCGCAACTATATCGCCAAGGGCTTCGCGCTCGGCCGCGTGTGACGGAGGACAGCATGGATCTGACATGGATGGCATGGACCTGGCAGACGGCCACGTTCTTCATCGGCATCGCGTGCCTGCTTCTCACCATGACGGTCTGGGAATGGCGCTCGCCGGGTGGTGCGCCGCGGCGGGGCATCCTCGCCCTCAACACCACGCGGGGGGACCGGCTGTTCATCTCGCTTCTCGGGGCGGCGTTCATCCATCTCGGCTGGCTCGGCTTCGCCGGCCCGCCCTTGTGGGGGGCGGTCGGACTGTCGCTGGTGTGGGCCACGGTGGTTTTCCGGTGGGTGTAGCAGGCCGTCATTTCGTCGGTCTACGCGCGAAGACGGCCCACTGTCGGCGCCAATACACGATCGGAGAGCAACTTCGCGCGGACGGCTGAAGATTCGGGAATCCAGGGACCCGGCCGTCTCAATACGCGTCAATACGCCTCGATCTCGAAGAGCGGGTCGATCCGGCCGCCCCACTCCTCCTCATACCGCCTGAGCATCACCTCGGCGGGCGTCTCGCCGCTGGCGGCGATGTCTTCGAGCGTTTCCAGATACCGGACCTCGGTTCCGCAGAACAGATCGACGCAGCCCCGCGCCTCCAGACCGGTTTTCGCGATAGCCAGCACGTCAAGCGCCAGGTCTCGCACCGTCCGGCCGCCCGGGGCCTCCGCCTTCAGCCCGAAACGCGGCACCCGGTCGCGCATCGCCTGCCGCTCCCCGGCCGTCCAGCCGCGCACCAGCGCCCATGCCGCCTCCAGCGCCGCGTCGTCATACAGAAGCCCGGTCCACAGCGCGGGCAGGGCGCACAGCCGCCGCCAGGGGCCGCCGTCGGCGCCGCGCATCTCCAAGAAGCGCTTCAGCCGCACCTCGGGGAACAGCATCGTCAGGTGGTCGGACCATTCGGTGAGGGTCGGGAACACGCCCGGCAGTTGCGGCAGCTTGCCCGCCAGAAAATCGCGGAACGACGCGCCGGCGGTATCGATGTACTGGCCGTCGCGGTAGACGTAATACATCGGCACGTCGAGCGCGTAATCCACATAGCGCTCGAAGCCCATGCCGTCTTCGAACACCCAGGGCAGCATGCCGGTGCGCGCATTGTCGGTGTCGCGCCAGATCTCACTGCGGAAGCTCAGGAAGCCGTTCGGGCGTCCTTCGGTGAAAGGCGAGGCCGCGAACAGCGCCGTGGCGAGAGGCTGAAGGGCGAGCCCCACGCGCATCTTCTTCACCATGTCGGCTTCGCTGGCGAAATCGAGATTCACCTGCACCGTGCAGGAGCGGAACATCATGTCGAGACCGTAACGGCCCACGGAGGGCATGTAGTCGCGCATGATGCGGTAACGCTCCTTGGGCATGGGCGGCGTCTCAGACAGCGCCCATTTCGGCGAAAACCCCATGCCCAGAAAGCGGATGCCGAGCGCCTCGCCTGCCTCGTCCACCTGCCGCAGATGCGTGCCCACTTCCGCGCAGGTCTCGTGCAGGGTTCTGAACGGCGCACCGGACAGTTCGAACTGTCCGCCAGGTTCCAGCGTGATCGAGCCGCCCTGTTTGCATAAGGGGTCTTTCAGCGCGATGACGTTTTCGCCCTCATAGACCGGCTCCCAGCCGAAACGTGAGCACAACGCGTTGAAGAGCGCGGCGATGCCCGTTGGGCCGTCATAGGGTACAGGGGACAAGTTGCTGACATAGAATGGGAATTTCTCGTGCTCGGTGCCGATGCGCCAAGCCCCGCGCGGCTTGCAGCCCGCCTCCAGATACGCCACGAGTTCCTCGCGGCTTTCGATCCGCGCGCCCGCCTTGCTACCGTCGCTTGCTGCCATGAAATGTCCCTATGCCTGTTGCCGCGCCCGGTGGTGCGGCGGAATCCTCTTTCCGAGGATATCTCAGATAAGACGGCGGGAATATCAAACAAATCTTTGATGAAATCCCGTTACCTGAACGTGCTGTTTGCCGTGTGCGGCGGTGTGCGCTATGGGAAGCTGGCGCCTTTTCTCCAGTCCGGCCCCGTGACCATGCCGCAATCCACCGTTCCGCACCTCCTCGTTTTCGACTCCGGCCTCGGCGGGCTGACGGTCCTGCGCGCATTGCGCCAGGCGGTGCCGGAAGCCGACTTCACCTACATCGCCGACGATGCGAGCTTTCCCTATGGTGCGCTCGACCGTGATGCGCTGATCGCGCACACGGGCGAGGTGCTGGGCGCGGGCATCGCCAAACATGCTCCCGACGCCGTGGTCATCGCCTGCAATACGGCCTCCACGGCCGTTCTCCCCTCATTGCGGGCCGCGCACGACCTCCCTTTCATCGGCATTGTGCCGGCCATCAAGCCTGCCGCGCAGCTCAGCCGGACGGGCCTGATTTCCGTCCTGGCGACCCCCGCCACCGTGCGCCGCGACTACACGCATGCGCTCATCGCCGAGCACGGCCACGGCGCGGATTTCACTCTCGCCGGCTCGCCGTCGCTGGCCGGACTGGCCGAAGCGGCGATGGTGGGTGCGGACGTGCCAGACGAGGTTATCGCCGCGGAAATCGCGCCGTGTTTCATCGAGCGCGGCGGGCGCCAGACGGATGTCATCGTTCTGGCCTGCACGCATTATCCTCTCCTGATGGACAAGCTGGAAAGGCTGGCGCCCTGGGCCGTGACGTGGCTCGATCCGGCCCCCGCGATCGCGCGGCGTGTGGCGAATGTTCTTGCCGGGCGCGGCTTCGCCGTCGGCGTTGGCGCACCGCGCGGACGGGGACGCATGGTGTTCACCTCGGGCAAAATGCCGCCGCCTGCCCTGATTGCGGCGCTTGAAGGCCACGGCCTGGAACTGGCCAATGGCGGGTAATGCCGTTAGTGTGGCGCCGTTCGGCCGTCTTCGCCCGGCCCACGACTCCCAAACCACGGAATTCGACGCATGATCCCACGCTATAGCCGCCCCGAAATGGCCGCCATCTGGTCGCCCGAGAGCAAATTCAGCATCTGGCAGGAGATCGAGACGCTGGCCACCGAGGCCATGGCGGAACTCGGCGTGGTGCCGCGCGAGGCCGCCGAGGCCGTGCGCGCCCGCGGCGGCTTCGATATCGACCGCATCGACGCGATCGAGCGCGAAGTCAAGCACGACGTCATCGCATTTCTCACCAGCCTCGCCGAGCATGTCGGACCTGAAGCGCGCTTCGTGCATCAGGGCATGACGTCGTCGGACGTGCTCGATACCTGCCTCAATGTGCAACTCGTCCGCGCCGCCGATATTCTGCTCGCCGACATGGACGCCCTGCTCGCCGCGCTCAAGCGCCGCGCCGAGGAGCACAAACACACGGTCTGCATTGGCCGCAGCCACGGTATCCACGCCGAGCCGACCACCTTCGGCGTCAAGCTCGCCTACGCTTGTGCCGAGTTCGCCCGCGGGCGCGAGCGGCTCGCGGCGGCGCGCGAGGAGGTTGCCACCTGCAAAATCTCCGGCGCGGTCGGCACTTTCGCCAATATTGATCCGCGCGTCGAAGCATATGTCGCGGAGAAGCTGGGGCTCAAACCCGAGCCGGTTTCGACGCAGATCGTGCCGCGCGACCGCCATGCCATGTATTTTGCCGTGCTGGCGGTGATTGCCTCGTCGGTCGAACGCCTGGCGACGGAGATCCGGCATCTGCAGCGCACCGAGGTCGGCGAAGCGGAGGAATATTTCTCGCCGGGTCAGAAGGGGTCGTCGGCGATGCCGCATAAGCGCAATCCGGTGCTGACCGAGAACCTGACCGGCCTCGCCCGGATGGTGCGCGCTTATGCCCTGCCGGCCATGGAGAACGTCGCGCTGTGGCACGAACGCGACATTTCGCATTCCTCCGTCGAGCGCATGATCGGGCCGGACGCGACGGTGACGCTCGATTTCGCGCTGGCGCGGCTGGCTGGTGTGATCGACAAGCTGGTGGTCTATCCGGAGAAGATGCGCGCCAACCTCGACAAGGGCGGCGGCATCGTGCATTCGCAGCGCGTGCTTCTGGCGCTGACGCAGGCGGGTGTCAGCCGCGAGGACGCCTACAGGCTGGTGCAGCGAAACGCGATGAGCGCGTGGCAGGGCGGCGGCGCGTTCCTCGCGCTTTTGAAGGCGGATGCCGAGGTGACGGCGGCTCTGAGCGTAGAGAAGATCGAGGCGCTGTTCGATCTGGGCTATCACACCAAGCAGGTGGATACGATTTTCGCCAGGGTATTCGGGGGTTAGCCCCTCTCATGCGCGCCGCAGCCATGTTGAAGCGCTGGTTAATCAACGGTTCACGTTGACGCAGCTAAAATTCAACGCTGTGATAAGGGGTGCGTGGCCGGGGTATATCCCGCCGCAGGGATCTAAGGAGATATGGACATGATGAAGACGGTTTCGGCAGTGATGGCGACGCTGCTTTTGGCAACGACGCTGACCGTCGCCAGCATTGGTACGGCCGATGCCCGTAAAGGCCGCAAGGCGGCTGCCATCATCGGCGGCGCCGCTCTCGGTATTCTGGCGCTCGAAGCCATGAAGGCCGATCGCGAATATGTGGACGAGGGTTGCCAGCGCGGGCCGCGCAAATGCCGCTGGATCCGTGGCGGCTGCCATTACGACGAGTACGGCGACCGGGTCTGCCGCCGCGGCCATCGTGAATGCTACCGCCCGGTGTATTGCGACTGACGGCTGACCGGACACCGGACCCGGACGTCATCGCCCTGACAGGATAAGGAAAGCGGCCGCCGTGAGAGATCGCGTTGGCCGTTTTTTGTTGCCGCCCGGAGCGGTGCGCGGGCGCAGAGGGCGATCGCGTGCGGCTGACCGTCCCCGGTGTCAATATCGCCGGCGGCTGCGGCGCCACCACAGGATAACGAGAAGCCCGCCGATCATCCCCCCGAGATGGGCGAAATGCGCCACGCCTTCCGACGTTCCGGTTACCCCGAGCACCAGTTCGAGGATGCCGTAGAGCGTGGCGAACAGCCATGCGGGCATTGGGATCGGCGGGAACAGCAGAACGACGATGCGGTTGGGGAAGGTGAGCGCGAATGCGAGAAGGAGGCCGAAAACGCCGCCTGACGCGCCGATCGCGGGGACCTGCTGCCCTGTCACTGCCGCCATCGTCAGTTGGCCGACGGCTGCCGAGAGCACGCAGATGAAATAATAGGCCGCGTACCGCCCCGAACCCCAAAGCCGCTCGACCTCGGAGCCGAACATGAACAGCCCCAGCATGTTGAAGAAGATGTGGGCGATGCTGCCATGCAGGAAGGCATAAGTGATGAGCTGCCAGGGCTCGAAATAGGGCCCGATCGGCCAGAGCGCGAACTGCGACCAGGAGCCGGCGCTGACGTTCAGCTGCAAGAGCATGACGGAGAGATTGGCGAGGATGAGGGTCTGCGTCACGAGTGGCACGGCCGGGCTCCTTGGGCGTGGGCAGCATTCCGTGGCGAATATAACGCCGGAATGTCCTCAAAATGATCAATGCGTGACATTAGCGCGGCCGCCGGTTCCGCTCCGCAGTGATTGCCGGCGCGCCGACCGGTTTTGGGCCTGCTCTTCCGGTCCTTGCGTCAGCGGGAACTCTTGCAGACGCCGGCATTTTGATGCACTTCTATCGCACTCCATTCACTCTTCGGGAGATACCGTGCCGATATACCCTTATCAATGCAATGCCTGCGGTCATCAGTTCGAAACGCTGGTCCGTTCTTCCGAGACGCCGTCCTGCCCGGCCTGCGAAAGCACCGACCTGACGCGCCAGCTTTCGCTTATCGCGTCGCCCGCGAAGGAGAGCATGGACGCGCCGATGTGTGCCGGTCCTGGCGCCTGCGCCACCTGTCCGGCCAAACTCAACTGAGCGGCCTCTGGACGGCTTCCCCTTCCCGGCGGTGGTTTTCGAGATAAGACCGGTGCTGCCCCGATTTCGGCGGCCCCCTGTCGTCCTGAGGCGGTGTCGTTGACGCAATCCATTTTCACCGGCGTCACAAAGCTGAGTGTGAGCCGCGTTGGGTAGCATTCCTTGGGTCTTTGAGGGGGCATGCGGCGCCGGCACCGAGACCGCGACGCAGCGTTTCACGATTGCTGTGCGGGTTTGCCAGCAGGGCTGGCGCCGCGATCCAAGGAGGCCGTTCGGCCCAATGCTCGCGCGCGAACACAGCCCGTGCGTGCAAAGCACGGGCCGGTTGACGCCTGGATTATCGATGATACCGGTCTTGCGAAGAAGCCTCGCGGCTCAGATATCCTCGTCGTCGTTACGGGAACCGCTCAGCAGGCCGCTGACGTCGTCGCCCGTGTCGTCTTCGTCCTCGACTTCGATGAAGGTCTCGTCGTCCTTGATGTCCGCCGCTTCCTCGTCGATATCGACCAGATCGCTTTCCTCCAGATCCGGCAGTTCGCCCTCCGCGGCCTGCACCTCGTCAAGCGAGACGATCTCGACCTTCGCTGGCGGCTTGCCGCCGATTATCTCCTCTTCGTCTTCATCTTCATCCTGCGCGTTGCCGGGCGCCGCCTTCGCGCGCTGTTCCATTTGACATGTCGACTGACATATCGGGCAGACGGCGGGAGCACGGTTCAGGTCGTAGAACTTGGCGCCGCAGTTCTGGCAAACCCGTTTCGTTCCTCGGGCAGCTTTCAATGACATTTTGCCTCACGAAAATTGGCCGGACCTTTCATGTCCCGTCTCCGAACCGCGATCATCCTTGCCGCACGCTCGCTGAGGCAATCCGGAGGTAGAGGGACACGAGAAGACACGAAAGAAGCTAGTGGGGCTTGTGTTTCGCAATTGCCCGACGAGACTGCGGCAAAGGTGAAGGCCATTGCGAGACGCCACACTAGAGAAATGCGGTATTGCATATGCGTGACCGCGCATCCTGTCAAAGGCAAATCATCGCTGAGGGCCTGGCTTTTTTCCCGTCATGCGTTAGCGGATATTTCGGCGTTCACCGGCCTGCGAAATGCATTCCCGACCGGCCCCGCCCGATATTGCGAATTGACACACCCCCTCGCGCTCGGCTCTATGGCGGGTGAGAGGCGCAGCGCCAAACCTGCGCGAAACCCGGATGGAACGCACCGGCCTTCAGATCATGCCCAAGCTTGCCGCCAGCCAGTCAGGTCCGCTCACCGGCCGCGCAGCCGTGCCGGGGGACAAGTCCATTTCCCACAGGGCGTTGATGTTCGGCGCCCTCAGCCTTGGCGAGACCCGCATCACCGGGCTGCTCGAAGCCGCCGATGTGCTGGCGACGGCCGGTGCCGTGAAACGCCTGGGCGCTGGCGTGTCGCGCGGCGCGGAGGGCGAGTGGGTGGTGACGGGGCGAGGCATCGGCGGCCTGATTTCCCCGGCTGAGCCGCTCGATTTCGGCAATTCCGGGACCGGTGCGCGGCTGATGATGGGTGTGGTTACCGGCCATCCCGTCACGGCGACGCTCACGGGCGACGCTTCGCTCTGCCGCCGCCCCATGGGCCGCGTGTTGAAACCGCTTCGCCAGATGGGTCTCACCGTCGAGGAGGACAAAGAGACTTTGCCCCTCACGCTCCGCGGCACCGACAGCGTCATCCCGATCACCTACACGCTTCCCGTGCCGTCGGCGCAGGTGAAGTCGGCCATCCTGCTGGCGGGACTGAGCGCGGCGGGCGACACCACGGTCATCGAGCGCGAGGCGACCCGCGATCATACCGAGAAGATGCTGACTTATCTCGGCGCCAGCATTTCCGTGGATGACAGCGCCGGGGGCCGCGCCATCACGCTCAAAGGCCAGCCGGTGCTTCGCGGCCGTCCGATCCGCGTGCCCGCAGACCCCAGTTCGGCGGCCTTCATCGCTGCGGCGGCGCTCATCTGTCCCGGCTCGGACGTCGTCATCGACAATGTGCTGATCAACCCGACGCGCACCGGTTTTTACGAGACCATCCGCGAGATGGGCGCCGATGTGACGTTCGAGAATCCCCGAGATCAGGGCGGTGAGCCGGTCGCCGATATACGCGTGCGGCATAGCAGGCTGAAAGGCGTGGCCGTGCCGCCCGGACGTGCGCCGTCGATGATCGACGAATATCCCGTCCTCGCCGTGCTCGCGGCCTTCGCGGACGGTGAAACGCGCATGGATGGGCTCGCCGAACTGCGGGTGAAGGAGAGCGACCGGCTCGCGGCGACCGAAGCCGGGCTGAAAGCCTGCGGCGTTGCGGCTGTGGCGGGGCCCGACAGTTTGAGTGTACATGGAACCGGAACGGTGGCGGGGGGCGCCACCGTGGCAGCGGACATGGACCACCGTATCGCCATGGCCTTTCTGACCCTGGGGCTCGGTGCGCAGCGTCCCGTCACCGTTGACGATATCTCGATGATAGACACCAGTTTTCCTCGTTTCGCGGATCTCATGACCAGTCTCGGCGCGCGCTTCGTGCCAGGAGACCGCGCGGCATGATCATTGCCATCGACGGTCCGGCCGCCTCCGGCAAGGGTACGCTGGCGAAGCGTCTCGCCGCGCATTACGGCTTCGGCTATCTCGACACCGGCATGCTCTACCGCGCCGTGTCCCGCGACGTGATCGCCGCCGGACACGATCCGGGCGATACTGCCGCCGCCGTCCGAGCTGCACGGGCGCTCGATCACGATTCGTTCGACGATCCCGCCCTGCGCAGCCGCGAAATGGGCGAGGGCGCGTCGCGCGTGGCCGCGATCCCGGAGGTTCGCGAGGCGCTGATGCAGATGCAGCGGGCGTTTCCCGCCGGGCGGAACGGTGCCGTCGTCGAAGGCCGCGATATCGGAACGGTCATCTTTCCCGAGGCCGATCTCAAGCTGTTCGTCACCGCCGACCTGGAAGCCCGTGCTCAGCGCCGGTTTCTCGAACTGAGCGCCGCCGGGGAAAGCATCTCTGAGGCGGCGGTTCTGGCCGATGTCGCCCGCCGCGACGAGCGCGACCAGAATCGGCCGGTGTCTCCTTTGCGGATTGCCCCCGGCGCGCACTTGCTCGATACGACCAAATTGGATATAGAAGCAGCATTTTTCGCCGCCGTTAGAATTATCGACGCTGCGATGACCGCGTGAACGCGGCTGATCAGGGTAATCCTGTAAAGCCAAGTGAATGTGTAAGGGTGTTCATTTACCCTGTTGTCCCGGCGCTGTTTTCCTTCCGGCAGAGTAAGGACCTGGAATGACGGAGGCCAGCGCTCCCCCCGCCGGTGAGGGGAGGCTGCCCGTTTATTCTTATTGGCGCATGAAGCGCAGCACCAACCACCGGCTGGGAATTTGATGAGTTTACCGCAAGCGCATGAACCGGGAGCGAAGGAATACAATCCGAGCAGAGAAGACTTTGCCGCACTCCTGGAGGAATCCTTCGTCAATGGAGGTATTGAGGAAGGCTCCGTCGTCAAGGGCAAGATCGTTGCCGTCGAAAACGATATGGCCATCATCGATGTCGGTCTGAAGACCGAAGGCCGTGTCCCCCTCAAGGAATTCGGACTTTCCGGGCGCACGCCCACGGTCGGCCTCGGCGATACGGTCGAGGTCTATCTGGAGCGCGTCGAGAATGCCGCCGGTGAAGCGGTTCTGTCCCGCGAAAAAGCGCGCCGCGAGGAGAGCTGGAACCGCCTTGAAGAGAAGTTCAACGCCAGCGAGAAGGTCGAGGGCGTCATCTTCAACAAGGTCAAGGGTGGTTTTACCGTCGATCTCGACGGCGCCGTGGCGTTCCTCCCCGGCAGCCAGGTGGACATCCGCCCCGTGCGCGACATCGGCCCCCTGATGAACGTCTCGCAGCCATTCCAGATCCTGAAGATGGATCGCCGCCGCGGCAATATCGTCGTGTCGCGCCGCTCTGTTCTGGAAGAAACGCGCGCCGAGCAGCGCTCGGAAATCGTCGCCAGGCTCGAAGAGGGCCAGGTGGTCGACGGCGTGGTCAAGAACATCACCGATTACGGCGCGTTCATCGACCTCGGCGGCATCGACGGCCTGCTGCACGTCACCGATATGGCGTGGCGGCGTGTCAATCATCCGTCCGAGATTCTCAATGTCGGCGATACGGTGAAGGTGCAGATCGTCCGAATCAATCCGGAAACGCACCGCATCAGCCTCGGCATGAAGCAGCTCGAAGCCGATCCATGGCAGGGCATCGAGGCGAAATACCCCGTCGCCGCCAAGTTCATGGGCAAGGTCACCAACATTACCGACTACGGCGCCTTCGTGGAGTTGGAGCCGGGCGTCGAGGGGCTGATCCATGTCTCGGAGATGAGCTGGGTGAAAAAGAATATCCACCCCGGCAAGATCGTTTCGACGAGCCAGGAGGTCGAGGTTCAGGTTCTCGAAGTCGATCCCAACAAGCGGCGCATTTCGCTGGGCCTGAAGCAGACGCAGGAGAATCCCTGGCGCGCCTTTGCCGAGAATCATCCGAAGGGCACGGAAATCGAGGGCGCCGTTCGCAACGTCACGGAGTTCGGCCTTTTCGTCGGCCTGGATGGCGGCATCGACGGCATGGTGCACCTGTCCGACCTCGACTGGAGCAAGCCGGGCGAGGAAGCGCTCAAGGAATACTCGAAGGGCGATATGGTGAAGGCCGTCGTGCTCGACACCGACCCGGAGAAGGAGCGCATCAGCCTTGGCGTCAAGCAGCTCGGCAGCGATCCGTTCCAGTCTGCGGCCACCCTCAAGAAGGGTTCGGTCGTGACCTGCGAAGTGCTCGAAGTGAAGGAAGGTGGCATCGAAGTGCGCATCCGCGATACCGACATGTCGGCTTTCGTGCGGCGCACCGATCTGTCGCGCGACCGCTCGGAGCAGCGGCCGGAGCGCTTCTCGCCGGGTGACATGTTCGACGCCGTCGTGCAGTCCGTCGACAAGAACGCGCGCAAAATCTCCGTCTCCATCAAGGCGCTGGAAATCGCCGAGGAGAAGGAGGCCGTGGCGCAGTACGGCTCGACCGACAGCGGCGCCTCGCTGGGCGATATCCTGGGCGCTGCCCTGTCCAAGGCGCAGGAAAAGGACGAAAGTTAACAGTTCCGGGTCCCCGGTGTGTCGTATCCGGGGACCCTACCTTTTTGTATCATCAAGGATTTTTTTGCGCCCCGCGGTGAAGACCGGACTTGATCCAGACGCCCAGGGTGGTATTGGGAAGCCTGCGGCGCAGGCTCGGACGTGACAGGTCTCTGTGAGGCCATGACCGAATCGCCGGGTCGCGGCGCAGCGGTCCGTGCATTATTCCCAGAGGCGGCCCTTCCGGTTTTCGGATTAGTGCATATTTCATAGCTGGGCAGACGGCCGCGCGGTGGAACCGGCGGTTGTCGGTCCAGTGTCCTACGCTTTCCCTTGGAGATCAGGTGCGGCCATGACATTCGACGCCGACAGCCTGGCGGAGCGGCGCCGCCTCAAGCGCCGTCTCAGCTATTGGCGCATACTTGCGATCCTCGCCGTTGTCGCTGTCATTGTGGCCGCCGCTGCTCCTCAGGGCGGCTACCTTGCGAAGATGTTCCCGCAAGATCAGATCGCGCGCGTGAGCATCGAGGGTTTCATCACCGACAGCCGGAAGCGGACCCAGCTCTACGCCAAGCTGGCGGATGCAAAACATGTCAAAGGCGTGATCGTATTCATCAACAGCCCCGGCGGCACGACGGCGGGTGGTGAAACGCTCTACGATTCGCTGCGCAGCATCGCCGAGAAGAAGCCGACCGTCGCGGTATTCGGCACGGGCGCCACTTCCGCGGCCTATCTGGCAGGAATCGCGGCGGATCATATTGTCGCACACGGAAACAGCATAACCGGCTCTGTCGGCGTGATCTTCCAGTGGGCCGAGTTCTCCGAACTGGCTAAGACTCTGGGAGTGCATGTCGAAGAGGTTCGCAGCGGTCCCTTGAAGGCCGTCCCCTCGCTCATGGCGCCGATCGATCCGGCGGGCAGGCAGCTCGTCGAGGGGCTCGTCAACGAATCGCGCGACTGGTTCGTGAAAATTGTTCAGCAGCGGCGGAAACTTACAGACGACGTACTAACAGATGTTAAGACCGGCCGCATCTATAGCGGACGCCAAGCTCTCGCCGCCGGACTGATCGACGGGATTGGCGACGAGGCGGCCGCGCGCAATTGGCTGCAAGAGAAACGGGGGGTGCCCAAGAAGCTCAAGGTCGTGGATTGGAAGGTTAAGCAGAAGGGGTGGCTTTCCGTTCGGGGGGTTGCTGAGACCAGCGGCACATTCTTTGGGGCGCTTCTTGAGCGCGCGGGACAGTCGCTGATCAAGGATGCCGCGCTCATTAATCTTGACGGCCTGACTTCAGTTTGGCACCCTCAGAAGCAACAATAACGATAAGTAGATTGCTTCAGAGGGACTTCCCTACATGATTAAATCCGAGTTGATAGAGAAGATAGCCGTCGCCAATCCGCACTTGTTTCAACGCGACGTCGAGCTGATTGTGAACGTGATCTTCGACGAGATTATTGGTTCGCTGTCGCGAGGCGAGCGTGTCGAGCTGCGCGGCTTCGGCGCCTTCTCGGTGAAACAGCGGCCAGCCCGCACGGGCCGGAATCCACGCACCGGTGAACAGGTTCTGGTCGAAGAGAAATACGTTCCCTATTTCAAGACGGGGAAGGATCTGCGCCTGCGCATGAATAATCATTCTGAAACCATGACCGCGGTAAAATCCCCTTCGAAGGCGAAGAAGACGACCAAGACGACAGCGAAGACGACTAAGACGAAATCGACGAAGAAGAAGACCTGATCTGTTGCCGCGTGACGGCTGCGCAGGCCTCACAACGTGCTCTGCCGCCTCCATCTTGAGGCGCCCGCAGGCCTTTGGCTGCCGGGGGCGAGAGCGCATTGGTGTCCGCGAGGTATCCGGAATTCGGCGCAGGCATGGCCGTGGGCTGGTAGAGCCTGAGGCAGGTTCGCCTCCAGTTCGCTGCAGGCGCCTTTGCGAACTTGCCTCGGATTGGCTGCACCAGAGTCAGTGAGTTACTGGTACGCCTGATCCGCAGAAGATCCAGCGAGCGCTCGCGGCAAGCGAGTCAGGATTTCCTAGCGGGCGTGCTGGAGTGGGAATACTGGGACGTTGGAGCTTGACATGCGATCGCTGCGCTATCTCGTACTGGGCCTCCTTTTCATCGTTGCGATAGCGTTCTCGGTGGCGAACCGCCATCTGGTTCCGTTCGTCCTCGACCCGCTTGCCGGCCCTGGCAGCGCGTTCGCCGTCGAGGCGCCGCTGTTTCTCTATTTCTTCGCGGCCCTGATCGCGGGTTTCATCCTCGGTGGCTTCGTCACCTGGATGAGCCAGGGGCGCTGGCGCCGCGCCGCCCGTCAGCGCGCGCATGAGGTTTTCGAACTGCGCAAGGAAAACGACCGGCTTGCGCGTCATCTGCGCATCATGGAGCGCGCGCCGCAGTTCCGCTCATTCGCGACGCCTTCCGACAATCAGAACCGGCCAGTCATCCACTGAAGGGTGTCCCACGCCTAGTACAGCCCGAAGCAAGTTCGCCCCCCATTCGCCGCACGCGCTCATGCGAACTTGCTTCGGATAAAGCTGTACTAGAATCAATAGGTTGCTAGTACGCTTGACCCGCAGGAAATCCTGTAAGCACGTGCGGCAAGTGGGTCAGGATTTCCTGCGGGGCGTACTAGCCTGGAACGCTGCCGGACAAGTGGGGCACGATTTTGCCTGTCCGCAGCGTGGCACGCCAAGGGCAGACACGGGGGCGCCGTGTCCGGAGTTCCTTGCGCCGGTCTGAGGGAGGGGTGCATGACCAGACGGCTTATTTCTTCGGGCTCACCTTTCGAGGATGAGATGGCATATTCCCGCGCGGTCATCGAAGGGGACTGGATTTTCGTCTCCGGCACCACCGGCTTCAACTACGAGACGATGTCAATCTTCGAAGACGTCGTCGAGCAGTGCGAACAGACCTTTCTCAACATCGATGCGGCACTGAGGAACGCAGGGGCGTCGCTTGCCGATGCCGTCCGCGTCCGGTACATTTTCCCCGACAGCGCCGATTTCAAACCGTGCTGGCCGGTCATCAAGCGCTATCTGGGCACGGTCAAGCCCGCGGCGACGATGATTGTGGCAGGCCTCGCCGACCCGCTCATGAAGGTTGAGATCGAGGTGACCGCCTGCCGCCGGCGCAGCTAGTACGCCCCGCAGGAAATCCTGCCCCACTTGCCGTGAGATGACTCTTATGGCTCCGGCCGTGTAGAAAAAGGCCCGAGCCTTAGCGGTATTTGGGGGAGGAGAATCTCACCTTACGCCTTCGCCGGTCCTTATCAGTTCGTCTCTCTCGCGTCGCCCTCTGGCTGCCCGAACCTGCTTGCCGGGGCGCGCTCCTCCGACTTGGCGCTCCTTTGATTGACAGTTCCGTTTGCTAACTGTTATATTGCATAACGAATAGGGAGTGAACCCATGCATATCGTGACTTCGGCAAACGGCCCAATGGCCGCTCTGCCGCCTTCCGTGCAGGCTGAATATCAGGGCGAGATCGCCATTCTCCGGCTGAACCGCCCGGAAAAGCGCAACGCGCTCGATGATACGACCGTGCGCGGCATTCACGCCTTCTTCCAGAGCCTGCCGGCCACCGTCAAGGCGGTCGTCCTCGCGGGGAATGGTCAGCACTTCTCCGCCGGCCTCGATCTGTCCGAAGTGGTCGAGCAGAGCGTTCCGGACGCGATCGCCCATTCGCGCAGCTGGCATCAGACCTTCGACGCCATCGAATTCGGCAAGGTGCCGGTTGTCGCCGTGCTGCATGGCGCTGTCGTCGGCGGCGGGCTGGAACTGGCGGCGGCTGCGCATATCCGCATCGCGGAAAGCACTGCCTTCTACGGACTGCCCGAGGGGCAGCGCGGGATCTTCGTCGGCGGCGGCGGTGCGGTGCGGCTGCCACGCCTCGTCGGCGCGTCGCGCATGATCGACATGATGCTCACCGGGCGCACCTATGGTGCCGAGGAAGGCAAGACCGCCGGTTTCTCGCATTATGTCGTGCCCGAAGGGGAGGGGCTCGCCAAGGGGCTGGAACTCGCCCGCAAGATCGCCTCGAACAGCGCGCTCAGCAATTATGCGGTTCTGCAGGCGCTGCCGCGGATCGCCGAGAGCGGCACATCGGCGGGCTACATGTTCGAATCGCTGATGGCAGCCATCGCCCAGGCTGACGAGGAAGCCAACGCCCGCAAGCGGGCTTTTCTCGAGAAGCGGGCGGGCAAAGTGGTTCACGAATAGGCTGCCGGAAGAGCAGCGACACAGGTGGCCGGCACGCGTTGGGGCGCGACCGGCGGCAGAAGGGAGGATCTGTGATGAACGCCCATGCATTCGGGCCGGTGCGCGACGTGCATCTTGGACCGGTCGGCGTCGAAATCGACCGCCGCGCGGACGGAACCATGTTGGTCCGCTCGCCCCATCCTCTGGCGCCGTATCCGCAACGGATCACCGACCGTCTGGAGTATTGGGCGCTGCGTGCGCCGGGCCGCGTCTTCATGGCGAGACGCCAGGACGGCGGCGACTGGCGCAAGCTCACCTACGGCGCCACGCTGCAGATGACCCGCAAGCTGGCGGCGGCGCTCATCAAGCGCGGCGTGTCGGCGGAGCGCCCGCTGCTCATCCTGTCGGGCAACGATCTGGAACACGCGCTCCTGAACATGGCCTGTTTCTATGCGGGCATCCCTTACGCGCCGGTTTCGCCGTCCTACTCGCTCTTATCCACCGATCACGGCAAGCTGAGGCACATCGTCGAGCTGCTGACACCCGGTCTCGTCTTCGCCGAGAACGGCGAGGCCTACGCCAGCGCCATCGGCCACACCATCGCGCCGGATGTCGAGATCGCCGTTACGTGCAACCCGGTGCCGGGACGCGGGAGCACCCTCTTCGCCGATCTACTCGCGACGCCGGTGGGGCCTGAGGTCGATGCCGCCAACGCTGCCGTGGGCCCGGACACCATCGCCAAGTTCCTGTTCACCTCCGGTTCGACGGGGATGCCGAAGGGCGTCATCAATACCAATCGCATGATCTGCTCCAACCAGACCATGATTGCGGCCACGTTCCCGTTCTTCCGCGAAGAGCCGCCGGTGATCGTCGACTGGCTGCCCTGGAACCACACTTTCGGCGGCAATCACAATATCGGCATAGTGCTGTTCAATGGCGGCTCCTATTACATCGACGATGGCAAGCCGACGCCGAACGGCATCGCCGAGACCGTGCGCAATCTGCGCGAGGTTGCGCCGACCGTCTATTTCAACGTGCCGAAGGGTTTCGAGGAACTCGTCCCCTATTTCCGCCGCGAGCCCGGCTTGCGCGACAAATTCTTCAGCCGCCTTAAGATGATGCTGTTCGCAGGCGCGGGCATGGCGCAGCATGTGTGGGACGATCTCGACGCCCTCGCGATGGAATCCATCGGCGAGCGCGTCATGATCATGAGCGGGCTCGGCGCGACCGAGAGCAGCCCGTCGGCGCTGTTCTGCACCAAGGACATGACACGCTCGGGCGCCATCGGGCTGCCGGTGCCCGGCGTCACGCTCAAGCTTGCGCCTGTCGACGGCAAGCTGGAGGCGCGGCTCAAGGGGCCGAGCATCACCCCCGGCTACTGGCGCATGCCCGATGTCACCGCCGCCGCATTCGATGAGGAAGGCTTCTACAAGCTGGGCGACGCCGTGCGCTTCGCCGATCCGGAGCAGCCGATCAAGGGCTTTTTCTTCGATGGCCGCATTGCCGAGGATTTCAAGCTGGCGAGCGGAACCTGGGTGCGCGTCGGCCTGTTGCGCGCAAGCCTGATCGCCACATTCGCGCCGCTGATGAAAGACGTCGTCGTTGCCGGGCTGAACCGCGACGACATCGCCGTCCTTATCTTCCCCGACATGGATGCGTGCATCAAGCTCGTGCCCCATCTGGCGAACGCTTCGCCCGAGGAAATCCTCGGACACGAGGCCGTACGCGCGGCATTCCAGGCGAAGCTCGACGAGGCGGTGGCCAAGAGTACGGGGTCGTCAACGCGGGTCTGGCGAGCGAAGATCCTGGCAGAGCCGCCCTCCATGGACGGCCACGAAATCACCGACAAGGGGTCCATCAACCAGCGTGCCGTGCTCTCGCGCCGCGAGGCGCTGGTCGAGGCGCTGTATGCGGAGCCCGTCTCGCCCCGGATCCTTACCCCGACACCACGGAGCTGACCGATGTCTGGCCTTTTCTCCACCTTCTCCGATGCCTGGCTGATCGACGGAGTGCGCACGCCGTTTGTCGATTACAACGGCGCCCTGTCGCTGGTCTCGCCCATCGACCTCGGCATCAAGGCCGCCCGCGCGGTGTTCGCACGCTCCGGCGTTCCGGCCGCCGACACCAGCATGGTTGTCGCGGGCAGCATGGCGCAGGCTAGCTTCGACGCCTATATGCTGCCGCGCCATGTCGCACTCTATTCCGGGGCGAATGTCGAGACGCCCGCGCATCTGGTGCAGCGCGTCTGCGGGACGGGCATCGAAGTGATCATCCAGGCATCCGACGCCGTGTCGCTCGGCCGCGCGGACCTCGCGCTGTGCGTGGGCACGGAGTCGATGAGCCGCAATCCGGTTGCCGCCTACACGCATCGCGGCGGCTTCCGCATGGGGCAGGTGGAATTCAAGGATTTCCTGTGGGAAGCGCTGCTCGATCCGTCCTGCGGTTGCTCCATGGGCGATACGGCGGAGAACCTCGCCAAGAAATTCAATCTCAGCCGAGAGGAGGTGGACACCTTCGCCGCGCGGAGCTTCGAACGCGCGCTGGCTGCGGAGAACAGCGGTTACCTCGGCGGAGAGATCGTTCCCGTGGTCAATGAGACCTTCGAGCGCGAAGGGCTGGCCAAACGCGGCATCAAGCTGAAAGGCAAAGAAACCGAAGTCGCGCGCGATACGCATGTCCGGCCCTCGCCCGTCGAGGCGCTGGCAAAGATACGCCCGGCTTTCGGAGGGGTTCAGACGGGGGGCAACTCGTCTGGCGTGGTCGACGGTGCCGCCGCCGCCCTGGTGGCATCGTCGGCCTATGCCAAGCGTGTGGGCAAGACACCGCTCGCGCGCGTCGTCGCGGGCGTTTCCGTGGGTGTGCCGCCGGAGATCATGGGGATCGGCCCGGTGCCCGCCATTGCCAAGCTTCTTGAGCGTACCGGTCTCGCGCTGTCGGCCATCGACCGCATCGAAATCAACGAGGCATTCGGCGCGCAGGTGCTCGCCTGCGCCCGCGATCTCGGGCTCGACGAAGGCAAGCTGAATGTGAATGGTGGCGCCATCGCCATCGGTCACCCGCTGGGCGCCACGGGCGTGCGGCTGACGGTGACCGTTGCGCGCGAATTGCAGCGCTCCGGCGGCCGCTACGGTATCGCGTCGGCTTGCATTGGTGGCGGTCAGGGGATAGCCCTGCTCGTTGAGAACAGCCGCGATGCTCGCTGATCGCGGCCAACAAAATAACACCGCGATGCTCGCTGATCGCGGCCAACAAAATAACACCGCGATGCTTGCTGATCGCGGCCAGCAAAATAACACCGCGATGCTTGCTGATCGCGGCGACCAGAACAATACGACCACGGGTTGAGGTTGAGAGCATGGAGTTGAAAGGGCAGGCGGCCATCATCACCGGCGGCGCATCGGGTCTCGGCGCTGCGACGGCGGCGAGCCTCGTGCAGGCGGGCGCGAAGGTGGCGCTTCTGGACGTGAACGCCGACGCGGTCAGCGCACGTGCCGCCGAACTCGGCTGCTTCGGCGTGCCCTGCGACGTCGCGGACGCGGATGCGGCGGTGGCAGCCATCGCCAGGGCGCGCGAGGCGAACGGGCCGGCGCGCATCCTCGTCAATTGCGCGGGCATCGGCCGGGCGAAGCGCATCCTGGGCCGCGACGGTCCGCAGCCGCTCGCCGATTTCGAGCGTACCATCCGCGTGAACCTCATCGGCACGTTCAACATGCTGCGGCTCGCCGTGGCGGATATGGCGGCGCTCGACCCGCTGGATGACGGTGAACGCGGTGTCGTCATTTCCACGGCGTCGGTGGCGGCGTTCGAAGGGCAGGTCGGCCAGGCAGCCTATTCCGCGTCGAAAGGCGGTATCGCCGCGCTGACGCTGCCCGCCGCGCGCGAACTGGCGCAGTTCGGCATCCGCGTGCTCGCGATCGCGCCCGGTCTGTTCGAAACGCCGATGATGAAGGAACTGCCGGAAGATGTGCGGATCAGCCTGGGGCAGTCGGTGCCGTTCCCGAAGCGTCTCGGCAAGCCATCCGAATATGCCGCCCTCGCGGAGGCGTGCATCGCCAATGTGGCGCTCAATGGCGAGGTGATCCGGCTCGACGGCGCCCTGCGCCTGCCGCCGCGGTGAGGGGCCCCCTCTATTGTCATCCCGGCGAAAGCGGGGATCCAGGTGCCACATCCGCGGAGCCGGGGGAGACTGGTTTCCCGCTTTCGCGGGAATGACAGAGAAAAAGCACAGAGGAAGATAAAGACCGTCATGCTGGTGAACAGCCGTATCATCCGGATCGAGTGGGGCGACTGCGATCCGGCGGGGATCGTGTTCTATCCCCGCTACTTCGCGTATTTCGACGCCTGCACAGCGCATCTGTTCGAGACGGCGCTCGGCATGTCGAAGAGCGAGATGCAGAAGCACTTTGATGTGGTCGGCTTTCCCATGGTCGATACGCGGGCGAAGTTCATGATCCCGTCGAAATACGGCGACGATGTCACGGTGGAATCGCGCGTGAGCGAATTCCGCAAGTCGAGTTTCGACGTCGAACACCGGCTGCTGAAGGACGGCAAGCTGGCCATCGAGGCCTGGGAGACGCGCGTCTGGGTGGGCAAGCATCCGGAAGACCCGGAACGCATCAAGTCGCGCCCGATCCCGGAAGAGGTGATCGCGAAATTCGCGCGATAGCGAGGACGCGGGGCGTACTAGATAGCGAATGGACGGGGAAGATCCCCGTCCTCGCCATGCGGCGGCTGGCGAGGCGCGCACTATGTACGCGCCTGCCCGTCTTGATACACCAGACTTACCTGAACAGCGACAGGATGTTCTGGCTGGAGGTGTTGGCAATGCTCAGCGCCTGAATGCCGAGCTGTGCCTGGACCTGCAACGCCTGCAGTCTGGTCGACTCTTCGTTCATGTCGGCATCGACGAGTTGTCCGATACCGCGGTCGATGGCGTCCTTCAGCGCCGCCACGAAGTTCTGCTGCAGTCCGATGCGCGATTTCACCGAGCCGAGGCTGGTGGCGGCATCGGTCATCTCGCCCATCGCCATGTCGGCGCCCTGAATGTACGATTCGAGGGTCGTCAGGTCGGCGGCGCTGTCGGTGAGAGCCGAGATGTCGAGGGTGGAGATGGCGTATGTGTCGTCACCGCCGAGCGCACCCGAGGTCGAGTCACGAAGACCGTCGATGATGCCCTCGTCCGCCCCATTGGCGTCATAGAGTTTGACGGACGACGTATCGATGCTGATCGTGCCGATGCTCACGGTCGAGCCGGTCCGCGAGAACGAGGATACGACATACTTCGTGGCGTTGTATCCAGCGGCACTCGAGTCCACGGAGAGCCAGTTCTCGCCCGAGAACACCGACGCGTCGGCGATACCGGAGAGCTGGTTCTGCAGTTCGGAGATTTCGCTCTGGATCTTGCCGCGATCGACACCCGGTTCACGGGCGGCGACCAGCTTCGTCTTGATCTCAGTTACGACGTCGATGGCTTGCTCGACGGCGGTGTAGGCAACGTCCACGGTCGCGGAGCCGAGACCGAGGGCGTCTTCGACGGTCGATAGCGCGGCATTGTCCGACCGCATCGTTGTTGCGATCGACCAGTAGGCCGCGTTGTCCGCCGCCGTGGAGACGCGGAAACCCGTGGAGATCCGGCTCTGGGTTGTCTCCAGAGACTTGTTGGTCATCGTCAGGGTCTGCAGCGCAGTTTGGGCGGCAGTGTTTGTCAAAAGACTAGTCATGAGGGATGTCCCTATGCTGACTTGTTACGAGAGAGCGGGGACATACCGGATTGGCCGGTATGGCAGTGCGGCATCATGCCTTTGGGCCAATGGAGGGGGAGCGGCCCAATCTGCCATCCCGTTCAGACTAGTCCTGCCGGACGTTCGGGTGAAGGCGGTAACGGAATCTTATTCTCCGGACCTCTAACGCTGAAGCCCGAACTTTCATAAAAGTCGCCTACAATTTTCCGGGAAATGCAGCGGTTGCCTGACGACATCCGGGGCCCTGCCTTACGGCCAGTATTTGTATCGGCGCCGCTGGTTGCCCCCCTACAGCCGGTGAGCGCTCAAACGCTCGCGTCTTCTGTAGATTTTTAAGCCGTTGAAATACATGCCTTATAGACGGCGGCGTCCCGCAGCGAGGGGGGCAAAATTCGACGCCGATCGGGGGTCATGTGTGGACGACGCCCGCGTTGCAAGGGAAATCTGACGTGGCTGCTCGCGGTCGGGTGCAAGTCATGTGTCCGGCCTGTTGTCGCGGTACCATGACCGCTGGCCCTGATGTGATCCGCTGACCGGGTCCCAATCATCTTGCCGCAATGCTTGTCTGATTGCGGCCGGCAAAAACCTCCGGGCTGGATGCCCATTGAACCCCACGGGTTTTCCCGATCGACGGCTCGACCGTTTCGCATCACGCCGCAGCCGCGATGCTTGCCTGATCGCGGCCAGCCAATAACTTTCACCCTCGCAACTGGTTTCTCCTGTCGTTTGCCACTTCAGCGCTTCACAATCTTTGCAGTGCCGGGACGAAATTCGTTATTGTCCGTCAACGTTTCATCAGCTCTCCCATTGCTGAGCCCTTATGCCGCTGCCGCCAGGGAAGGCGCCCGGTAAGTACCGTCCTTCACCAGCAGCACCCAGACGATCCGTGCCATCTTGTTGGCGAGCGCCACCGCAGCAAGCTTGCGTGGTTTCCGGGCCAGAATCTTGATCAGCCAGGGGTGCTTTTCCGGATGGGTCTCAGCATACCGGATCACTGCCGCGGCGCCGACGATCAGCAGCCGTCTCAGATAACGATCGCCCTGCTTAGAGATGCTGCCGAGCCGCGCCTTGCCGCCGGTGGAGTTTTGGCGCGGGACAAGGCCAATCCAGGCAGCGAGTTCGCGTCCCGATTTGAACGCTGACGGATCGGTGATGGTCATCGCCAGCGCAGTGGCCCCCATGACGCCGATGCCGGGAATGGTCTCAAGCCGCCGGCTGACATCGTTGGCGCGATGCTGCGCGTGGATAGCGCGCTCAAGCTGGCCAATCTGTTCGCCAAGGGCCTCGATTTGAAGTGCAATCGGTTGCAAGGCGGTTTTCATGGCTGCCGGTAACTGCCGCGATGCTTGCCTGATCGCGGCCAGCCAATACCTGCTTTCCTTTCGTAGGATCGCTCACGATCTCAAGCAGCGTCTTCATACCATCGACACCAGTGGCGGCGACGATGCCCATTTCGGCGAGGTGAGCACGCAGCGCATTGACCAATTGCGTACGCTGACGGACCAGCAGATCCCGTGTTCGATGCAAAGCAAGTGCAGCCTGCTGATCGATCGTCTTAACGGGCACGGAGCACATCGATGGCCGCGTTACCGCCTCGCAGATCGCGGCAGCGTCAGCGGCATCGTTCTTGGAGCGCCGGACATAAGCCTTGACGTAGGACGGGTGGCATCAGGTGCACCGTGTGCCCGAGCGCGGTCAGTTCGCGAGCCCAGTAATGCGCCGTCGCGCATGCCTCCATCCCGATCAGGCAGGGCGGCAGTTTGCGGAAGAAATCGATCATCTGCGTGCGGCGGAGCTGCCGTTTGACGACAACCTTGCCCTCGGCATCGACGCCGTGCACCTGGAATACGGTCTTGGCGAGATCCAAACCAATCGTGGCAACCCGCATGTGGACGATCCCCTCATGTGATTCGTTCTTCAACGATCACCCTATGGCACCATGGATGCCGGGACCGGGCGTCGTCCACCGCATCGATTTTGTGCGCCGATTCATTGGCGTCCGGCTAACTCTCGAATAAATTCAATTGGTTAGCCCGAACTTCTGA